>URDT01000005.1 GCA_900546745.1 uncultured Mycoplasmatota bacterium | reverse complement strand
GTTCCAGGTGGAATCGAACCACCGACACAAGGATTTTCAGTCCTTTGCTCTACCGACTGAGCTATGAAACCAAATATGGCGGTTCCGACGGGGCTCGAACCCGCGATCTTCTGCGTGACAGGCAGACGTGTTAACCAGCTGCACCACGGAACCATGGTTGCGGGAGGAGGACTCGAACCTCCGACCTCTGGGTTATGAGCCCAACGAGCTACCAACTGCTCCATCCCGCGATATCATATAAATAATAAAAGTGGCGGAGGAAAAGGGATTCGAACCCCTGCGCCGTTTGCACGACCTCCCGGTTTTCAAGACCGGTCCCTTCAACCAGACTTGGGTATTCCTCCATATGATGGTGCCTAAGGCCGGACTTGAACCGGCACGAGGGTTGATTCTCGCAGGATTTTAAGTCCTGTGCGTCTACCAATTCCGCCACTCAGGCACATGGTGACCTGTATGAGATTCGAACTCATGACCCTTTGATTAAAAGTCAAATGCTCTACCGACTGAGCTAACAGATCATATATTAAAGATGGCTGCCTCGGTTAGATTCGAACTAACGCATGTCAGAGTCAAAGTCTGATGCCTTACCACTTGGCTACGAGGCAATATCAGTGGTGGAGAGAGATGGATTCGAACCATCGAACCCGACGGGAACAGATTTACAGTCTGTCGCGTTTAGCCACTTCGCTACCTCTCCAAAAAAAATGGTGCCGAAACCAGGACTTGAACCCGGAACCTACTGATTACAAATCAGTTGCTCTACCAATTGAGCTATTTCGGCGCATGGTGGGCGATATAGGACTCGAACCTATGACCCCCTGCTTGTAAGGCAGGTGCTCTAACCAACTGAGCTAATCGCCCGTCACACTTGACCTATTAAATATATCATTAATATTCGTGTTTGTCAACACAATTCATAATTTTTTTAGATTTTAATGATTTATGAATCCAAATTGGTAATTGTTTTTTTAAAGTTTCAAAGCCATGTTTTGTTTCAACAATTTTAACAAAATGATTTTTTTTATACTTTTGATGATTGTATACATCTTTTATACTTAATTTCATTTTCTCACTTTGATTATCTATATCTAAAATAACTACTTTAATTGGATCATTAATTTTGGCAAAATCACTAGGACTATTTACAAATTTAGAAGATATTTCTGAAATATGAACTAATCCACTATATTGTTCATCAATTTTAACAAAGATACCATAAGATGTAATTCCTGTAACAACGCCATCTACTATATTCCCTTTTTTATAATCCACTAACTATGCCACCTCTATGTGAATTATATCATATCTTCCATCAAATATAAAGTATTTACTTTCTACATTAGTTACTATATAATATGAAGTATCAGAATTAAGAAGAGGCTTTAGTCTTATTTAAGAACCAAATGTTCAAGGAGGAAACTAAAACCACTCTATCTCTACTGACATTATTTTATAGATTTTGAAATCTACAAAATAATGAGTTTATAGATATCTCTTAACAAAAATCTAAATATTAAAAAGTAGTTAAAAAATATCTTAACTACATTATACGAGGAGGAAATTATGAGTAATGAACAAAAAATTATAGATGTAATCGATCAATTAAGACCATTTCTAATTAATGATGGTGGAAATATTGAGTTTGTAAAATATGAAGATAAAAAAGTATACATAAAAATGATGGGAACATGTGCTGATTGTCTTATGATTGACGCTACACTAAAAGATGGAATTGAAATGGCAATTAAAGATGAAGTGCCAGAAGTTACCGAAGTAATCAATATCAAAGATGAAAATAAAATTAATTAATTTCTCGTAGCCACTCAACAAATGGTAAATAATTTTTATCAAAATAATAGTTATATATATCCTTAACAAATTTTTCGTAATTGTCAGCTAGTTCAATAATATGATTTAACTGTTTATTATCAGAATCTGAAATATTTGTTGTAATAATATCCTCAAACATGTCAAAATATTCGGATGGGTACAACAATCTGACAAAAAAAAGTTGAATTTCGTTGACTGATAAGTTGAAATTTTGTAAATAGTAATGGGTCATACTTTCCAATTCTATCACTTCAGATAGAGTTTTTTTTTGAAACAATTGACTTTTAATATACTCACACAAATCCCTAATTTTATAATCTACAATAAAATTCAGAGGGCTATACAAATCATATAAAGTGGTAGAATATTTTACACGTCTATGTGATAAAAATAACTTTTCATCCTTTAAATTAATTTCATTTAATAATTGAATAGCAGTTTCTACAAATGCTGAAAAATAATTAAAACTATTTCTTAGAACAGGATGATTTATTCCAAATTGACTAATTTGATATTCAAGATAATCTAGCTTTGTAATCCAAAGTTTTTTCCAATCCGAATGATTCAAAGAATTATATTTCATATTAATTTGACTGAATAAAAAAATATCATCTATTGTTATATTTTTATTTAAACCTTTGTAAGAACAAATTAGTATATACTGTTTTCCATCTAATGACGTAATAGCTTCTTGGTTTTTATTTAAAATAATTTGATTACAATATATTCCTCTTTGTAACAATTGATTGCTAAATTCATATAGCATATTAATAACACTAGGACTACTATAATTTGAAGAAAAGACATATTCATATCCATTTTCTTCAAACATGTATTTATCATCCACATGGTGAATATTATCAACTTTAATATTATAGTAATACTCAAGACAATTCTTCATATATTCACCCCTACAATATTTTATGGAAATATTGTATATTTTATGAAAAAAGAGCTAAACTAGCTCTCATTTTAAATATTACCAAATTTATCTTTATACTGTTGCAATTGTTCTAATAAATCATCTAATACCAATTCAACAGCTTCTCTTTCTTTTTTTTCAGCCAAATACAATTCCTTATAATCAGAATTAGATAGCTCTACCTCATGCTCTGATTCATCAACTGGATTTGAAGCAGATTCTTCAATTTGTTCTGTTTCATCTAAATTTGTATTCTCATTAATCTCCACAGAGTTTGTTACTAAATCGTGATTTTCTATTGTTGCTGGTTCTGTTGATGTTGAATTATCTGGTTCATTGTTATCAGATTCTATCACACCATCTGCTAAAATTGGATCAAAAGCTCCTTGTTTTAACAACGTTTCATCAATAGATTCTAAATTATTTTCAGAAGGTATTTCAGTCACTTGAGGACTACTTCCTGGTTCAATAGGTATTTCAGTCGTTTGAGGAACACTTTCTGATTCAACAGGTATTTCATTTAAATTACCATCAGCAGCAGAATTTTCTGATACAATTTGATCATTAATATTACTAAAATCATAATGATTGCTTAATATTTTTGCTAATTTTTGATCAAGTTTAAATGATCTAGGATTTGCAACCTTAATTCCTTGAATACCACTATAGTCCAAATCTACCAATAATTTTTTCTTATTACTTTTAATTTCTTTTAAAACTTTTTTTACAATTCCCTGCATAGAAGCCCATTCTTTATCATCTCTTATATTATAAACTACAGGAAATCCAAGTTCTTCCATTACTTTTACTAAATATAACTTTAAATAACCTTTTTCATCCACTTCGTTCATTGTATAAATCAAATAACAATCGTTTTTATATTTAAAATAGCGAACAATATCCACAGACATTTTAGTATTATCTTCATTAGTAATTGTTAAATTTTTCACAATATCAACCCCTTTTATTATTTATTTATCAAAATAATTGATTTTCATTTTTTCTTTTATTCTTTTCATATTTTGCTTTGCAACGTTTTGTGCTCTTTCAGTACCTATTCTTAAACTTTCATCTACAATTTCAGGATGTTCTTCATAATATTTTCTCTTTTCCTGAATTGGTTTTAAAAATTCCATAATTTTCATGCTTAACTCTTTTTTACAAGCCACGCATCCTCTCTCACCTTTTTTACATTCAGAACAAACAGTTTGGACATTTTCATTAAATATTTTTTGATAATAATAAACCATACAAATATCTGGATTAGCAGGATCATCTTTCTTTATTTTAGAAGGATCTGTTGTTGCATTCATTACTTTTTTCATAACGGTTTCTTCATCATCTGCAAGATATATTGCATTTCCTAGACTTTTCCCCATCTTTTCATTACCATCTAATCCCTTTAGTCTCGTAACATTGCCAAGTAGTTGCTCAGGTTCTTCTAAAATATCACCATATACATGATTAAATTTTCGAACAATCTCTCTACATTGTTCTAGTAAAGGTAATTGATCTTCACCAACAGGAATTAAAGTGCCATTAAAAACAGTAATATCAGCGGCTTGACTAACAGGATATCCAACAAAACCATAGGTAACGCTCTCACCATCGTTTCCAAACAATTGCTTTTTTTGAGCAATCTCATTTTTTACAGTAGGATTTCTATATAGTCTAGCCATAGTAACAAAATTTGAATAAAAAATTGTTAATTCAGCAATTTCTGGAATCATGGATTGAATAAAAATTGTAGCTTTATTTGGATCAATACCAACAGATAAAAAATCTATCATAACTTCTCTAACATTTAATCTAACTTTTTCAGGGTTATTAAAATTATCTGTTAGAGCTTGGACATCCGCGATTTCAAAATAAGAATCATATTTTTCTTGTAATTCTACCCAATTTTTAAGGGCTCCAAAATAATGTCCTAAATGAAGTCTCCCAGTAGGACGAACACCTGTAAGTATTACCTTTTTCATATTATCACCACTATTCATCATTTTCATTTGATTGAGTAATTTTTCTTTTTTCATTCATCATATATTCAGAAATATTTGTTTCAATTTCTGGCAATGCATTACGATCAATATTAGAAAATGTAACAAATTCTTTTACCGTATCAATATATATTTTACCCCAAATAATACCCATATTAACTTTCAAATCATTAAACATATCTGGTGTTATTGTGGTAAAAAAATAGCCAAACAAAACTCTTTTTGAGCCAACCATAATTCTTTTATTTGTAAGTACAACAGCATAAGTTGTAATAATATCTAAAGGGTTATCATTTTTCTGTGCAGCAAAGGTATATAATATTTCTTCACCAGGATTTAAATGTTTTTCAATAACTTTGGCATGACTTTTTAATCTCCATGCTATCGTCATAGGGTATTTCTTTTTAAAATCTAATAATTGTTGATATACTGTCTTTTCCATCTTTTCACTCCCACAATGTTTATTCTATATAATAATACACATACATTATATATGTTTTAAGAATTAATGTCAAAAATATAGTATGTAATTTTTAAATATCTTATGTATTCTAATATATAGAAATCTAATAAATTATAAAAAAAGAAGTTATATTTAAATATCAATAACTTCTTTAATTCATATATTGTCCACAAAAATGCACTAAATTTTATATACAATTAACTTTTTTGTCCACATACCAAAATTTACGTGGACAAAATGTGGACAAATGGATATTTTGACTACTTTTTTACATGGACAAAATAATCGTTTAGTCTTATTTTATAAGCTATTTACCACAACAGTTTTTATATTTTTTCCCTGAGCCACATGATAGTGGATGTTCCCATATTATCTGTATTATTTATACTTATAGTATTATGCGTATTTCTTTATTTATCAAACTAGGTAACATCTATATTATTCATATTTATGATACTATCTGTACTATAAGTATTTCTCTAACGTGGACATATTGTGGACATTGTACACACCACTGAATTTAAATCATAACAATAAGTGATTTTAATTATTTAAATTATTTTTTTAAATTCATTTCCAATTTTTTATATGTTTTATTACTATTTTGCATAAATTGAATTGCACTAATTACAGCAGTTGAATCAAAATAACTTCTATAGTAATAACTGTCTGTTAAATATCCACTTATTCCATTTACCTTTTTATTATTTTCATTACCTATTATTTTTTCAATTACTTTATTTAGTGATTTACCATCCTTTACCCAATCAAACATAGCTTTAGTTATTTGTAACCCTTGTGATTTTCCAAAGTACTCATTTTTACTTGAATCCATAATAGACGCATAAGTAATTATAAAATAATAATCATTAATTTGCTCATATCCACCTTCAATACTAATTAGTAAATCAAAATTGATATTATTTTCTATGCAATACTTTAATAATTCTTGATTTCTATTATGTGCTCCTGTTAAAATTTCTCCATTTATTGGCTTTGAACTAACATAAGAATTAACCTCTAAAGATTCAATTTCAAAATTATCTATACCTAATTCTATTAAAGCTATAATTATCGCTTCTTTTTTCGAATTATTTTGAGAGCCTAGAATAATTTTAATAGTAATCACCTCTTTCATTAATAATACACTGTGTTCACAAGATTTATATTGTTTAGACAAATCACGGATAATTTTTTCAATTTTTAAAAATGCTTATTTTATTGGGGTTTGCGATTTATTTACCACAGCAATTCTTATATTTCTTTCCAGAGCCACAAGGACATGGTTCATTTCTACCAATCTTATTAACTACTTTAGGAGTAGCCTTTTTAACTTTATTATTATCATTTACGGCTTCCCCTTTAATTACTTGCTTTCTTTCAACATTTTGTCTAATTTCAGATTTAATCAAATACATGGTAATATCTTTATCAATAGTATTAAGCATGTCATCATAAAGTTCAAATCCTTCTGAAGTATAAGCTCTCAAAGGATCTACTTGTGCGTAACTTCTTAAATGAATACCTTCTCTAAGATTTGACATTGTGTTAATATGGTCCATCCAATGAGTATCAATTACTCTAAGAACAATTGCTTTTTCAAATTCTTTTGTAATTTCTTCTGGAATTTCAGAAAGTTTTTGCTCATATTCTTCTATTACTTTAGAATACAAAAGTTCTGTTACTTCTTCAATAGATTTGTTCTTTAATTCTTCTACAGATAAATCCTTTTTTAATAAATGTTCATTTGAAAATTCTAATATTTCAGACAAATCATTATCTGTTAAATATCCTTCTGGCATAATATGACTACTTACTAAATCACTAATATAATTATGGAATGTATCTAATACAGAATCATGTATAGAATCAGAATCTAATATTTCATTTCTTCTTTCATAGATATATTCTCTTTGTTGATTAATTACATCATCATATTGAAGTAAATTTTTACGAATGTCAAAGTTATTACCCTCTACACGTTTTTGAGCAGCTTCAATAGAATTTGATAGCATTTTATTACGGATTGAAACATCATCACTGAACCCGATACGAGCAAGCATATCCTTTGCACGTTCTGTACCAAAACGTACCATTAAATCGTCTTCAAATGAAACACAGAATTGTGACATTCCAGGATCACCTTGACGTCCTGAACGGCCACGTAATTGGTTATCAATTCTTCTTGATTCATGACGTTCTGTTCCTAAAACACATAATCCACCTAATTCTTTTACTTCATCAGTAAGTTTAATATCAGTTCCACGTCCAGCCATATTAGTAGCAATTGTAACAGCTCCCTTTTCACCAGCTTTTGCTATAATTTCTGCTTCACGAGCATTGTTTTTAGCATTTAAAACCTCATGAGGAATATGTGCTTTTTTTAACATTGAACTAATTAATTCACTAGTCTCAACTGCAATAGTACCGACCAATACTGGTTGACCCATATTATGTCTTTCTTTAATTTCATTTACAATAGCTTTATATTTTCCTTCTTTGGTAGCAAACAATAAATCTCCATAATCTTGTCTAGCAACAGGTCTATTAGTAGGAATTGTAATAACATACATATTATAAATTTCTCTAAATTCCTCTTCTTCTGTTTTGGCAGTACCTGTCATACCAGATAATTTATTATACATTCTAAATAAATTTTGAAAAGTAATTGTAGCTAAAGTTTTGGTTTCTTGTTGAATAGTTACACCTTCTTTAGCTTCAATTGCTTGATGTAACCCGTCAGAATAATTTCGCCCTGCCATTAAACGACCAGTAAATGGATCTACAATAATGATTTTATCATCACTTACAACATAATCCATATCACGCTTCATAGCATAATTTGCTTTTAAAGCTTGATTAATATAATGAACTAAATTTGTATTGTTTAAATCATATAAGTTTTCTACTTTAAAGCAAGTTTCTGCTTCTTTAATACCCTTTTCATCTAAAGTAACAGCCTTTGTTTTTTCGTCATATATATATCCATCATTTTCTTTTAGTTTTTTTGCAAAACGATCAGCATCAATATATAAATTAGCAGATTCAATTCTACCACCTGAAATAATTAATGGGGTTCTTGCTTCATCAATTAATACAGAATCAACTTCATCAATAATAACAAAATTTAATGGGCGTTGAACTCTATTTTCAGCTTTTACAACCATGTTATCTCTTAAATAGTCAAATCCTAATTCATTATTTGTTGTATACATAATATCTGAATTATAAGCTTCTTGTTTCTCTCTTGGTGTACTTTCTCGAAAATTAATTCCAACTGTCAATCCTAGGAAACGATAAATATTTCCCATCCAATTAGCATCTCTTTCTGCCAAATACTCATTAACTGTAATAATATGAACACCTTTACCTGTTAAGGCATTTAAGTAAGCTGGCATTGTAGACGTTAATGTTTTTCCTTCACCTGTCTTCATTTCGGCAATATTTCCACCATGAATCGCAAGTCCACCTAAAATTTGAACATAGTAAGGTTTCTCTCCTATAACACGGAAAGCAGCTTCTCTTGCTACCGCAAAAGCTTCCACCTTAATATCTTCTAAATCTTCACCATTAGCCAAACGATCTTTAAACTCTTGAGTTTTGTTTTTTAATTCTTCATCAGTTAACTTTTCAATTACGGGTTCTAATTCCATAACTTGATCGGCAACTTTTTTGAACTTTTCTAATTCTTTATATTCATAATCAAAAAATTTCTTAAAAAATTTCATTTGTATCATTCCTTTTCTATATAACATTTTATCAAAAATTTAGCAAAAATAATAGTATTTCTATAATGTTATTAAAAAAAGGACTATCTAAAGTCCTTATTCATATCAATAATTCCGTAGTTTCCGTCTTTTCTTCGATACAATACAGCATTACTATTTGTATCTGCATCTTCGAATACGAAGAATTCATGTCCTAGCATATTCATTTGGAGAATTGCTTCTTCTTCACTCATAGGTTTCAAATCAATTGTTTTTCTTTTTACAATAGTGTTTTCTTGTTGTTCTTCTTCTGTAACTTCAAAATCAATAAATTCAACTATATTTTCTTTTGTCTCTCTCTTTTTCAATCTTGTCTTATTTTTTCGTATTTGTCTTTCTAATTTATCCGTTACAAGATCAATAGCTGCATATAAATCTTTATTAGATTCCTCTGATCTTAAAGTAGTTTTCTTTATAGGAATCGTAACTTCTACCTTTTGGTCAATACCCTGAGTCTTAATAAGAACATTTACGTTAATATTCTCCTTATCTTCAAAATATCTTTCTAGTTTATTTAGTTTTGTCTCGATGTAATTTCTTATTGCGTCAGTAACTTCTAATTTACTGCCTCTAATATTATATTTCATAACATCAATCCTTTCTAGTTTTATTATAGCATTGATTCTAACAAACTAGCAAATTATCAACTAAATTTCACAAAAAAAACTACTAAACAAGAGTAGTTTTAAGCTCCACCACATTTTTAGCTTGAAGCCCTTTGTCTGTTCTAACAAGTTCAAATTCTACATATTGTCCTTCTACTAATGTCTTGTATCCTTCAGACAAAATTGAAGAATAATGAACAAATATGTCTTCATGGTCGTTATATTCAATAAATCCAAATCCCTTTTCATTATTAAACCATTTAACTTTACCTCTCACTGAACAATCTCCCTTCTAATATTAGTTATTACTACATTATTTTTATACTTGCTGTCATATTAAACTTCTTAGCTAGGTACTACTGTTAGCAAGCAAATTTATTGTAACAAAGAAATAAAATATTTTTTCAAATCTAACATAAAATGTAATTTAAAGTGTATGAATGGTATTTTTTTTAATTTCCACTTTATAAAATTGCTATTTAATACACAACTAAAATACTAATTAACTAAAATGATAAATTTCGACAATTTTTAAAGTTATAATCAGGTTAGTTGTGAGGGGTAAAAATGAAAAAAAGATTTTTAGATTATAGTTTAAAGTTAATCGCTAATAATAATCCTAATATATCAGATGAAAAAAGAGATGAGTTAAGGTATGGCTTAGAAGGATTTTATCTAACTATTACAAAAGCAATATTTATTTTTTCTTTAGCTTACCTTTTAAGAATATTTAAAGAAACGTTAGTTATGTTAATCTTTTTTAATATTCTAAGAGCAACGGGATTTGGACTACATGCAAAAAAAAGTTGGATGTGTTGGATTTCTTCATCGATATTATTTATTTTTCTTCCTTTTATATCGAGATACGTAGTTTTTCCTTTTTATTGGAAATGTATATTAGGAGGTTTAAGTATCATTTTAGTAACTTTGTATGCTCCAGCAGACACTATAAAGCATCCTCTTATCAACGCAAATAAAAGAATGATATTAAAATTGTTATCCACTATCTTTTGCACTATATTAGTCATATTATCTATAACAATTAAAAATGAAACAATAGATACTCTGATAATATTTGGAATTTATGTAGAAATATCATTAATAATTCCAATAACTTATAAATTGTTTCATTTAAGTTATAACAATTATAAAAATTACATTTTAAAAAATAATTTGAGTTAAACAGAAATGTTTAATAATAAAGGGGTAGGAAGGAGTGATTATATGTTAAATTTATTTACAAGTTTATTAGAAGCTATTGGTAACATTGGATCTAAAATGGGAACAAATGCTTGCGTAATGTTATTCATCGATGAACCAGAATGTCCTCAATCATTAATTAAATAATCTTTTAAAAAAATAAGAGATATTAAAACTCTTATTTTTTTATATATAATTTCTGAACATAATAAATTCCATTCATTTCTCTTTTTTGAGTTAAATTATAATTGTTAGATATAATATCTTTTACCAAAGATAAACCATATCCATGTTCATATCCCTTTGTTGTATACCCTTCTTTATCTACTTTATCAAAATTTATTTTATTTCTATAATTATTAGATAAACTAAAAACTATATTATCATCTTCTAAATAAAATTCTAAAATAATATATTTTTCAGATAACTCATTTACTGCTTGAATAGCGTTATCTAAATATACTCCTATAATTTTACTAATATCCTCAAGATATTTATTAATATTTTTGTTATCTTTAGCTTCCCGAAGTTGTGGGGAAATATCTACAAAAACTATTACATTATTTTTTAACATTTCTTGTATTTTATAATATATTAACCCCTTTAGGCCACCTTGAGGAACATATTTTAATTTACTTAACCAACTCCGATCTTCAGATTCAATCTCACTGTCTAACTTTTTATCAATATATTCAATAGCCTTTTTATTTTTAGGACTTACTAAATTTTTTATTACAATTAATTGATTTTTATATTCATGTTGATTTTTGCTTTTTTCTTCTATTTCATCTTCATAAACCTTAACATAATCTAATAATTGATCATATTCTACTGAAATTTTTGTATTATTTGACTTTTCTTTAAAAAATCCAATGACAAAAACAAAAACACTCAAACAAAATAAATTACTACATAATAAAATCAACAATGATGAGGAATTAATAAATGTATTATACAAAGCCACAATTCCTATAGTCATAGCCATTGTTACAAATAGGGATAAACTCTTAAATTCACTATCTCTATACCAAGATAATACACCAACAATCATATCTTTTACTTTATCAATTTTAGAAAAACAAATACTTAATAAAAATATCAAACAATTAGAAAAAAGATAAACCATCCAATTAGTAACTTCTAAAGAAGCACTTTTGTTAAAAAATAATAAAAATAGATATCCATATACTAATTCAATTATAAACAATATTATAAAAATAGATAATTCTCCAATAAGTGTTTTAACAATAGATTTTTTATATAAAATTAGTAAAATTAGAAACATAAGAATATGCGTTAAATATGGTTGCATAATACCAGAATTTACTTTCAAAATCAAACAATAAATAATGGAAAAAATAACAGAGACTAAAATAATTTTTTTATCTATAATAAATTTTTCTTTATTCACTAATTTAAAAAATAAATAACAGTAAAGAAATGTATACAATATTCCACATAAAAACCAGCTAACTAATAACATACATCCAGTCCTTTCTATTTAAAATTTTATTTACCTATCACAATTTTACACATAATTTTTGAACATAATAAATTCCATTCATTTCTCTTTTTTGGTAAATATTATGATTATTAGAAATAATATCCCTTACCAAGCATAAACCATATCCATGATTATATCCCTTTGTTGTATATCCTTCTTTATCAAATTTTTTTATATCAATTACACCTTGGTAATTATTAGATAAACTAAATATAATAAATTCCTCATCCAAATAGATTTCTAAAATAATATATTTTTCAACCAATTCTCTTACAGCTTGAATAGCATTATCTAAGTATACCCCTATAATTTTACTGATATCTTCAAGATATTTATTGATATTTTTATTATTCTTTATTTGTTGAATCTGTGGTGAGATATCAACAAAAATTGTAATATTATCTTTCATCATTTCTTGAATTTTATAATATATTAATCCCTTTAGCCCACCTTGAGGAACATATTTTAGTTTGTTTAACCAACTTCTGTCTTCAGATTCAATCTCACTATCTAACTGCTTATCAATGTATTCAATCGCCTTATGATTTCTAGAATTTATTAAACTTCGAATTACAATCAATTGATTTTTATATTCGTGTTGATTTTTATTTTTTTCTTCTATTTCATTCTCATAAATTTTTACATAATTTAATAATTGATTATATTCCATAGAGATTTTATTATTATTCGATTTTTCATAAAAAAAGCCAATAACAAAAGCAAAAATTCCCAAACAAAACAAATCAGCAACCAATAAAACAGAAATTGGTAATAATTTAATAAAGTTATTATATAAAGTAAAAATGCCTATAGCCATAGCTAACACTACCAATGCTACTAATTTTCTAAAATCATTATCTTTGTACCAAACTAGTATAATAGATATAAATTTTTTTAAAAATCTCATCTTTGATACAAGTAATCCAAGAGTAAATATTAAACAATTAGAAAAGAAATAAACTACCCAATCTGACATTTCTGATGCCGCACTTTTTCCAAAAAATAATAAAATTACATAACCATATATCAATTCTATTATAAATAAAATTATAAAAATTGACAATTCTCCTATCAATGTTTTTGTAATAGTTTCTTTATACACAAACATTAAGATTAAAAACATAACAATATGAGTTAAATAAGGCTGCATAATTCCAGAATTTATTTTTAAAATTAAAAAATAAATAATAGAAAAAACAATTGACAAAACAACGATTTTTTTTGTTACAAAAAAAGGAGTATTACATACAAGATTAGAAAATAAGTAGCAATAAAAGAATGTATACAATATTCCACACAAAAACCAACTAACTGTTAACATACTCCCTTAATCCTTTCTTTTTATCTCTAGCTAAAAGATTGATAGAATCACCGTTGTCAAAAAAAATTAAACTATTTTTCCAATCAACTTTTCTTATTTTCTCTGTATTAACTAAACAACTCCTATGACATAAATAAAATCTATCATCCAAATTTTCTACCATATAGTTAAGTGTTTTATTAACAGCTATTTCAGTATAAGTAGTTTTTATAATACATTTCCTATCTACTGTATCTTTTTCTATATATAGAATATCACCTAAATGAATAATATATGAAATTCCATCAACATCAAATTTAATCGTCTTTTTACTATTAATTAAAGAAATAGCTTTTTTTAATGTTTTAATAAAATTATTTTCAAAATCATCATACTTAGATATAAAATCTAACAGCATAATCTGTGCTTTCAAAGCTTGATACCCAAGTTCATTATGAGAAGTTACAAATATAATAATACTATCCCAATCATCTTTTCTAATCTTTCTCGCTATATCAATTCCTGATATGCTATCTTTGATTTCAATATCTAATATATATATTTTTGATTTTTTCTCATTTATTTTATTTTCAAAAGATTTATCAAATTTTGAAAAGGTAGTGATTGTATAATCATCATCATTATTAATCAAAGTTTTATCAATAATCTTACTAATACTGCTTCTAAATAATTTCTCATCATCACATATTACAAATTCCACTTTCTTCTCTCCCCAGTTTACTCTAAGTAAATTAAACACATAATAACATATAAAAATTTAAAAATCAATGAGTACTACTGAAACACCTCATTATTTATACGCTCCATAATTCGTTTATCTTTAAAATTTAAAACATAATTATTAATTTTATTTTTATTCAATAACTTTGCTATTTTCCTATAGCTACCTATAATCTCGTGATAATCATCATATGATAACTGAGCCTTATACCTGACAACTTCAATTAAAAGCCTCTCTAAATCATATATTAATATATTAAATCCATGATAAGTAATTTTACTAATACCTATGTTATATAAACTAGTTGTCATAAATATTTGTTTAACATTATCATCATTAATTTTTCTATCTTTTTGTTTTGTAGCAATATAATAAGGATTTTTATCATTTTTTAAAAATCCATAACAATGGCACGCTGTTGTTAAAGTAAATACGGCATTTGGATGTTTATGGGCAATATAATCTAGATAATCAAATTCCTTTGTTGTCGAATAGACACCTTTTTTTACCATGTAAAGTTCACAATTATTTACTTTTTTCTTTATTTGATAATCGCTTAAACCTTTTTTTGTCAAATCCGTATATAAGTAAATCATATCTACCACCTTTTCAAATTATACTTTTATTTTTACTTAAAATCAATAAATTACCTACAAATAGTTAAATTTCCAACTTATAACTTTTCTTTTTTAAAATAATCTTACGAATCCAGTCAACTGGGATAACTGTAAACGAAAGAAAAATAATAATTTGTAATTCTGCAAATGTTAGACCTGCTGTTCTAAATAAACTACCCCCATAGTAAATTAGCAATAATTGAACGATTAAAATAAAAGTAACAATGGCTAAAAACATTTTATTTTTTAAAATATTAGCCAATAAATTGATTCTAGTAGTTCTAGCATTAAAACAATTAAATATACCTATGAAAATAAATAGCCCAAAAAAAGCTGTCATAAAATATTTGTCAGCAACATCTGTTCGAAAGAATTGCTTAAAAAAAGGAACTTTTAAAAATAAAACACAAAGTAATGAAGAATAAAAACCTGTAAATAAAATTTCGCTTAACATATAGCGATTCATAATAGAATCATTTTTTGTTTTTGGTTTCTCATCCATATATTCTAATAAAGGAGGTTCAAAAGAGAAAGCTAATCCTGCCAAAGTATCCATTACCATATTAATCCATAACATTTGAATTACCGTAATAGGAGTATTAACACCAATGAAAGGACCTATAATGGATAAACTAATTGCACAAATATTGACAGTAAGTTGAAAAATAATAAATTTACGAATACTTTTAAATATAGTTCTACCAAATAAAACTGCCTTTGCTATAGATAAAAAATTATCATCCATAATAACAATATCACTTGCTTCTTTTGCAACTTCTGTTCCACTTCCCATGGCAAAACCTACATCAGATTTTTTTAAAGCTGGTGAATCATTAACCCCATCACCTGTCATACCGACAATTAGTCCCTCTTCTTGCGCTAATCTTACCAAACGACTTTTATCAAATGGTAAAGCTCTTGCTACTACTTTTAAATTTAATAATTTAGATTTTACTTCATCATCAGACATATTGTTTAACTCATCGCTAGTTAAAATAATAGAATCTTGATCTAATAATCCTACTTCATTTGCTATAGAAACTGCCGTATCTTTATTATCTCCTGTAATCATTACAGTATTAATATGGGCTTTTTTAACTAGTTCGATACCTAATTTTGCTTCAGGACGAATATCATCTTTAATTAAAACCAATCCTACAAAAACTAATTCATTTATGTCATCTTGGATTGCCATAGCAATAATACGAATTCCTTGTTTTGTTTTATCCTTAATATAACGAGTTATTTTCTCTTTATTATAAAAACTTCTTTTTTCTCCCATCTCATTCAAATATTTTGTACATTTAGGAATAATTTTCTCGGGTGCTCCTTTTAAATAAGTGATCTTTCTATCTTTTTGAATTGTTGTTAACATATATTTATTTTTACTATCAAAAGGAACTGTTTTTAACACTTGTACAGAAGAAATTGGTGTCTTTATAAATCCCAAAATAGCACGATCTGTACTATTTCCCCCAATAATTTTATCTTCAGAATAACAACTAGCATTATTATACACCATGGAATCTTTAATTGTTGAATAAACTTTACCTTTAATATCGGATTCCTTTTGATACGTTTTAAAATCACCTGTCATGATACCAATTACTTCAAGTTTACCTTTTGTAAGAGTTCCTGTTTTATCCGTAAACAAAATATTTAAATTTCCAGCTGTTTCAATTCCCACTAATTTACGAACTAAAACATTGTTTTTTAACATTTTTTTCATATTAGATGATAATACTAAAGTAATCATCATTGGTAATCCTTCAGGCACAGCAACTACAATTACTGTAACGCATAATGTAAGAGCATATAAAATATGACCAAACATTAAAGGAAAATTATGCAACATTTCTGATATTTTAGAAATTTCAAAATTATTTTGAATCACAACAACTGAAAACAAATAGGCAAAAGCAACTAAAAAAGCTCCAAGATAACCAATTTTGCTAATAAATTCAGCTAATTCACGAAGTCTAATTTTTAATGGACTATCTGGACTTTTTTCACTTAATTCACTAGCTAATTTTCCATATACAGTATCTACACCAACTTTTGTGACTAGCATTTTTCCTTGTTTAGAATAAATCACACTTCCTCTTAATATTTTTTTATCACCTTGAACAGTTTTTTCTTTTTCTTTTGTTTCTCCTGTTAAAGAAGATTCATCAACAGAAACATTTCCACTAACCAATATTCCGTCTGCTGGTACCTTATCCCCTGTTTCCAACATAACAATATCTCCAACTACAACTTCTGAAACATTAATTTCCACTTTTTTACGATTTCTTAAAACACGACATTTTATTTTAGAAGCTTCTTCTTGGAGTTTTATAAAGGCTTTTTCACTACCATATTCTG
Source organism: uncultured Mycoplasmatota bacterium (assembly GCA_900546745.1). Classification (GTDB taxonomy): domain Bacteria; phylum Bacillota_I; class Bacilli_A; order RF39; family UBA660; genus CAJOJO01. The sequence continues at coordinate 31,967 of URDT01000005.1, read as the reverse complement.
ATATAGTAGATACAAAAGAAGCGATAAAAATAGCTATTACAATTCCAACCGTTTCATACCAATCAAAATCTTTAATTAAAAAAATTGTTTTGATGCCTAAAGCAATTAATAAAATACGAATAATAGGATCTCCCAAAGATTCTAAAAAAAGTTTAAAGAAACTATTTGTTTTATTATTTGTTAACTCATTTGTTCCATATTTTTCACGATTTTCTAATACTTCTTTTTCAGTTAAACCAATATCACTATTTGTTAACATATATATTCCTCCTCTAATGAATATTATTTAGCAATAATAATTCATAGAAGAAAATAAATACGACATTATTGTACAAAAAAAGCATGCTTAGCATGCATCATCACAGACAATATCAAATACTTTATTAAAATAATCGGAATATATTTTCTTTAATTCATTATGTTGATCATCCGTAAGACTAACATAAGGATCTTCTTGAGAATCAACTGTAGAACTATGTAAACCAATAATTTCACCATTTTTAACAAAAACTACAGTTGGAAAATATAATCTTTTAATAGTATCATCATTTAATCCATCATAAACTGGTAATTGATCATACATAAGTTTTACTAATTCTTCATATTCTTTTGTACCTGCTTCATCAGTTACAATATTACCTTGATCATCCAAATGTTTCTTGTCACGAATACTAAGAGCATTAAAATAATAAATCTTATTAATATTTAATTCTTTAGCAGCTTCTAAAAGTACAGGAACAGCATTACGACACCAAGGGCATTCTGGGAATCCAAAATAAATAACTCCTGTACCATTTTTTAACAAATTAGCAATTTCTTCATAGGATGCATATTGAATTGGATTTTTAACACTAATTTCAACATCCATATATTTCTTATTATTTGAATTTATTTGTCCATTTAATAATTCATATTCTTTTTTAAATTTCATAGCATCTGGTAATAATTTATTATTAAACATAGTTGTAGTACCTAAAATTACAACTAAAGCAGATAATACAACTGTAATTATTATTTTCTTTTTCATATTTACCTCTAATCTATATTTGAAATTTCTCTAAAATTATCAGGAAATCCTATCTTATTTAAAATAACATTCAATGGAACTGTATCAACTTTTCCATCTAAAACATCAATTTCATATCCAATTTGATACAAAACATCTTCAAATTCTTCCTTTGTAAGCATTTCTTTCATAATTATAATTAAAGCAAAAAGATCATTCTTACCATATTTATATTCATCTTTTTCTTTTTCTATTTCTAATATTGTATGATAACGGCAATCAGGAATAACTTTTTGAGTACGATGATCATATAACATATCTTCATGAGCACATAAGTTTCTAAAATTTGAAAGTAGTTGGAGATATGTCATTAATGTTTCTGGATTTAATTTATAAACTTTAGCAATATCAATTTGATCTTCTATTTTCAAAATACCGTATAATTCTGAGATAATTCCAAATGACAATACTTTAACTAAAATCCATAATGGAATATATCCATAATTACTAATATAATGTGAAGTAGCGGCATGTTGCTTTCCATTCACTCTAATTTGTCTTTTCACTTTATTCAATACATCATAAACCTGTCTAACTTTAATACTATCTTGATTAAAATTTTTAGGATCTAAATATTCTTTTTCTTTAAATCCATACTTTCTGGATAAATAATAGCTCATAATGGATTTCATATTATTTTCAATAATTAAGATATATTTAAACATGATATTTCTAATATTTCGATCAAAAACAAATGTACCATATAGTTCATCAAATGTGGTTCCTACGATAAACTCATTATCAATCCCCGTTCGTTGGAACAAATGTCTATACCCATTTAAAAAGAAATAATTCTCTCGAAATAAAATAGATCGAGCCTTATCAATATCATCAATAATTAATCCTCTATTTTTTAAAATTTCTATTTGTTCATCTAGAGTTTTAAATGTCTTTTTCCCCATAATTGAAACCTCCAGCATACAAGATAATTATATCATATAATTAATAGAAAAAAAACAGCAAAATTATGCTGAAAAGTATTTTAAAAGACCACTTGTAATAGATGTTACTATTCTATTTTGATAAGAGTCTTGTTTTAATAAATAACGATCATTAGAATTACTTAAAAAACCAACTTCTAGTAAAACACCTGGTCGTTCTATTCTTCTTTGTAAATAAAGTTCATCTACTTTTTTATAATTACGTGTACTTTTTAAATCTTTTTTAAATTGTTCTTGAAATATTTTAGCTATTTCTTCATTTTTTTCATTTGTATCGTCATAAAAAACTTGAGCTCCTCGCCATGTACTACTATCTTCAGCATTTAAATGAATTGATAAAAATATGTCGCAGTCAGATTTATTAATTGCATTTCCTCTTCTAGATAAATCGCTTCGTTTTCGATTAATCGTATTATTAGCAGATAAATCATAATCATCATATCTAGTTAAATAGACAATAGCCCCCATACTAGTTAATTTATTTTCCAGTTTTTTACTAATTTCTAAATTAATATCTTTTTCTTTTATTCCATTATACATAGCGCCCGGATCCAATCCTCCGTGGCCAGGATCAATATAAATAACTTTTCCAAACAAAGGCAAACTATTATTATTTGCATTTATATAATTAATACTTCCAAGTGTTAGAATAAACAAAAATAAAACATATATTTTATATTTTAGCATGATACCACCTAATTAAATATATGTTTTAATATTGAAAATATTTAAATTTTTGTTATGATGTGCAACATAAGCCTCCTTCAGAGTCACATACTACGCAACCATCTTGATTCGTTTCACTTTCTTTATCTTTTGTTGGACAACATAAGCCTCCTTCAGAGTCACATACTACACAGCCATCTTGGTTCGTTTCACTTTTTTTATTAATTTCATCATTAGTTTTATTTTGATTATTATTACTATTACTTTTTTTGTAATTAATTTGATAATATCCCAATGAAACTATTATTATTACAATTATTAATACTCCAAATATTATTACATGTTTCTTTTTCATATTACTCCTCCCATATTTAATATTACCTCTACTTCAATCTTTCTGTCAAGTAATACAAATTTATTATCAAAAGCAAATTATTATACATATATATTTTACATTACTCATGAATTTTCTTCATAATTAAATTTAAATCAGATATCGTAACATTAGAAGTCCCTTCATCTCCAGATATACTTGTAATTACCTGCAAAACTGTAACTTCCTCAAAGCGAAAAACAAATGATTGTGAAAAATTCATTTGACTAGTTGTGTCCATAGGTAGACTAAATGTTAAATCTTTCAAAGCTGATCCATTACTTGTTTGTAAATAAAAAGTTGCACCGTGTGTAGCATCCGTATCTTTAACAAATCCAGAAAATGTTATTTCATAAATTCCAGGTTGTACCTCTATATCAGTATCATTCAAAATAGAAAAATATTTTGATGGGTTTGGAATAATCCATGAATCTTGTAAGGATACAGTTTCTGATGTATCTGAATCACTGAAACTTGTAAAAAATACTCCTTCATTTGATGAAGCAACTATAGGTCCTGCAGGTCCTATATCGCCTTGTGGTCCTGCGGGACCTATATCACCTTTTGGTCCAGTTGGTCCAATATCCCCTTTCTCACCTGTTAATCCAATAGGTCCCTGAGGTCCTGTAGGACCCATTTCACCTCGAGGGCCAACGCCAGAATTGCCAAATCCTAAACATATAAGCTTATTTCTCAGCTTCATATTTTCTACCAATTCTTGATATTTTTTTGAAGACACAAAAACACCTCCTTAATAATAATATATGGAAGATTATTTTTAATGTCTAAACTTATTACTTAATAAGGTAATTACTTTCCCTCATATTTTTTATATAATTCGAATAATAATTTATCATATTTTTCTAAGTATTGATTTAATAATTTTTTTGATAGTTTTCTATTATATAAACGTTTTATTAAATCATTACGATGTGATTCAACTAAACCTATTAAATAAGAATATTCTTTATTCATAAATCACCTCACATCAATATTATATTGGTTAATCAGTCAATAGTCAACTGTCGTTTTACAATGTTAGAATTATAATTAGGAAGGTGATAACATGAATAAAATTTACAAAGTAGATTTTAAAAATGGATATTACCTTTTTAAACTAGAGCAATTATTAGAGGATAAAAACATTAGTAAAAATAAAATTATGCGCGATACAAATACAGATTTTAAAGTTCTAAAACGTCTCGGCACAGGTGAAATTGAAAGAATTGATATCACTGTCTTAGCAAGATTATGTGATTACTTAGATTGTGACATAAATGATATTTTTGAATATGTTTCCTATAGAAAAAATAATGCTACATAATTTAATTTATAATAGACATCTTAATAGTAAGATGTTTTATTTTACAAAAATGTACGGTTATATAACCAATAGTCATAGAACATAATCAAATGTTAGAATTAACTTAGAAAAGGAGGGAATATCCATGGATAAAAAATATACCGTTGAATTTAAAAATGGATGTTATCTCTTCAAACTAGAGCAACTACTGAAAGAAAAAAATATTAGCAAATATAGAATTATGACTGATACACAAATTGACTATAAGGTTTTAAAAAGAATTTGGAGTGGAGGACTTACTAGAATTGATATTACTGTTTTAGCTAGATTATGCGATTATTTAGACTGTGAAATTACTGACATATTTGAATATAAAAAAAAGGATAATCATTGATTATTCTTTTTCATATCTAGCATAAATTCCACAAGGTAAAATCAAATCACTATCTTTAATTGGCAATCCTATTTCATCTGAATAAACTTTTCCACAGTATTTTTTCCCTATAGTTAATTTTAATATATTTTCCATTACATGTTTAGAAAGACCTGTTGTATAAGAATTAATAATAAAAAATAAAGGATCATCCGATAATATATTCATACATAATTCTACTAAAGGAAATAAATCTTTTTCAATATCCCATACTTCTCCATTTGACCCCCTACCATAACTTGGAGGATCCATGATGATAGCATCATATTGATTTCCACGTCTAATTTCTCTTTTTACAAATTTAACAACATCATCAACTAAATAACGAATAGGCCTATCATCCAAATGAGATGATCTAACATTTTCTTTTGCCCAATCAACCATACCACGACTAGAATCTACATGAACAACACTAGCACCAGCTGATAAACAAGCTACACTAGCACCTCCAGTATAAGCAAATAAATTTAGAACTTTAATCTGACGATTACTATTTTTAATTTTATCAATCATAAAATCCCAATTAGCAGCTTGTTCTGGAAAAAGTCCAGTATGTTTAAAACCCATTTGTTTAATATTGAATGTTAGATTTTTATAATGTACTTGCCATGTTGCAGGTGTTTTCTTTAAATTTTCCCAATAGCCTCCACCTTTATTACTACGATGATAATGTGCATTGATATTAGGATATTTTTCTAATAAATTCCCATTATCCCATATAATTTGTGGGTCAGGTCTAAGTAGATTAATATGATTCCAATCTTCTAATTTTTCACCATTAGATGCATCCAATATTTTATATTCTGTCCATTCATTGCTTAAAGTCATAATCTCACCTCACTTATTATAACATAAAAAAACCAAGAAATAAATCTTGGCTTGATATATGCATATTATCTCTTTGAGAATTGAGGAGCTCTACGAGCAGCTTTAAGTCCTGGTTTTTTACGTTCTTTAGCTCTAGAATCTCTAGTAATAAATCCAGCTCTTTTTAACGTTTTTCTATAGCTATCTTCATTTTCTTCATTTCCAGCATCATATACAAGTAAAGCTCTTGTGATACCTAAACGTATAGCACCAGTTTGACCTGTGAATCCTCCACCATTAACTTTTACGTCAATATCAAATGTTTCTTCATTATTTGTAGCAACTAAAGGTTGTTTTAAATCCATTACATTAGTTTCATATGGGAAGAAATCTCTAACATCTCTTCCATTAACAGTAATTTTTCCTTTTCCTGGAACCATTTTAACTTGTGCGATAGATGATTTTCTTCTACCTGTTCCAGTATATACTTTCTTATTAGCCATTTAAAAACCTCCTAGTTTAATTTCATCTCAACTGGTTGTTGAGCCATATGTGGATGTTCAGATCCTTCATATACAAATAATTTTTTATACATTTGACGTCCAAGTCTTCCTTTTGGAAGCATTCCTTTAACAGCTCTTTCCATCATTTCTACAGGATAATTATCTCTCATAGTACGAGCAGTTCTTTCTCTTAATCCTCCAGTATATCCACTGTGATTGTAATAAATTTTATCATCTAATTTATTACCAGTTAAATTTACTTTTGAAGCATTAATAACAATAACATAATCTCCACAATCAATATGTGGTGTGAAAGTTGGTTTATTTTTTCCTCTTAAAACATGAGCAACTTTTGTAGCAACACGTCCTAAGTTTTGACCTTCAGCATCGATTACATACCAATTACGTACTATATCTTCTTTTTTTTGCATATATGTGTCTTTCATAAATATTTCCCTTTCTTTTAATATATTTTTGAAATAAGTGTTCCCAATACTTATTTCTAATGGGATATATAAAATGTACCAATTAAAATTATATTAAAAATCAACAAAATTGTCAATAAAAATATAGTTGTTTTCTATTATAATATAGTATTTTGAGATAAATATATTCCAAAAATAACATTTCTATATCGAAGATTCATAAATAACATCTTCTAAATATAGTCCTTCTGGATTAATTGTTTTAAAAGCTTCTACCCTATCTTGTTTATTCATAATATCTTGAATAATAAAAGGATTCATTTTTCTTTCGTTGATAGTAATTAAAGTTCCAACTAAATTACGAACCATATATCTTAAAAATCCATTTCCTATAAGTTCTATTTCTATTATATTATTCTTCTGAACAATGTTAATCTCATAAATTGTTCTTACATAATCTTTTTCTTCTTGAACAGCTTTTGTAAATGATTTAAAATTATGAGTACCTATTAAATAAGATGATGTTTCTTTTAATAAATCTATATCTAAATTTTTATTATATTGATATACATAATTTCTTTCAAATGGATTATATTCTCCTATATTGATTTTATAAATATATTTCTTATATTTCACATCATATCGTGCGTGAAAATGATCGGTTACCTGTTTTATATTTTTAACAAAAATGTCATTTGGTAACATTTTATTTAAGGAATTTTTTAATTTTCCACAATCTATTGACTTATCACAATCAAAATGTGCTTTTTGATTATAAGCATGTACTTTTGCATCTGTTCGACCAGAAGCATTAATAATTGTTTTACAATTTAAAACTTTTGATAATACTGTTTCTATTTCTCCTTGAACTGTTCTTTTATTCAACTGCTTTTGATATCCATAAAAATCTGTTCCATCATAAGAAAAACCTATTAAATAACGCATAATTCCTCCCTAATTAACATAACGATAAATATCCTTCAACAAGTCATTAATTTCGTCACGATACCCTATCTTTATATTTTTTTTAGTTAATACTTTATCTGAGAATAACATAACTTTTGGAGGAATTAAATTATATTTTTTCAATTTTTGAGGATCCTTAAAAATTTCATACTTCGTTCCTTGCATAACAATTTTTTGATTAAATAAAACATATATATAATCAGAAACTTTATGAACAAAATCCATATCATGACTAGCAATTATGATAGTTTTTCCATATCTATTTTTTAATAATCGTATCAATTTAATAAAATTACTCTTTGATTTAGAATCTAAATTTACTGTTGGTTCATCTAAAACAAGTATTTTAGGATTTAAAATTAAAGCCTCAGCAATTGCCAGTTTACGCATTTCGCCATGGCTTAAAAAAATAGGATTTGAAGTTAATTTTTCTTCCTCTAAATCTACCATCAATAATACGTCATGAATTCTTTTATCAATATGATCATCTTTATAGCCATTCATTTGCAGTATAGATTTTAATTCTTGGTAAACAGTATCACAAAAAAATTGTTCTATCGGCACTTGTGAAATATATCCTATTTTTTTGCGTACTATTTCCAAATTTTCTGTCTTATTTGTAATTGTAGCTTGATCAATTTTAATTTTACCATTTGTAGGTTTGATCAATAAACTTATGAGTTCTAGAAGAGTAGTTTTTCCACAACCATTTGGTCCAATAATTGAATTAATTGTCCCTGTTTTAACACTAAAATTAATATTAGATAAAACCTTTTTTTCTTCGTAATTAATTTTTGTGTAATTATAATTTACATTTTCAAATTTTATTTCCATAACTGATTCACCATCTTATTCATGTCTAAAATTAAATGATCAACTAATCCATAATATTTCAACTTTAAAGATAAAGAAGCCATAAATGGCAATTCTAAATTACATTGTCTAAATTTTTTTTCTTCCAATAAGGCTTCTTTAATAGGAGCAAATAATAAAATATTTCGATTGTGTAATAAAATTAAATCTTTTCCATAGATACTTTCTTCAGGATTATTGCTAAAATTAATGATTGTTATTTTTTTATCTTTATTTATTTTCTTTAAATAACGAAATATAGTATTTTTTATAGTTTCATCTAACATAGACATAGCATTATCCAATATAATAATTTTCGGTTCAGAAGCAAGAACACAAGCTAATGATAACAACTGAAGTTCACTAATACTTAAATGAGAAATTGAACATTGCATAAATGATTCTAATCTCAGTACTTTTTGTATATTTAATATTTTTATTTTAATTTCATTTTCATTCATTCCCAAATTTTTTAAATAAAAATATATACTATCATAAGGTGTATCAGCATCAAATTTATCTTCGTATGTTTCTGAAACCATTCCCACATATTTTTTTATTTTTGAAAAGCTTTCCTCTTTTAAAATAGTGTTCTCTATTTTTATCTGTCCTTCATAAGGAATCAATCCCAACATTGCTTTAGCCATAGTACTTTTTCCACATCCGTTAGCACCTAATATAGTGACAAACGAATCTTCTTTTATTTCTAAATTAATATTATCTAAAATTTTTTTATTTCCATAATAACAACTTAAATTGTTAATTTCTATTATCTTTTTCAATGAAACCACCACACATAGTAAGTATTATAATATATTTATTTTTTTTTTACAATTTTATACATGAAAAAAAGGAAATTTCATTCCTAATTAATGCTAGCACTATAGCTATAAACAGTATCTCCTGTTTTTGAATCATCTGATTTTGTCACAGTAATCGTAATTGTTGCTGAATTAATAGCAACTGAATTTCCATTTATATCTTGAATTTGACTTGGGATATATCCTTTCTTTAAATCAGAAACTGTAACTGAAGTATTATTTATCAAATTATTATCTTTTGCATATTGAATAGCCATTTTTTCTCTATAATCAGTTTGATCCGAATAAACACCATAAGTATATTTGTAATTAGATGATAAGTTTCCTGTTTCATCTTGAACATATTGACATGTCACTAAAACAAATACAGATGATTCATCAAAATAACCACCATCTTTTGGATTTTCTAGTTTTTCGTCTATATAACCATCTTTTTGTAAATCTTGAACAGTAATCAATAAAGAGTATTCATCACTCGTTTTATTCACATTATCTACTACCCAATTTTTAGCAGCTTGCTTTATGCTATCTAATTGAGTATCATATAATCTATTTTTATAATCTTTGATGCTGACGTAAATATTAGGAGTTACGATTACTGCAATGATTGACAATATAATCAAAGTAGCAATCATTTCAACTAAAGTAAATCCGTTTTTTTTCATAACTATCCTTCTTTCTTTTTCTGAATATTGTAATTAATTCTAAGAAGTAATTTTCTTGGAAGAAGTCTTGAAAATACGATAAATTTCATTTTCCAACCTGGAATAATAATTAATTTTCTTTTAAACATTTGATTAATAGCATATTCAGCAACGTCGTGACTGTTCAATGATTGAATACTAAATTTAACATTCGCTACATCATTAAATTCAGTATCAACAGGCCCTGGACATAATGTCCCAATATAAACATTGCTATCTTCTCTTCTTAATTCTTCATAAATAGCCTCTGTTAATTTTAAAACATATCCTTTAGTAGCATAATAAGTAGACATTAAGGGACCAGATAAAAAAGCAGCAGAAGAGGAAACATTTAATATATACCCCGAATCTTTTTCTTTAAAATCCTTTAGAAATAGTTTTGTTAAAGTATGAACAGCTTTAATATTAGTATCAATCATATCTAATTCTTTATCCAAACTTGTTTCTGTAAACTCACCAAATAGACCAAATCCAGCATTATTAATAACAATGTCAATATCTTCTTTTTTGACCTTATCATAAAGTTTCATACAATTATAAGTTGATGAAATATCTAAATTAATGATTGTAACTTTTGTAGTTAATTGTTTTTTTAACTCTTCAAGTTTCTTTTTTCTTCTAGCTACTAATATTAAATCATACCCCATATCACTTAATATTTTTGCCATTTCTCTTCCAATACCAGAAGATGCTCCTGTTACTAATGCTTTCATACTATCACCATTTTAATTATATTAAAAATAGTTTTAAAAGTAAAGAAAAAAGATGCTTATTTAGCATCTCCTTCAACTAATTCTAAGATAACCATAAGGGCATCATCACCTCTACGTTCATCTAATTTTAATATTCTTGTATATCCACCATTTCTGTTAGCATAACGAACAGCTAAATCGTCGAATACTTTCTTTGTGGCTTCTTTATCATTTTGCATAAAAGCTAATGCTTTTCTTCTAGCAACTAAAGAACCATCTTTTCCATAAGTAATCATTTTGTCAACAAACTTACGAGCTTCTTTAGCTCTTGGTTCTGTTGTTTCAATACGTTCATTCATAATAAGTTGTCTAGTAAGGTTAGCTAGCATACTTCTTCTATGTTTGTTATCGCGTCCTAATTTTCTATAAGCCATAAATTAACCTCCTTAATCTTCATCGCGGAATTTAAGACCCATATCTTTTATTTTATCGATAACTTCTTTTAAAGATTTCTTACCTAAATTCCTAATTTTCATCATTTCTAATTCTGTTTTTTCAGTTAAATCACCTAGTGTATTAATTCCAGCTCTCTTTAAACAATTATAAGCTCTTACTGAAAAATCTAAATCATCAATTGAAGTTTCTAATTTCTTTAATTTAGAATCCTCTTGTTTAGCATTCATAACACCAGTAGTATCTGCAATTTCACTTAAGTCAGTAATAATGTTAAAATGTTCGATTAAAATTTTTGAAGCTAAAGCCATAGCTTCTTCTGGACGAAGTGAACCGTTTGTATAAACTTCCATAATTAATTTATCATAATTATCATCTTGTCCAACACGAGCATTTTCTACTTCATAACTAACTTTTTGAATTGGAGAATATAATGCATCAATAGGAATAAAACCTAATTTAGCATTTTCTAAAAATTTCTTGTTTTCTGTAGAAGGAACATATCCTCTACCATTAGCAATAATGAATTCCATATCAAGTTTTCCACCTTCAGAAATAGTAGCAATTACTTGATCAGGATTCATAATTTCAATATCATCATCTGACACAATATCAGCAGCAGTAACTACTCCTTCTCCTGAAGCAGAAAGATGAGCTGTTGCTTGTTCAGAACCATGATTTTTAATTACAACATTTTTTAAATTTAAAACAATAGATGTTACGTCTTCAACAATACCATCCATAGTTTGAAATTCATGCATTACACCATCTATACGAACAGCTACAATTGCACTTCCTGGCATACTTGATAGCATAACTCTTCTTAGAGCGTTACCTAAAGTGATTCCAAAACCTCTTTCTAAAGGTTCAAGTTCAAATTTACCATAATTATTACTTTCTACATAATCAGTTATTTTATATATTGGTTTTTCAAAGTTTAACACTTTAACACACTCCTTTTCTTTTATCCACGAGGTCGTTTTGGTGGACGACATCCATTGTGTGGTACAGGTGTTACATCTGTGATAGATAAAATTTCAAGACCAGCAGTTTGTAAAGAACGGATAGCAGTTTCACGTCCTGATCCTAATCCTTTAACAAAAACTTCTACTTTTCTCATACCCATATCATAAGCTGCTTTTCCAGCTGCTTCTGCTGACATACCTGCTGCAAACGGAGTTGATTTTTTACTTCCTTTAAATCCTAATGTTCCAGCTGATGCCCAACTAATTGCATTTCCTTCAGTATCACTAATAGTTACAATTGTGTTATTGAAAGTGGAATGAATATAAGCTTTACCTGCTGGTACATTCTTTTTAACTTTACGTTTTCTTGGTTTGTAAGCCATACTAATAACCTCCTTTATTTAACCTTATTTCTTTTTATTAGCTACTGTTTTACCTTTACCCTTACGAGTTCTAGCATTTCTATTAGTTCTTTGACCTCTAACAGGTAAACCTTTTTTATGACGAGTTCCTTGATATGAATTAATTTCCATTTTTGTTTTGATATTCATATTAACTTCTCTTCTTAAGTCACCTTCGATAGTATATTTATCTAATTGTTCACGAATGCTATTTAATTCATCATTAGATAATTTACCTGCTCTTTTATTAACGTCAATTTTTGCATCATTTAAGATTTGATTTGATAAACTTCTACCTATACCATAAATATAAGTTAAAGATATTTCAATTCTTTTATTATCTGGTATATCTACACCTTTAATACGTGCCATAAAACACCTCCTATATTAACCTTGTACTTGTTTATGTTTAGGGTTTTCACAAATTACCCTAACTTTTCCATTACGTTTTACAACTTTGCATTTTGGACATATCGGTTTTACCGATGATCTTACTTTCATTATAATCCCTCCTATTTTCTATAGGTTTGTATCCACATATTATTTATACTATAACAACCTGTTAAAATGCGTTGTATTCGGATTTTAACAGAAATGTGGATAAATTATAGTATTATACTTTTCTCCACGTAATACGACCTTTTGTTAAGTCATATTCTGATAATTCCATAACAACTGTATCCCCTTGTAAAATACGAATATTGTTTTGACGTATTTTTCCTGATACATGTGCTGTTACGACACATTTATTTGGAAGTTCCACTTTAAATTGATATCCTGGTAAAACTTCTAATACTTTTCCTTCTACTTCAATAGCATTTTTAGTTTTAACCTTTTCTTCTGTTACAACTTTCTTTTTTATTGGTTTTCTTGGCATATAATCACCTCTTTGTTAAAATTGTATACCCTGTATCTGTAACCAAAACAGTATGTTCAAAATGAGCAGAAGGTAAATCATCTCCTGTTACAATAGTCCAATCATCATCTAACATAAATACTTCAGCAGTTCCCATATTCAACATTGGTTCTACCGCAATTACCATACCAGATTTTAATAATGGACCTGTATTTTTTTTACCATAATTTGGAACATCAGGTTCTTCATGAACATGACTTCCTACACCATGACCTACCAATTCTTTAACAACACCTAAATGATATTTTTTAGCACAGGTTTCAACAGCATATCCAATATCACCAACATGGGCTCCATCTTTAATAGCCGAAAGACCTGCAAACAGAGCTTCTTCAGTTTGTTTCATCAAAGCCTGTTTTTTAGAACTAATCTTGCCAACAGCATAAGTCCAAGCAGAATCACCATGATAACCTTTGTAACAAGCACCAATGTCAAGAGTAACAATGTCACCCTCTCTTAGTTTTCTTTTTCCTGGAATTCCATGCACAACCTCTTCGTTAATAGAAATACAAATAGACCCTGGAAAACCATATAATCCTTTAAAAGAAGGAGTAGCACCTTGGCTTAATATATAATCCTCGGCCAATGTATCTAATTCTTTCGTTGTTATTCCTGGTTTTATAAACTGTTCCATATAATGATGAGTTTTACCAACAATTTCACCAGCAATTTTTAAAAGTTCTATTTCTCTTTCTGATTTTATACTAATCATTTTTCACCTAAAATATTTTCAATTTGATGAAATACTTCTTCTGGGGAAACATTACTATTCACTTTATAAAAATTTGGTCTTTCTTGATAATAATCAATAATTGGTTTAGTTTCTTCTAAATAAACTTGATATCTTTTTTCAAATGTTTCTAAATTGTCATCTTCTCTTTTTATCAAAGTTGAACCACAACTACATACTTGTTGTTTTTCTATTTGATCTAAAGCAATATTATAAATATTATTACAATTAGGACAAACCATACGACCAACAATTCTTTGTTTAGCAACTTCTTCGTCTGTTTCTAAATAAATAATGTAATCAATTTTTTTTCCTTGTTCTTGTAATATTTGATCAAACAATTCAGCTTGATTTAGATTTCGTGGAAAACCATCAAAAACAAACCCATCATTATTTTCTAATTTATTTGAAATTAATTGAATAATAATATCATCACTGATTAATGAACCACTGCTCATTTTTTCTTTAATATCTTTACTAAATGAATCATCTTTTTTAGTGACTTCACGAAGTAAATCACCTGTTGAAATATGTGTTAAATGGTATTTATCACATACGAGTTTTGCTTGTGTACCTTTTCCAGCTGCTGGAGCGGCAACAAAAACAATATTCATTAACGATTACCTCTTCTTCTAGCAAATTTACGAGTAACTAACTCACTATCTAACTTACGATAAGTCTCAAGAGCAACTCCAACAACAATTAATAGTCCAGTTCCACCTATCCTTACGTTAGAAGGAAGTCCAGATATTGCTCCAAATATAATTGGTAAAGCTGCAATTGCTGAAAGTGATAATGCACCAACAGTTGTAATTCTCTTTAATACATTTTTAATATATGTCGTAGTTTCTTCACCAGGGCGAATTCCTGGAATAAATCCACCATTTTTACTTAAATTTTCAGACAATTCTTTTGGTTTTAATTGTAAGAAAGTGTAAAAATAAGAGAATCCAAAAATACAAACAATATAAATTAAAAATCCTACCACACTATCAGTTGTTAAATATTTATTTACAAACAATGTAAATGATTCATTTTTTATAAAATTCTGAAGTAATCCAGGAATTGAAATAAGTGCTGAAGCAAATATTACTGGAATTACTCCGGCTGAATTTAATTTAAATGGAATATAATTTTGTTTAGAAACTACAGAATTTGATTTATTAGCATATTGAATTGCAATTCTTCTTTCAGCAGATTCAACATAAACAACACCTAAAATTATTGCAATATAAATCAATACAAATAGTATAAATTTTGTAACACCTAAAGCAATTACTTGAGTACTTCCAGTTGTCACAAAGCTTTCCCAAGCAGTAACGAACATACTAGGTAAAGTAGCAATAATTCCTGCCATTATAATTAATGACACACCATTTCCAATACCTTTAGCAGTGATTTGATCACCAATCCAAAGTAATAATGATGTTCCAGCTGTTAAAAATAAAGCAAATGTTAAATAATCAACAGCTGTTCCATTAGAAATAAACGCAAATGAGAACATATAGCCTTGAATAAAAGCTAAAGCAATCCCTACATATCTTGTAATTTGGTTTAATTTTGCTCTTCCTGTTCCACCTTGTTTATTAAGTTCTGCTAAATAAGGAATAATATCCATAGATAGCAACTGAATAATAATGGAAGCTGTAATATAAGGGGTAACACCTAAAGCAAAAATAGAAAATTGTTCTAGGGCCCCTCCACCCATCATATTCATAAGCTCTAATATACCTAAATTATTTGTTCCTAAACTTGATTTATCAATTCCAGGCACAACAATAGCCGTACCTAATTTAAATACAAATAAAGCGAAAAAAGTAAAATAGATTTTCTTTCTTAAATCTTTATTTGCGGGATTAAATATTTGCTTAAAATTCGCAAACATTTTAAATCACCTCTGCTTTTCCACCTAATGCTTCTATTGCTGCAACAGCTGTATCAGAAAATTGATTAGCTTTTACAGTTAATTTCTTTTCAAGTTTTCCATTTCCTAAAACTTTTACACCATCTAATTGGTTCTTTAAAATTCCCATATCTTTTAATAATTCTGGTGTAATTACTGAACCATCTTCAAATTTATTTAAATCAGTTAAGTTAATAACAGCATAAACAGTTTTGAATTTAGCATTTGTAAAACCTCTTTTAGGAAGTCTTCTAAATAATGGTAATTGACCTCCTTCAAATCCAGGTCTTACACCTCCACCACTTCTAGCATTTTGTCCTTTATGACCTTTTCCACAAGTTTTTCCTAGTCCACTACCTGGGCCACGACCTACTATTTTACGTTTTTTAGTTGCTCCATCATTTGGATATAATGTATGTAATTTCATTAAATCTCCTCAACTTTCTTACCACGAAGTTTGGCAACTTCTTCAATAGATCTTTGTGATTTTAATGCTTCAAGTGTGGCATAAGCCATATTAATTTTTGTGTTAGAACCTAGTGATTTAGATAAAATATCTTTTACACCAGCAAGTTCAAGTACTGCTCTAACTGGTCCACCTGCTTTAACTCCAATACCTTTAGCAGCTGGTTTAAGCATTACTCTACTAGCACCTCTAACTCCAATTGCTTCATGGGAAATAGTTCTATTATCAACTAATGATACTGTAATTACATTTTTAGTGGCAGCTGAAACAGCTTTTTTAATTGCATCTGGTACTTCATTAGCTTTACCAGTACCTAGTCCTACTTTTCCTTTTCTATCACCAACAACAACTGTAGCTGAGAAACGGAAATGACGACCACCTTTTGTTACTTTTGTAACTCTTCCAATATTGATAACTTGTTCTTCATATTGTTTTGGGCGTGGTTCTCTTCTTCTAGTCTCCATAAATACCCTCCTTTAGAATTCTAAACCGTTTTCACGTGCTGCTTCTGCTAAAGCTTTTACACGTCCATGATATAGGTATCCACCTCTATCGAAAACGACTTTTTCAATTTTTTGTTCTTTTGCTCTTTTAGCAATTAATTCTCCAACTTTAGTTGCTGCAAGAACATTAGATCCATTTTCTAATTTTAACTCTTTATCAATTGATGAAGCACTTACTAATGTAATTCCTTTTTCATCATCAATAATTTGAGCAAAAATATTTGAATTTGATCTAAACACATTTAATCTAGGTACAGATGCTGTACCAGAAATTTTTTCTCTAACACGAGCATGTCTAGCTTTACGTACATCGTTACGAGATACTTTCTTAATCATATTTACTCTCCTTTACTTAAATTACATTAAGCTGCTTTCTTTCCTTCTTTACGACGAATAAATTCATCTTTATAACGAATACCTTTTCCTTTATAAGGTTCAGGTTCTCTTATTTTTCTGATGTTAGCAGCAAATTCACCAACAAGACATTTATCAATACCTTTGATTGTTAATTCTGTATTACTTGGAGATTCTACAGTTAAACCTTCTGGTACATTAATAACAACAGGATGTGAATAACCAGCACTAACTGTTATTGTATTACCACTTACATTAAAACGATATCCAACACCAACAGCTTCTAATGCTTTTTCAAATCCTTGTGTTACACCAATGATCATGTTTTTAATATTAGCGTTTGCTGTTCCATGAAAATGTTTAAAATTATCATCATTTCTTGTAACAATAACTTCATTATTTTCTACAGATACTGTAATATTTTTATTTACTTCAGTAGAAAGTTCACCTTTAGGTCCCTTTACTGAAACAACATTACCATTTACTGATACTGTAACATTTTCAGGTATTTCTAATTTTCTATTACCTATACGGCTCATACGATCTTCCTTTCTACCAAATATAAGCTAAAACTTCTCCACCTAGTGATTCTTTTCTAGCATTTTTATCAGTCATAATTCCTTTAGATGTAGAAACAATAGCAATTCCTAATCCATTTAAAACTTTAGGAATTTCTTCTGCTTTCGCATATACACGTAATCCTGGTTTTGATATTCTTTTTAATCCAGTAATTACACGTTCTTTATTTTGTCCATATTTTAAATTTAAAACAATTGTATTTTGAACTTTATCTTTTTTGATTTCATAATTACTTATAAAACCCTCTTCTTTTAAGATTCTTGCGATCTCAGTTTTAATTTTTGAAGCGGGTACTTCAACTTCATTATATCGCATTTGATTTGCATTACGTATTCTTGTAAGCATATCTGCAATTGGATCTGTCATACGAATCCTCCCTTCATCTTACCAACTTGATTTTTTTATTCCAGGTATTTGTCCTTTATAAGCTAATTCTCTAAAGCAAATACGACAAATTCCATATTTTCTAAGTACTGAATGAGGTCTACCACATCTTGTACAACGAGTATATTCACGTACTTTAAATTTTTGCTTTCTTGATTGTTTTACAATCATACTTTTTTTTGCCATAATATCCTCCTATAATCAGTTACTTTTTAAATGGCATACCGAGACCTTTTAAAAGAGCCTAAGCTTCATCGATTGTTTTTGCTGTGGTTACAAAAACAATATCCATTCCACGAACTTTTACAACGTTGTCATATATGATTTCAGAGAAAATTAATTGTTCATTTAAACCTAAAGTATAATTACCTCTACCATCAAATGATTTTGGAGAAATACCTCTAAAATCTCTAACACGAGGCAATGTAATACTAATTAGTTTATCTAAAAAGTTATACATATTTTCTCCTCTTAAAGTAACTTTACATCCGATACCTTGACCTTCTCTAATTTTGAATCCAGCGATTGCTTTTTTTGCTTTGGTAACTACTGCTTTTTGACCAGTAATTGCTTCTAAGTCAGCTACTGCTGCTTCTAGTAATTTTGAATTAGAAGCTCCATCACCAACTCCCATGTTAACAACGATTTTATCTAAGCGTGGTACTTCCATAATATTTGTATAATTAAATTGTTCTTTTAAACTAGGTACGATTTCCTCATTATATTTTGCTTTTAGGCGGTTCATATATACCCTCCTTCCAATTAATCAAGGTTAGAATTAGACTTTTTAGTAGTTCTAATTTTCTTACCATCTTTATTTATTTCATGTCCTATTCTGGTAGGCTTATTTGTTTTTGGATCTAGAATCATTACATTAGAAGCATGAATTGGTAATTCCATTTCTACAATACTTCCAGCAGATTGTCCATTTGGTTTAACATGTTTTTTAGCAATATTAATTCCTTCTACAACAACCTTATTTTGTTCTTTTAATATTTTTGTAATTTTTCCTTCCTTGCCTTTATCTTTACCAGTAATAACAACAACTTTATCTCCAGTTTTTAGTTTCATGTTATCCTCCTTCGAAAGCTATAACACTTCTTTAGCAAGTGATACAATTTTCATAAAATCTTTATCACGTAACTCACGTGCTACTGGTCCAAATACACGAGTTCCAACTGGGCTCTTATCATCCTTAATGATAACACAAGCATTATCATCAAATTTAATATAAGATCCGTCTTCTCTTCTTAGACCAAATTTACTTCTAACAATAACAGCTTTAGCTACTTTTCCTTTGCCAACTGTACCATTAGGAGTTGCTTTTTTTACTGTTACAACTACAGTATCTCCAATATTTCCGTATTTTACTTTACTTCCACCTAATACACGAATGACACTAACTTCACGTGCTCCAGAATTATCAGCAACTTTTAAACGGCTTTCTTGTTGAATCATATATTGATCCTCCTCCCAGTTTCAATTATAAAATAATTGCTTTTTCTATTATTTCAACTAAACGGAAATGTTTATTTTTAGAAAGTGGTCTAGTTTCAGCTATACGCACTCTATCTCCAACTTTAGCTTCATTTTTTTCATCATGAACAGCATATTTTTTAGAATATTTAACTCGTTTATGATAAATTGGGTCATTTTTATAAGTTTCTACTAAAACTGTAATAGTTTTATCAGCTTTATCACTTACAACTTTTCCAACTAATTCGTGTTTAGTTTTTTCCATTAATTACCCTCCTTAATACCAAGTTCACGTTCTCTTAAAATAGTTTTCATACGTGCTACTAATTTTCTAAGTTCATTAATTCTTGATGGTTTTTCAAGATTACCAGTAGCTTGGCTAAAACGTAGATTAAATAATTCTTCTTTATATTCTTCAATCTTTTTTGTAATTTCTTCATTAGATAATTCTCTAATTTCTTTATTAGTCATTAGCCTCACCGCTTTCTTTTTTAACAAATTTACATTTAATAGGTAATTTATGCATTGCAAGTCTTAAAGCTTCACGTGCTGTTGCTTCATCTACACCGGAAATTTCAAACATAATTTTTCCTTTTTTTACAACTGCTACCCATTCTTCAGGTTGACCTTTACCTTTACCCATACGAGTTTCTAGAGGTATTCTAGTTAATGATAAATGAGGGAAAATATTTCTATAAACTTTTCCTCCACGTTTCATATAACGTGTCATAGCAACACGAGCTGCTTCGATTTGATTTTGAGTAATCCAAGCACCTTCCATTGCCATTAAACCATATTCTCCAAAATGAAGTTCTGTATTTCCTTTTGCTACACCATCATAACGCAAACGGTGTGGTCTTCTATATTTAGTTCTTTTTGGTATTAGTGCCATTTGTATTACCTCCTTTTTGTTTTGAGGCAAGAATTTCTCCTTTATAAATCCATACTTTTACACCAATCTTACCATAAGTAGTATCAGCTTCTTTATGAGCATAATCAATATTTGCTCTTAAAGTATGAAGTGGAGTATTTCCTTCAGTATATCCTTCTGTTCTAGCCATATCAGCTCCACCTAAACGTCCTGATACAGAAGTTTTAATACCTTTTGCTCCTGCTTTCATAGCATTTCTGATTGCTCTTTTTTGAGCAATTCTAAATGAAACTCTATTTTCAATTTGATGAGCAATGTTCTCAGCAACAAGTGCAGCATCAACATCTGGATTCTTAACTTCCATAATGGAAATTTGAACATTTTCATCAACTAATTTTACTAATTCTTTTCTTAATTTTTCAATTTCATCTCCGCCATGTCCGATAATAACACCTGGTTTAGCAGTGTTAATAATAACATCAGTTTTATTGGCGTTTCTTTCAATTAGAATACTTGAAACTGCTGCGTCTTTTAATTTTTTAGATAAAAGCTTACGAATTTTATTGTCATTTTCTAGGTATTTAGCAAAATCTTTACTACCAGCATACCATTTTGATTCCCAAGTTTTATTAATTCCAATTCTAAGTCCTATTGGACTAACTTTTTGACCCATCAGCTATCCTCCTTTACTATTTCTCGTCACTAACTACTATTGTAATATGACTTGTTCTTCTCTTCATTGGATCAACGTGTCCACGTGAACCAAATCTCATTCTTTTTAATGGTTGACCTTCATTAACAAATGCTTCTTTTACATATAGATTTTCTTTTTCTAAATGTAAGTTATTTTCAGCATTTGCTACAGCTGAAGTCAATACTTTTTTACTAATGCGAGCTGCTTCTTTATTTAAATTACTTAAAATAGTATCTGCTTCGCTTACGCTTTTCCCACGTATTAAATCTATAACTAAACGGGCTTTACGAGGTGCAATTCTAACGCCTTTTGCAATCGCTCTTGCTTCCATTTTAGTCCTCCTTCCTGACAATTAATTATTTTTATTTTTTGTCATCGCCATGTCCACCAAATTTACGTGTTGGTGCGAATTCACCTAATTTATGTCCTACCATATCTTCTGTTACATAAACTGGGATGAATTCTTTACCATTATGAACAGCAAATGTGTGTCCAATAAATTCAGGATAAATTGTTGAACGGCGAGACCATGTTTTAATAACTTCTTTTTTTCCAGATTCGTTTACTTTTTTAACCTTATTCATTAAATGTTTATCAATAAAAGGTCCTTTTTTTAAACTTCTAGCCATTTAAATCATCCTCTCATTATTTTTTACGACGAACAATTAACTTATCAGAAGCTTTTTTGTTCTTACGTGTTTTATATCCAAGTGCTGGTTTACCCCATGGAGTAACTGGTCCTTTACGACCGATTGGAGCTCTACCTTCACCACCACCATGTGGGTGATCGTTAGGGTTCATAACAGAACCACGAACTGTAGGTCTGATACCCATATGTCTTTTACGACCTGCTTTACCTAAACTTACTAATTCATGATCCGCATTTCCTACTTCTCCAATTGTAGCTCTACAAGTACTTAATACTTTACGAACTTCTCCGCTTGTTAAACGAAGTAAAGTATATTTACCTTCACGTCCTAATATTTGAACACTTGATCCAGCAGAACGAGCCATTTGTCCACCTTTACCTGCTTTTAATTCAACATTGTGTACAACTGTTCCTTCTGGAATTTTTTCAAGTGGTAATGTATTTCCCACTTTAATATCAGCATTTTCTCCACTTTCGATTTTGTTTCCAACTTTTAATCCTTTTGGAGCAAGAATATATCTTTTTTCTCCATCAGCATATTGTATTAAAGCAATGTTAGCACTTCTGTTTGGATCATATTCGATAGAAGCTACAGTTCCAACAATACCATCTTTATCTCTTTTAAAATCAATAATACGATATTTTCTTTTTTCTCCACCACCGCGGTGTCTTACTGTAATTCTACCTTGATTATTACGTCCACCAGTTTTCTTTAATGTTACAACTAATGATTTCTCAGGTGTTGTTTTAGTAATTTCTTCATTTACTAATTTTGACATACCACGAGTACCATTTGTCATTGGTTTAAAACTCTTAATAGCCATGATTATCCTCTCCTAACATTAGTTAAGTTCGATTGAACTTCCTTCTTTTAATTTAACAATTGCTTTTTTTACTTTGTTTGTTTTTCCAACATAACGACCTACTCTTTTTTTCTTAGGTTTTACGTTAACAGTGTTAACACTTTCTACTTTTACATTGAAAATCTTTTCGATAGCTTGCTTGATTTGTGTTTTGTTTGCTCTAACATCTACGCTAAATGTAATAACATTATTAGCTGCTAAGTTAGAACTTTTTTCTGTAATAATTGGCGCTTTAATAATATCTCTATAGTTATTCATTAACCAAGCACCTCCTCTAATGTTTTAACAGCATCAGATGTAATAATCATAGTATCAGCAGCGATAACATCATAAGTATTAATTTCGCTTGTTTGTAATAATACTACATTTTTTAAATTACGTGTTGCTAAAATTAAATTATCGTTTAGTTCTTCAACAACAATTAAAATATTTTTATCTGATGTTAATTGTTTTAAGATTGACTTAGCTTCACTAGTTTTGTTTGTTTCTAAATTAAAACTATCAACAACTACTAACTTACTTTCTAACGATTTATAAGCTAAAGCTGATTTTAAAGCTAATCTTCTTTCTTTACGATTCATTTTTTTATCGTAGCTTCTATTATGTGGTCCAAATACGATACCACCATGATACCATTGAGCAGCACGAATAGAACCTTGACGAGCTCTACCTGTTCCTTTTTGTCTCCATGGTTTTCTTCCACCACCGGAAACCTCACTACGAGTTTTTGTTTCGTGAGTACCTTGTCTTTGCGAATTTCTTGTTAATGTAATTGCATCATATAATACTGCATCATTTGGAACAATTCCCCAAACTTCAGCATTTAAAGTAATATCACTTACCTTTTCACCTTTAATATTTAATACAGATAATTTTGCCATCTATATTACCTCCTAGTTTTCTGCTTCTACTTCAGTTGAATCAACTGGAGTATCAGTTGTTATATTTTCTTCAATTTTTTTATATGAGTTAAGTTCTTCTCTAGAATTAACTTTTCCAGGTTTTTTAACTGAAGATTTAATAACTACTAAAGATTTTTTAGGTCCTGGTATATTTCCTTTAATTAAAATGCAATTATTTTCAACATCTATTGCAACGACTTCAAGGTTTTGAATTGTTACAGTTAATGTACCCATATGTCCTGGTAATTTTTTACCTTTGAAAACTCTCATAGGTCTCATTGTTCCCATTGAACCTGGTCTTCTATGATAATGTGAACCATGTCCCATAGGTCCTCTTGATTGACCATGACGTTTAATAACACCTTGGAACCCTCTACCTTTTGTAGTTCCTGTTACGTCAACAACTTCACCTTCAGTAAAGATATCAGCTTTGATTTCTTGGCCTAAAGTGTAATTGTCAACTTCTACACCTCTAATTTCTTTAAAGAAGCGCTTAGGTGTAGTGTTTGCTTTGTTAGTAATACCAACTGAAGCTTTTGTCGCTAACTTTTCTCTCTTTGTATCAAATCCTAATTGAATTGCTTCATAACCATCATTTTCAATTGTTTTAATTTGAGTAACCACATTTGGTTCTACTTCAACAACAGTTACAGGAATCAATTTTCCAGATTTTGTAAATACTTGAGTCATTCCTAATTTACGACCTAAGATTCCCTTTTTCATAATATTCCTCCCTAAAAATTATTGCTTTATTTGAATATCAACACCACTTGGAATTTCTAAACGAGTTAATGCCTCGATAGTTTCCTTACTTGGATTGTTGATAACAATAAGTCTCTTGTGTGTTCTTTTTTCGAATTGTTCTCTTGAATCTTTATATTTATGAACAGCTCTTAAAATAGTAATTTTTTCAATTTCTGTTGGAAGTGGAATTGGTCCACTAACTTCTCCACCAGTTCTTTTTACTGTTTCTACAATCTTGGCACAAGCAGTATCAAGACTTTTGTGTTCATAAGCTCTTAGTTTAACACTAATCTTCGACATATTATTATCCTCCTTTCGCCTATATCTAGTACAGACTAGCTCCGTGTAAAAACCTGATAGCCATTTTAAATTATATCAACTTATCCTGGTGTATCAGCAACCTCACACATCTATGCTTTCCACACATAGATAATTATACATAATAATTATATGAAAATCAAGGCTTTTTTTCACTTTTTTTAGTTTTAATTTTTACATTGCCTTTTTCATATTGTTCTTCTATAAACTGTATTGTTTTAAATAATTGACACAAAATAGAATCAAATCTCTTCTTTTCATTCTTATCAAATTTAAACAAACTAATCTTTTCGGAAATTATACATCCTACCATATAAAAGTTAGTAACAAGGTCAATGCTTGGAATACAACCACCATATTCTCGTTGATTATCTAGAATTCTAAATAATGATTTTGTAAACTCTACACCGTCAGTTTCTTCATTTTTATCAATCCCACAAAAAATTTAAAAGCATCAATCATTGATTTCAAGTCACATTCACTTATAAAGTTTGAAATTTACCAATTAGCAAGTTCAATTTTATAATGTTCTATAATACAATCAATTGACAAGTCATCATGAAGATTTAAAATTTTTTTATATTCTTCAAATTGTTCTTTGGTAATAATATCCATAACCCCTCCATTTAAGTAAGGCTTATTATAACAAAAAAATAGTTAATGTCAAATTAACTATTTTACGAATGGAATAATTGCCATAAAACGTGCTTTTTTAATTTCATTTGCGATATATCTTTGATGTTTTGCACAATTTCCAGTTACTCTTCTAGGCAAAATTTTGCATTTATCTGAACTAATATATTTTTTTATGATGTCAGCATTTTTATAATCTACATCTTTACCAGCACACATTTGACAAATTTTCTTTTTCTTTTTATAAAATTCAGCCATGTTTTCCTCCTTCATTAATCTAAGAAGTTATCATCTATAAAAACACTATCACCAAAATCAGCAAATGGATCATTTTCAACACTTACATCATTTGATTCTTGATAATCGTATGGACTAACACTATCTGAGACAGCATTGTTAGTACTTGCTTCTCTTTGCGCTCTACTTTCAATAAAATGAAATTGGTCTAAAACGACATCTGTTGTATAACGTTTACTACCATCTTGAGCATCATAACTTCCTGTTTGTAAACGACCTTCAATAGCGATTTGATTTCCTTTATCAAAGTAATTGCATATTACTTCTGCTTGTTTTCTCCAAACAATAATATTAATAAAATCAGCTTCTCTATTTCCATCTTGATTATTAAATTGACGATTAACAGCAATTGTAAATCTAGCATAAGGAATATTTGATCCTGTATATCTAAGTTCAGGTTTTGCAGTTAATCTTCCTATTAGCATTACTCGATTCATAATAATACCTCACTATTTTTCTATTTTTGTAATTAAGTGACGAATAACATCATTACTAATTCCAGCTAAACGATCAAATTCTCTAATTGCTTTATCATCAGCTGCTTCTACAGTATATAGGAAATAATAACCGCTTTTAAAATCTTTAATTTCGTAAGCTAATTCTCTTTGTCCTATTTCTTTTGATTCTGTTATAGTAGAACCATTATCAGTTAAAATTTTTCCAAAGTTTTCAATAACTTTTTTTGTTTCATCTTCACTTAAAGTTGGTTTTACAATAAACATGATTTCGTAATTTTTCATTTTGCACCTCCTTATGGTCTTCTCGGCTTATCAATAAGCAAGGAGTAAATTAATACTCATGTGAGATTATAACAAAAAAACTTTACATTGTAAAGTCTTTATTCATTATATGTAATTAATCACGATTATTAGCAACAATTCTTAATAAATCTAAGAAAATATTAATAAAGTCTAAATATAACTCTAATGCTCCAACAATTGCTAAAGAATCCTCATCTGGATAAATATCTTGTAATTGCTTAATTTTATTCACATCATAAGCTGTAAAACCTAAGAATATTAAAATACTAATAGAACAAATAACAATTTCAAATGTTCCATTTCCAACAAAAATATTAATAATAGAACAAATAACAATTCCAATTAGTGCCATTAATAAAAATGTACCAACGCTTGTTAAATCCAATTTTGTAATATATCCCAAAATAGCAAAAATTAAAAATAACAAGGACGAAATTAAAAAAACAATAATAATAGATCTCATATCATAAGCTATAAAAACAGATGAGAAAGTTAGTCCAGACACAAACGAATAAGTTAAAAACATTATTCGAGATGTTGTAATATTCATTTTTCCTATTCTAGCAGACAAAACAATAACTAATATAATTTCAATAATAGCTAAAACCCAATATAAACTATATACTTTATAAGCCATATTTTCATTTATTGAAACAAAATAGCCTGTAGCAAATGTTAATAGCAATCCTATAAACATCCACATATATACTTTTTTAAATACATTATTTAAATTCATAATTCCTCCTATATAATATTATTAAATTAAATTATACATTAAACCTAAAATGACAAATATCTCCATCTTGCATCTCATATTCTTTACCTTCAATACGAAGTTTACCTGCCTCTTTTACTTTTAATTCAGATCCATATTTTTTCAAATCTTCAAAGCTCATAGTTTCACTTCTAATAAATCCTCTTTCAAAATCAGAATGAATAATTCCAGCACATTCTGGTGCTTTCATTCCTTTTTTAAATGTCCAAGCACGACACTCATCAGTACCTGCTGTAAAATAAGTAGCAAGTCCCAACAATTTATAAGTAGCTTTTATTAATTTGTCCAATCCTGATTCTTTAATTCCAAGATCTAAAAGAAATTCCGCTTTTTCAATGTCTGATAAATCAGCTAAATCTTCTTCTATTTTAGCACATACTGTAATTACTTCAGAATTTTCTTTCATAGCATATTCTCTAACCTTTTGTACATAAACATTATTATCTTCTATTAAATCCTCTTCGTTAACATTTGCCATATAAATGATTGGCTTTAATGTCAAAAGATTGAATCCTTTAATAAATTCTAATTCTTCTAAATCAAATTCTACTTGGCGCAAAGGAATATTTTTTTCCAAATTTGATTTTAATTTTTCTAAAATATCATTTTCTTTCATAGCTTCTTTATCTTTTGACATAACAGCTTTCTTACTTACCTTATTAAGACGATTATTTATAACTTCTAAATCAGCTAACATCAATTCTAAATTAATAATTTCAATATCTCTAATTGGATCTACAGTTCCTTCAACGTGAATAATATCGTCATTTTCAAAGCATCTTACAACTTCTACAATAGCATCTACTTCACGAATATGTGATAAAAATTTATTTCCTAACCCTTCTCCTACTGACGCCCCTTTTACAAGTCCTGCTATATCAGTATATTCAATTGTAGTTGGAACTAAATTTTTAGGATGATATAATTCATTTAAAAAATCCAATCGTTCATCTGGTACAACAACTACACCAACATTTGGATCTATTGTAGCAAAAGGATAATTTGCTGCTAATATTTTTTGTTTTGTAATTGCATTAAATAACGTACTTTTACCAACATTTGGTAATCCTACAATACCCGCAGTTAAACCCATGTTATCCCTCCTGTTTCATTATAGCATAAATTTTGACATTATAAAAGCCAGAGTTCTGGCTTATAAAGTTGGGAAAGTTCCTTTTCCAATAGGAAGTCCCATGACATACCATAAGGAAAGAAGCAAAATCCAAATAAATCCGACAATCAAAATAACTGGTAACATTGTTTTTAATACTCCAAATACACTAATTTTCTTAGAGTCATCTTTTCTATATTTTTCCAAGAATGACAACATAATAATATAATAAGAATAGATTGGAGTAATTGCTTTACCAACACCATCTGCCACTTTAAATAAAAATTGCGTAAATGATGGAGTTATATTAGATTGCATAAATAATGGGACTATTGTTGGACTAGCTATCTCCCATTTTTCTTTTGTACCTGGCATCAAAAAACTCATTAATAATACTACTACGAATAGAACAATGATCAATAAAATTCCTGAAAATTGTAATTTTCCCATAAATTCTACTAATTTAGCACTAATTACAACACCTAAATTTGTCCATTCAATGATAGCTTCTAGTTCTGAAATAAAGAACATTAAAACAAACATAATTCCTAAGTTTTCAAAATTTTTAGATAAACCTAAAGTAAAATCATGACTGTTCTTTATATTTCCTGATTTCTTACCATAAAAATAACCACATAATATAAATAATAAAGTAATTATTAAAACCAAGCCACTGCCAAAAGGAGAACCATCACCAAATAATTTCTCTAAATAACGAGGAGCATCATTATCTAACAAAATTCCTGCACCAGGCAAATGAATTGGCAAGATGCTATATACAGTAATTAAAATATATAATAAACCAATAAATAAAGTTTGTCCTCTCGCTTTTTTCGAAATAACAGGTTCTTCCTCTTGAAGTGAATACTTCTTATCTATTTTTGGAACTAAAAATTTATTAATTACTAAAGTCGTAAGAAAAGTCATAATAACTGTAGATATTAACATGATATAACTATAAGAAAAAACACTGAATCCAAAGTTTTTATCAATATCTACTTTAGCAGCATTTTCTGTTAATAATGCTAAAGAATAATCTGTATAATTAAATACTAAACCTGTACCATATCCAAGAGTAATTCCTAAATATATAACCATAATTCCTAATATAGAGCTTTTGCCTAGGTATTTAAACATTTCAGCAACTAAAGGAATTAAAAATATATAACTATAATCTCCAAATACAGAACTAATAATTCCCAACAACACTGTTATAAAGATAATAATACTTAACTTTACTCTTTTTAAAGGACTAAATAAAGCACTTAAAAATCCACTTTTTTCACAAATACCAATTCCTATTAAAGAAATTATCAAAAGAACCAATGGTTCAAATAAACGAAAATTTGATACTGATTTTTGTATTATAAAACGTAGACCATCTATACTAATTAAATTTTTAACAGTTACCAAAGTTGTTTCTAATGTATTATTGGCAATTACAGTTTTATAACTTTCTACACCTAATATTTTAAATATAAGACTAAGAAATGCTACAACAACAATTAGAATTGTAATAATTAACACTGGTCCATAAAGTTTTTCTCTCTTTTTTTTTGTTTTGACCATATTATCCTCCTAATATTTTACTACTTTCTTTAATTTTTTATTAAATTCGATTCTAGGCAACATAATACTTCTTCCACAGTTTAAGCACTTAATTTTAATATCTGCACCTACTCTAATAATTTTCCATTCATTAAATCCACAAGGATGTTGTTTTTTCATAACAACGATACTATCTAATTGGTAATTATTCATTATGAATCACCAATTGTGGATATGGAATTTCTATATGATTCTTGTCTAACTCTAATTTAACTTCTTTTCTAATTTTTCTTTCAGCAATTAAATTTTTTAAAGGTTTCGTTTCTGCTGAAATACGATACGTTATACCAGAATCTGCTAATTCTTCTATTCCATCTACAGTAACTGGGCCTTTTAAATATTCTAATTCATTTGTCAAGCGACTACATAAATTTTCTAAAATTTTATCCACTTTATTTAGATCAGCATCATAAGATACCTGTACAGTTACAACAGCTAATGATTTATTCAAACTATGATTAATGACATCACCAATATTGTGGTTAGCAATAAAACAATATTCACCTGTAAAAGCTTTTAACTTAGTCATTCTAAGTCCAATGCTTACGACTTCTCCTTTAAAACCATTAATAGTTACGGTATCCCCTATATCATATTGATCCTCAATCACAATAAAAATTCCAGCCAAGAAGTCCTTTAAAGTATCTTGAAAGGCAAGTGCAATTACAGCACTTGCAACTCCAAGAGATGCTAACAGACTATTTGTATTAACACCATATACATTTAATATCATAATAACACCTATGACTATTAAAAAGTATTTCACTAAATTATTCAATAATGAAATCATAGTTTTATTTTTCTTACTTTTTAAACCTTTTAAGCCTTTTTTTGATTTTAAAATATGCTTTACAATACGATTAAATATAAAATATATCATCCATAATGAAATTAATATAATGATTGGATGAAGAACTTTTTTATCTAGAAAAACTTCTAACATTTTATCACCTTATTCTTTAATATCAATAATTTCTAAAATACGGTTTAAATCAGCATCATTTACAAAACTAATTTCAATTTTTTTATCACGTATTTTAACTTTAGTATCTAACTTTTCGCTAATTAATTCCTCAACATATTGATAATCACTACTTTTTTTATCTCTTTTGATTTTATTTTTTCTTTCAAAATGGTCAGACTGAGTAAGTTTTTCAACATCACGAACAGACAACTTATCATTCACAATTTTATTAGCAATTTCTAGAATCTTATCAGAATCTTCTAATTTACTTAAAATTCTAGCATGTCCCATACTAATTTGAGAAGAATTAATCATACTTTGTACAGTGTTAGGCAAACGTAAAAGTCCCAAAATGTTAGTAATATGGCTTCTACTTTTTCCTACCTTGGTAGCTAGTTCTTCTTGTGTCAAATGCAATTTTTCTAACATCATATGATAAGCCTCTGCTTCTTCAATTGATGTTAAATTTTCTCTTTGAAGATTTTCTAATAATGCAATTTCCATCATTTGTTCATCAGAAAAATCTCTAATAATAGCCGGTATTGTTGTTTTTCCTGCTAATTTTGAAGCACGTACCCTTCTTTCACCAGCTATAATCTCATAACCTTTAATACTTTTTTTAACAATAATCGGTTGAAAAACACCATGTTCTTTAATAGAATCAGCTAGTTCTTTCAAAGCTGTTTCATCAAATACTTTTCTTGGTTGATAAGGATTTACGCGCAAAGAGTCAAGTTCTATTTCAATAATTTCATCACTTTGTGCTGTTTCATAAATTGTTTCTTCAATTTGATTTAAATTTAAATTTTCATTATTAAATAATTCTTCCAAACCTCTTCCTAATGCTCTTTTTTTAGTTTCCATTTCTTTCAATCACCTCTTTGGCTAAATTTAAATATGCTTCGGAACCTCTATTTTGTGGATCATAAGCTATAATAGGTTTACCATGACTTGGAGCTTCTGAAAGTCTTACTAATCTTGGGATTATAGTATCATATACACGCTCTTTAAAATAACTTTTAATTTCTTCTACTACTTCAAGTCCTAAATTTGTTCGACCATCTAACATAGTAAGTAATACTCCTTCAATATCTA
>URDT01000004.1 GCA_900546745.1 uncultured Mycoplasmatota bacterium | reverse complement strand
GTTTCACGTGAAACATACAGGTAAAACTATTTTAATGATGTATATTTTTTTAGATTGTGGAAAACAATGTTTCACGTGAAACATAAAAACTTTATCTCCGATTATAACATAATACATTACTTAAGTTTTTCTATCCTTTTCTAAATTTTCTTACAAAATAACTATAAATATTATTTCCCGGGAAATAATCTGCCTATTTTTTTTATTTGTATAAATAAAATTTCCACAAGAAATATTTCCCAAACAATACTATATTTACTCTTAATTATTTCCCAGGAAATAATTCACTTTCATTATATTCTGTCAAATTTTCTTTTTCCACAACTGCAACAGTTGATACTTTTTGATCATCTTTTAAATTAATTAATCTAACACCTTGAGTAGCACGTTTTAATGTTGAAATTTGTTCCAAAGGCATTTTCATAATAATACCACTATTGGTAATAATCATAACATCATAATTATCTTCAACATCAATACATTTTAAAGCAACCATCATACCATTTTTATCAGTTACATTTAAGGCTTTGACACCCTTACTACCACGATGTGTTAGTCTATATTCATCAATAAATGTTTGTTTACCATAACCATTTTCAGTAACAACTAAAATTTGTTTTTCTTGATCTGATATTTCACAACCAACACATATTCCATCACCAACATCAATTCCTTTTACACCAGAAGCAGTTCTACCCATTATTCTAATTTCAGATTCATCAAAACGTATCATTCTTCCGTTAGAAGATGCAATTAAAATTTCATTATTTCCATCTGTTTTCTTTACTGAAATTAAATTATCATCTTCTTTTAATGTAATAGCTAATTTTCCATTATTTCTTATGTTATCAAACTCACTAATATCTGTACGTTTAATTAAACCATTTTGTGTACAAAATACCATATATCTGTTTTTATCTTGATTTGAAATGCTAATCATTGCAGTAACAATTTCATTTTTATCAATTGGAATTAAATTAATAATTGGTAATCCTTTGGATTGTCTATTATATAAAGGAACTTCATATCCTTTCATTCGATATACTTTTCCTTTATTTGTAAAGAATAATATATAATCATGAGTCGTCATTGATATCATGTTTTTAACAAAATCTTCTTCATTTGTTGCCATTCCTTTAATTCCAACTCCACCACGATTTTGTGATTTATAATTTTCACTATTTACACGTTTAATATAACCATTATTTGTAAGTGTTATAATGATATCTTCTACTGGAATTAAAGATTCATCTTCAATATAATCAATAGCAGTCATGTCAATATTTGTTCTTCTATCATCAGCATATTTATTTTTAATTTCAATTAATTCTTGCTTGATAATATCTAGAACTTTTTGTTCAGAAGCCAAAATAGATTTCAATTCTTCAATACGTTGTAATAAATCTTTTAATTCATTTTCTATTTTATCTTTTTCTAGACCAGTTAATCTTCTTAATTTCATTTCTAATATTGCTTCACATTGGATTACATCTAAAGCAAATTTAGACATTAATTGTTCTTTTGCAATATCATCAGTCTTAGAAGATTTTATAATTTTTATTACTTCATCAATATTATCTAAAGCTATTTTTAATCCTTCTAAAATATGTACCCTAGCTTCACACTTATTTAAATCAAATCTAGTTCTTCTAATAATAATTTCTTTTTGATAATCAATATATTTTGAAATAATTTCCTTTAAAGATAAAATTCTAGGAGTCTTTTGATCAATCATCAATAAATTAATACCATATGTTATTTGTAATTGAGTATGCTTATATAAATTATTTAATACAACATTTGCATTTGCATCCTTTTTCAAATAAATTACAACTCGAACAGGATTTTCTAAGTTAGATTCTTCATGTAAATCACTTATTCCGTCAAGAATTTTTTCTCTAACCAATTGACCTATACGTTCTTGAAACTCTTTTTTGTTTACTTGATATGGAAGTTCTGTAACTATAATTCTACTTTTGCCATTATTTTCTTCAATTTCTACTCTTCCACGAATAGTAATACTTCCTCTTCCAGTTTCATAAGCCTTTTTAATTCCACTATTTCCTAAAATAATGCCTCCTGTTGGAAAATCTGGACCTTTAATATGTTGCATTAATTCTAATGTATCAATATCTGGATTGTCGATATAAGCAACACATCCATCAATAACTTCTCCTAAATTATGTGGAGGAATATTAGTCGCCATACCAACTGCAATTCCCATTGATCCATTTACTAAAATATTAGGAAATCTAGAAGGCAAAATTGTTGGCTCCTTCTCGGTTTCATCAAAATTATTATCAAAATCAACCGTATCTTTATTAATATCTCTTACCATTTCTAAAGACAATTTAGAAAGTCGAGCTTCCGTATAACGCATTGCGGCTGCTCCGTCCCCATCCATATTACCAAAATTGCCATGACCATCAACTAATGTATGTCTAAAACTAAATGGTTGAGCCATACGAACCATTGCATCATAAATAGATGAATCTCCATGGGGATGATATTTTCCCATAACATCTCCGACAATTCTAGCACTTTTACGGTGTGGTTTATCAGAAGTATACCCAGATTCATACATTGAATATAAAATCCTACGATGAACTGGCTTTAATCCATCTCTTAAATCTGGAATAGCACGAGAAACGATTACACTCATTGAATATTCTAAGAAGGAATCTTTTACTTCTTGTACTATATTTTTTTCTATTATTCTATCCATAAAAACCTCCTATACATCCAACATTTCTGCAAAACTAGCATATTCTTCAATAAATGATTTACGAGGTAATACATCATCCCCCATTAAATCAGTAAATACCTTATCTGCAGCTATTGCATCATCTACCGTTACCCTTTTTAAAACACGATTATTTATATGCATTGTTGTCTCACGCAAATCAATTGCGTCCATTTCACCTAAACCTTTAAAACGTTGAACAATTGGTTTAGCATTAGGACTAAGTGTTTTTCTATATTCTTCCAATTCCTCATCAGTAAGCACATATTTAATATTTTTACCATTGATTACTTTATATAAAGGAGGTTGTGCTGCATAAACATATCCACCTTCTACTATCGGTCTAAAGAAACGATAAAATAACGTTAATAACAATATCCTAATATGGGATCCATCAACATCAGCATCGGTCATAATAACAATTTTATGATATCTCAATTTACTTAAGTCAAATTCGTCACCTATTCCCGTTCCAAATGCAGTTATAATTGTCCTAATTTCCTCATTGGATAAAGCTTTATCTAATCTAGCTTTTTCCACATTTAGAATTTTTCCTCTTAAAGGCAGAATAGCTTGAGTTTTAGGAATTCTAGCGTCTTTTGCGGATCCACCGGCAGAATCTCCTTCCACAATAAAAATCTCACTAATAGAAGCATCTTTACTTGTACAATCAGCAAGTTTTCCTATTGTATTAAAGCCATCTAATGCTGTTTTTCTACGAGTTGCCTCTCTTGCCTTTTTAGCAGCCATTCTAGCTCGTGAAGCAACAGTAGCTTTTTCCACTATAATTTTAGCAGTATCTGGATTTTCTAATAAAAATCTTTCAAATCCTTCGGAAAATACATTATCTGCTAATTTACGAACTTCTGAATTTCCTAATCTTCCTTTTGTTTGACCCTCAAATTGAGGATTTGGATGTTTACAAGAAACAATCATCGTTAATCCTTCTTTAACATCATCACCTGTTAAAGAGTCATCTTTTTCTTTCAATAATTTATTTTTTCGAGCATAGTTATTAATAATACGAGTTAAAGCTCTTTTGACACCTTCTTCATGAGTTCCTCCATCGTGTGTATTAATGTTATTTACAAAGGAATAAATGCTATCACTATATCCATCATTATACTGTAAAGCAACTTCAAACATTACACCAGAATCTTCACCCTCAAGGTGAATAATTTGATCATGAATTGGAGTTTTATTTTTATTCAAATACTTTACATATTCACTAATTCCACCTTCGTAATGGAAAGTCTCACCAGTTGTATCCTCATCATCACGATCATCTCTCAAAGTTAATTTTAATCCTTTATTTAAAAAGGCTAATTCACGAGTTCTAACTTTTAATGTTTCATAATCATAGATATCAGTGTCAAAAATATCAGGATCAGGTTTAAAAGAAACTGTAGTACCCATTCTTGATTGTTCACATTCACCAATTACAGTTAATTTTTGAACTGTTTTTCCACCATTTGCGAATTTACATTCATATATTTTTCCTTCTTTGTAAACTGTAACTGTTACCCATTTTGATAAGGCATTTACAACAGAAGCACCTACTCCATGTAATCCTCCAGATACTTTGTATCCTCCACCACCAAATTTTCCACCAGCATGTAAAACTGTGTAAACTGTTTCAACCGTAGATATACCTGTTTTAGGATGAACACCTACTGGAATTCCTCTACCATTATCCTTTACAGTGATAGAATTATCTTTGTTAATAACAATTTCAATATTATTACAAAAACCAGCTAAAGCTTCATCAATAGAGTTATCCACAATTTCCCACACAAGATGATGTAAACCTTTTACATCAGTAGTTCCTATGTACATACCTGGTCTTTTTCTTACAGCTTCTAAGCCTTCCAAGACTTGAATATCCGAAGCATCATAATGTTCATTTTTATTATCCATTTTTATTCACCTCTGTTATTTTTTTTATTGAACCATTTTCTATTTCAATTAATTTTGATTCATTCCTAATTTTTTTACTAATATTATTTAAATCTGTCGTCGTTATAATTGTTTGCATATCTTGATTAATATATTTAAGCAAATTATTTTTCTTTTTTCTATCTAATTCACTAAAGACATCATCTAAAAGCAAAATTGGATTACTTCCTCTATATTGATAAAATATTTTAATTTCAGATAATTTTATTGCTAATATAGCCATTCTTTGTTGGCCTTGAGATCCATAATTCTTAATATTATCGTTTTTGATTAAAAAATCTAGATCATCTCTATGTGGACCAATTAAAGTTACCTTATATTTTTTTTCTTTAGAAAATATTTCTTCAAAAGAAGTTTTTAGTTTCTCTTTGATTAAGTTTCTATTATAATCTTTAAATTTTAAAGAAGTTTTATAAGTAATATGAAAATCCTTAATATTTGATAAATTTTCATAAATATTAGAGATATTTTCATTTAACTTATTAATAAATTTATAACGCAATTGATAAATAATAGCAGCTTTATCGATTAAATAGTTTGTTAGAATAGCAAAATAATTTTCATCGAAGTAACTATTTTTTAAATAATCATTTCTCATTTTTAGTAATTTATTATAGTCATTTAAAATTGATAAATAATCAGGATATAACTGACTTATTTCTGAATTTAAAAATCTTCGTCTTTCACTGGGTGATCCTTTTATTAAAGTTAAATCATCTGGGTAAAAAATGATTATATTCATTTTTGAAATATAATCATTAATTTTTTTTATTTCATTATTATCAACTTTTAATTTTTTAGCATCGTCATTAAATATTAATTCTAATTTAGTTTTGATACTTTTATCATATAAATTTCCACTTATTTTAAAAAAAGATTTTCCTGTCTTTAATAAGTTATTATCAATATAAGAACGATGTGACTTAGTTAAACCTAAAACATATAAACTTTCTAATAAATTTGTTTTTCCTTGGCCATTTTTTCCATAAATAATATTAATACCTTTTTCTAAACTCAATGCTAAGTTATCGTAATTACGAAAATTTGTAATATTTATATTTTTTAAATACATTATACACCTTCTTTTTTTATAAAATGGCCTATTTTTCAAAATATAACTATTCTTAGTACACCTGTACCTATAAACAATTATATCACAAAATCAAAGAAAAAATAAGCATTTAGCTTATTTTTCTTCTTTTTCTTATAACTGATTCTAATCTAGTTGATCTTAAAATTTGATTTTCTAAAGATCCTATTGAAATATTTAAAATTAATTCATAACCATTTTTAAAAATAATTTTTGAATTTCCCTCATAATCATTATAATCATTAATTTGTTCCAAAGAAATCCAATAGCAATCATCTGCTCTAGAAGAACTAGTTGGAAAAAATATAATATTATTAGTTTCTTCTATCAATATAGGTGTCTTATAACTTACACCTATTAAATTTTTTGTTCCTTCATGACGTCCAAGAAAAGAACTTCCAAAATATCTACAACTATGGTCTACAATTTCTGTTGATTTTTTTAATACAATATATTCCCTATCCTCTTCTACCACTTTCGATTTATTGTTTGATAAAGGAATAATTACAATAGTTTTCCTGTTTATTTCATAATTATCCATTTATCCACCTCCCCCTAATTAGCAAAGCTAATGGCTACTACTATAATCATTAGATATGTCGATTTCTGTTGAAAAAGAAAAAAATAGGAAAATTCCTATTTTAATATGTTTTAACCGGAAGAATCAATTGAGTAACATCACTGTTATCCACATCTTTAATAATAATTGGTTTTTCTTCTCCATTAAATTTTACAGCAATTTTATCACATTCCACAGCCTTTAACGCATCTAACATATATTTTGATGAAAATGCAATTTTCAATTCTTCAGTAGAATTTGCTTCTACATTCATTTTTTCTTCTACATGACCGATTTCTGGAATATTTGAAGAAATTTCAACTATTCCATTAGAATAATGTAATTTAATAGTATTTTTATCAAATTCACTTGTTAAAAGAGAAGCTCTATCAATTGCTTGATAAAATTCCTCCCAATTCATAGTTAATGTTAATTTAAATTCTGTTGGAATTAATCGATTTGTATCAGGATATTCACCATTAATTAAACGACTCATCACTATAATATTATCAAATTTAAATATAACTTTGTTATTAAAAATATGAATTTCAATAGGTCTATCATTATCAGAAAGCATTTTTTCTAATTCATTCAAATTTCTAGTTGGAATAATAATATTAATAGAATCTTCTAATTTAGACATTAATGTTATTTCTTTTTTTGCTAAACGATAGGAATCTGTTGATGTACATTCTAATAAATTTTCGTTAATTTTGAAATTAATTCCTGTAAATTCTGGACGATTCTCTTGAGTTGATGCTGCAAAAGAAGTTTGTTTTACTAATTTTTTAAATGCAGTTCTAGTGATTTGGAAAGGATATTTACTATCACTTAAATCTAATTCTGGAAATTCATTAACATTATTGCAATTTAAATCAAAAGAGGAATTAGAAGTAGATATATTAATCTTATTATCTATAAATTCTTCAATTTTTATAATAGTATTAGGAAGTTTCCTAACAATATCATAAATATATTTTCCAGAAATAACAATTTTTCCTATCGAATTAATCGATTCAATACTAGAGCTAGGAATAAAGGTTCTAATAGCACTTTCATTATCTGTACTTGTCATGTATAAACCTTCATCAGTTAACTCAAATTTAATACAGTTCAAAATTGGAATAATATTTTTTGTAGATATTCCTCTTATTACATAGTTTAAGTTTTCTAATAATATATCTTGTTTAATTTCTATATTCATATATATACCTCCTAATTATAATTATTTATATTTTATTATTATTATTAAAGTGGAAAATGTTGAAAACTAAATAAATCCTTGAAAAATAAGGGATAATTTACGTTTTTAATTGTTAATAAAGTGTTAATAAAATGTAATTATCCACTGTTAAGAAATCTTTTCAATAATTTTAGCTATTTCTATTTGTAATTCTTTATTACTTTTTAGTTGTTTTTTAATTTTATCTACAGAGTGCATTACTGTAGTATGATCTTTTCCCCCAAATTCGATTCCAATCTTGGGAAATGACTCATTTAGTTCTGTTCTACAAATATACATAGCAACTTGTCTTGGAAAGGCAATACTTGCCATCCTTCTTTTACTTTTCATATCTTCTACTGTAATATTATAATGATTTGCTACAAGTTGTTGTACCTGCTCTACTTTATTTTTAGAAACAACAGTTTTTACAAAAAATCCTTTAAGTGCCTCATTTGCTAAATCTAAAGTAATAGGACTTCCACTCATCATAGCTGCATAAGCAACTACCCTAGTAATTGCTCCTTCTAGTTTTCTAATATCACTTGTACAGTTACTTGCAATAAATTCTTGAACATCTTTTGGAAAAGGATTGGATAACATATGCCCTTTTACTTTATCTTCAATAATTTTTAAACGAAGTTCAAAATCTGGAGGT
The DNA here is from genome assembly GCA_900546745.1 of uncultured Mycoplasmatota bacterium. Classification (GTDB taxonomy): domain Bacteria; phylum Bacillota_I; class Bacilli_A; order RF39; family UBA660; genus CAJOJO01. The sequence continues at coordinate 51,332 of URDT01000004.1, read as the reverse complement.
TCTATGTTAATTGTAATTCCCCAGTTAAATCTTGTGGTTAAACGTTCTTCAAGTAATTTTAAATCATCTGGAGAACGATCTGAAGAAATAATAATTTGTTTATTTTTATCATATAATTCATTAAAAGTGTTGAAAAATTCTTGTTGCGTTTTAGCACCTGTTCCAAGATATTGAATGTCATCGATGATTAAAATATCAATATCACGATATTTTTTCTTAAATAATGCCACTTTATCAAAATTTGGCTCATCTGTTGCTTTCTTGCTAATTCCAACAAAATCATCAATAAATTTTTCACTTGTTACATATAATACCCTACTCTTACTATTTTTCATAGCATAATTTCCAATTGCATGCATCAAGTGAGTTTTTCCTAACCCACTACTTCCATATATAAATAAAGGATTATACATTTGACCCGGTTTCTCGGCTACTGCAAAAGCTGTTAATTTCGCAAATTTATTACTCTCTCCTACTATAAAGTTATCAAAGGTGTAATTTGGTTTTAAATTAGTCTCAAATGTAGAAATAGATGGTACCCCTATATTTTCTGTATCGATTGTGATATTTTCTGTAATTTCATCTTCTGTTAAATAATCAAATTTGAAGTTAGAACCAGAAATTTCAGTAAATATTTCTTCAATCATTTCATTATAATTCTCACTCAACATTTTTTTATGTACATGCATAGGAACTGCCAAAGTAACAATATTGTTTTCAATTTTTACAATTCTAGTGTCGGCGAACCAAGTATCATATGTTACAGGTGATAATTCAGATTGAATCCGCTCTAAAAAAGAATTCCAAAGTTGCGAATTATCCATATGATACACCTCCTGCTCAAATATTCACCTATATTCTACATTATTTTTATAGAAAAACAAAGAAAAAAGTGGAAAAATCGTAAAAAAAGTATTATTAACAGTATTTTTCCACAAAAAAAACATTGAAATACAATAAAAATAATAGAAATTAACATAATTTGTGGAATAAGTTAATATTAATTATGCACATTGTGAAATACAATAATTTTTTTTCAGTGGAAATGTGTAAAAAATAAAATTTTTCATATATTATAAAGAAAAATAAAATAGTTTTATAATGTGGAGAATGTTTTTTATTAAAAATAACTGTGGAAAGAAAAAATATTTGACAAATCCAACAAATATATATATAATTGATAAAGCAAATGCGAATTTATATAAAAAAGGAGGTATAGCTATGAAAAGAACTTATCAACCTAATAATAGAAAAAGAAGTAAAAAACAAGGTTTTTTTGCTCGTATGAAAACTAACATTATTAATAATCGTAGACGAAAAGGTCGTAAAGTTTTATCACATTAAACACTTATTTGTGTTTTTTTTATTTTTATTTCAAAATTCAATATGATGTTAATAGTACACAAAATAATAATAACTATACGAAAATAAGTGATTTGCTAATAATAGTGAATATATAGTATAATACAAAAGAAATGAAGTGATAAATTTGAAAAAAATAAATATAATAAAAGAAAATAAAGAATTTGATTCAATGATTAAAACAATAAAACCATTTAGAAGTAAGTATTTCATGGTCTTTTTGAAAAGAAATCAAGAAAATTATCATTTTGGTATCAGTGTCAGTAAGAAAATATGCAACGCTGTGGGAAGAAATAAAATAAAACGACAAATAAGAAATATTATTGATTCCAAAGACTATCAAAAAAATTTTAATTGTATTATAATAGTAAAGAAAACTATTTTAAATGCTACATTTTTAGAAATGAAATCAGATTTATTATATTGTTTTGACAAATTAAATATAATTAAAGGAGAAAATAATGAAAAAGAATTTAATAAAGCTTAGTATTATTGTTATAATGCTATTTAATTTAACAGGTTGTACATCATACCTAAAAGATGAAAATAAGAAAATAATTCAAAATAGTTCTACTGGTCAAAATTTACCTCTTAACATATTATGTAAACCAGAAGATCAAGATACATTAAGAATATATGAGAATTATAATGAAACCACTAAAAATAAAAAAGTTGATTTAAATAATTTATCAGTTTGTAAAACAATGCCAATTAAATCAAGTAGTTATCAAGGCTTATGGGTAACATTATTTGTTCAACCTTTAGCTTGGTTAATTATTCAAATTGGAAATCTTGTGAATAATTATGGCTTAGGATTAATTTTATGTACTATATTAATTCGTTTAGTTGTATATCCGTTTACTCGTAAAACAGCATTACAATCAGAAAAATTAAAAAAAGCCCAACCAAAATTAACAAAATTAGAGAATAAATACAAGAATAAGACTGATCAAGAGAGTATGATGAAAAAATCTCAAGAAATGATGATGATATATAAGGAATATGATATTAAGCCAATGTCTGGTTGTTTATTTACCTTTATTCAAATACCTTTATTCTTTGCCTTTTATGAAGCAATTAGTAGAATCCCAGCAATTTTTGAAGAAAACTTTATAGGATTCCAATTAGGTACAAGTCCTTCTGTGGCTCTATTAAAACAAGGAAAACCAATTTATTTAATTTTAATTGTTCTAGTTGTTTTAGCTACTTATTTCTCATTTAAATTAAATAGTGCTGCTACTATGAGTAAAGAACAAGAAGAACAAATGAAAACAATGACTAATGTGATGATATTTATGATGGCTATTACATCATTTACTATTTCATCTGGTATAGCTATTTATTGGATTACTTCAAATGTATTTACTATTATACAAAATTTATTAGTAAAAAGAGGTGACAAAAATGCTAGAAATTAAAAAATATGAAGCAAAAACTAAAGAGGATGCATTAGATAATGCCTTAAAGGAATTGAAACTTACAAAAGAAGACTTATTCTTAAAATCAGAATTTATTGAAGGTAAATTATTTAAAAGTCCTAAGTATATAGTTTCTGTATTAAAAAAACAAGATGTAATAGATTTTATTGCTGACTTTATAAAAAATATAGCGATTTATATGAACTTGAATATAGAAACTGAAATAATTGAATCTGAGGAAGTTTTTAATGTTTTGTTGGTATCTAATAATAACTCTATACTAATAGGAAAAGAAGGAAAAAATTTGAATGCCTTACAAACGTTAATTCGTCAAATGATAAAAAATCAAACAGGTTTATTAATTAAACTAAATTTAGATGTTTCAAATTATAAAGTAAAAAAATTAAAAAAAATAGAACAGTTAGTTAGAGGAATTGCTAAAGATGTAGAAGATACACAAATGTCTGTTTCATTAGATTCAATGAACTCATATGAGAGAAGATTGGTACATAAAATTATTGATGAATATGATTCATTGACAACAGAAAGTATTGGAGAAGGAAAAGACAGACATGTAGTAATTAAATATAAAGAAATATAATCATTGATTATATTTTTTAGTAAGGGGAATTTTATGACTGTTATGGAGAAAAGTGAATATTATAAAATAATATATGATATTTTAAAAAATGAGGAATTTCAAAAAAGAAAATATTATCCACATCATGGAAAAATTAGTGTTTACGAGCATTCTTTGGCTGTTTCAAAATTATCTTACGATATTGCAAAAAAGTTAAAATTAGATTATAAAAGTGCAGCAATAGGTGGACTTCTCCATGATTTTTATCCTAATCCATGGCCAAGTAATAAACAAAAAAAATTTTTCAAAAAACATGGATTTGTACATGCTAGAGAGGCAATGGAAAATTCCTATCAATATTTTTCTGAATTAATGAATGATAAGATAAGCAATATCATATTAAGACATATGTTTCCATTAAATATAATTCCACCAAAATATTTAGAAGGATGGATTATAACTTTGGTAGACAAATATGTTTCTCTAGAAACTTTAAAAAATCCTAGTTTTTTTACAGATTTATTTGGTATTAGAAAGAAAAGTGATCAAAATGGATGATACAATTACAGCTATATCAACGGCTTTAGGTGTTGGTGCTATTTCTATCATAAGAGTAAGCGGAAAAGAAGCAATTTCAATTGTTAATAAAATTTTTAAAGGACATAATTTAATGAATGTTGAGTCACATACTATTCATTACGGTAAAATTGTAGATCATGAAGAGATTATAGATGAAGTATTGGTGACAGTAATGAAAAGTCCTAAAACATTTACCCGTGAAGATGTCGTAGAAATTAATTGTCACGGTGGAATTTCTACTACTCAAAAAGTATTAGAATTACTTTTAATAAATGGATGTCGTTTAGCAGAACCAGGAGAATTCTCTAAAAGAGCTTTTCTGAATGGAAGAATTGATTTACAAGAAGCAGAAGGAACTATGGATTTAATATCTGCTAAAACCGAAGAGCAACGTAAAATAGCTATTAATAAAATGGAAGGAAAAGTTTCTCAATTAATCAGAAATATAAGAGATAAATTAGTAAGATTATTATCCAATATTGCCGTCAATATAGATTATCCAGAATATGAAGATATTGAAGTGGTAACCAACCAAAGAATTCAATCTGAAATAGAAATTGTGGAAAATGATATTTTGAAAATTATAAAAGAAAGTAAAAATGGGTTGATTCTTCAAAATGGTATCAAAACAGTTATTGTAGGAAAGCCAAATGTAGGAAAAAGTAGTTTATTAAATAATTTATTAGAAGAAGATAAAGCAATTGTTACTGATATAGCTGGTACAACGCGAGATATTGTAGAAGGTACAATAAATATAGATGGTATCCCTTTGAATATAATTGATACTGCTGGAATTAGAAAAACAGATGATATAGTAGAAAAAATAGGTGTGGAAAAAAGTATCCAATTGCTGGATCAAGCTGATTTAGTATTGTTTGTTTTAAATAATAATGAAGAAATAAGCAAAGATGAATTAGAAATATTAGATCAAATAAAAGATAAAAATTACATTGTTGTTATTAATAAAATTGATTTACCAATGAAACTTTCTTTGAAATTTAATACACCATTTATAATTAAAATGAGTAATTTAGAGAAAACAGGGTTAGAAGATTTAAAAAATGCTATAAAAAAAATGTTTGATTTAGAACAAATAGAAACATCAGATTTTACTTATTTAACAAATTCTAAGGATATAGCAATATTAAAAAAAGCCTTAAAAGGCATAAAAGATATTCAAAACAGCATAATTCAAAATGTTCCAATAGATATGCTAGAAATAGATATCAAAGAAATATGGAATCTACTGGGAGAAATTACGGGCGATACTTATGAAGATGAATTAATCGATAATATATTTAAGAATTTTTGCTTGGGAAAATAGGTTAATGCCTATTTTTTTTTGTATAAGTTTTCGTATCATAATAATATAATCCATCTTGTTTTTTTATTAAATGTTTTGAAAAGAATTTATATTTTTCTTGATATATAGGGTCCAATTGATCATAGTCATAAGCTAAGTAATCGTATAACACACTAAGATAATCGTTATGTACAATTGGTAATGATTTTAAATCTATGTAATTTTCCTGTTCAATTGCCAAATATTTTAATTCTTCTTTTATTAGCAGTTTCCCAATATCTTTTAAAAACAAAATGTTTACATCATCATTTATTTTATTTTCCATAAAAACCTCCAATATAGTATATTCTGAAATATTTTAATTATTCTTGTTAGAAATGTAAAAAAATAGTATAATATTTGAAGTTTAGGAAGTGAAATTTATGAACTATGAAATTATTGTTGTAGGTGGTGGACATGCCGGTTGTGAAGCCTCTTTAGCTTCAGCTCGTATGGGACATAAAACTTTATTAATTACAGGAAATATAAAAAACATTGCTGATATGCCTTGTAACCCATCTATAGGAGGATCCGCAAAAGGAATTGTTGTAAGAGAAATTGATGCTTTAGGTGGAGAAATGGGAAAAAATGCTGATAAAGCCCAAATTCAAATGAAAATGTTAAATAATAAAAAAGGTCCTGCAATTCGAGCACTTAGAGCTCAAGCTGATAAAGTAATTTATCCACAAGAAATGTGGAAAACTTTGTGTAAAACATCTAATTTAGAAATAAAAGAAGGATTAGTAGAAAATTTAATTGTGGAAAACAACAAGATTATGGGGATAATTCTTGAAAATGGGGAAAAAATATACTCTAAAGCCGTAATTTTAACTACAGGAACATATTTGAAAGCTGATATTTTAGTTGGGGATACTAGAAGAAGAGAGGGACCTCATGGTGAAAAGCCTTCTAATCATTTAAGTGATAATCTAAAAAAATTGGGATTTATAATTAAAAGATTGAAAACAGGGACTCCTCAAAGAATTGATAAAGATACAATTGATTTTACGAAGACAAAAGTGGAAAAAGGATCAGATACTTTATTGAGTTTTAGTTTTGATGATAAACCTAATTATTCAATAGAAAATCAGATACCTTGTCATTTAATATATACAACTCCAGAGACACATAAAATTATTAAAGATAATTTAAATAAAGCCAGTATGTACGGTGGATTGGACGATATCACTGGAATCGGGCCAAGATATTGTCCGTCAATAGAGGATAAAATAGTTCGTTTTGCTGACAAAGAAAAGCATCAATTATTTTTAGAACCAGAAAGTATGATAAAGGAAGATCTTAATTACGGAAATACATTTTACTTACAAGGTTTTTCTACTAGTATGCCACATGATATTCAGGAATTGATGGTTCATAGTTTACCAGGATTAGAACACGCCAAAATATTAAAGTATGCATATGCTATTGAATATGATTCTATTTACCCAACACAGTTAAATAGAACTCTTGAAACAAAAATTGTGGAAAGCTTATATACGGCTGGTCAAATTAATGGAACAAGTGGATATGAAGAAGCTGCTTGTCAAGGATTAATTGCTGGTATTAATGCTGCTTTAAAGTTAGAAAAAAAAGAGCCATTAATTTTAAAACGAAATGAAGCTTATATTGGAGTATTAATTGATGATTTAGTTACAAAAGGAATTCGTGATCCTTACCGTTTACTTACTTCTAGAGCAGAATATCGTTTATTGCTAAGACATGATAATGCTGATTTAAGATTAAGAGAATATGGTTATCAAGTAGGATTAATATCAGAAAGTCAATATCAGAAGTTTTTAGATAAAAAGAAGCAAATCTTAGAACTAACCGAATTCCTTAAGAATACAAAAATAACTCCTTCTAAAGAAAATATGAGTAAATTGGAAAATTTGAATACACCTATGCTAAAAGATGGAATTAGTTGTTATGATTTTTTAAAAAGACCTGAGATTACAATTGAATTATTAAAAGAAAATGGTTTATTAGAAATTAATTATGATCAAGAGGTAATAGAACAGGTTGAAATTAATATAAAGTATGATGGTTATATTATTAAAGAACAAAAAGAAGCAGAAAAAATGTTAAAATTAGAAGATAAAAAAATTCCTGTAGATATTGATTATGATAAAATATCTAATTTAGCAAGTGAAGCTCGTCAAAAATTAAAAGAAGTAAATCCTACTTCTATTGGACAAGCTTTAAGAATTAGTGGAGTAAATCCAGCAGATATTTCTATTTTAATGATTTATTTGAGAAAGGAATATTATAATGCCAATTAATGATTTTATAGAAGAATTGAAAAAAATAGGAATTATATTGAATGATAATCAGTTAAATCAATTAGAACGATATTATGAATTACTAGTAGAAAAAAATAAAGTAATGAATTTAACGGGAATTGTAGAAAAGGAAGAAGTTTATCTAAAACATTTTTATGATAGTTTGACTATAGTAAAAAGTATTGACTTAAATAAAATAAGTAATTTATGTGACATTGGTACGGGGGCAGGGTTTCCTGGCTTAGTACTAAAAATAGTTTTTCCACAATTAAAAGTTGTATTGTTAGATTCCTTAAATAAAAGAGTTGATTTTTTAAATAATGTAATAAATACACTAAATTTAAAAAATATAGAAGTTATTCATACCAGAGCAGAAGAATATGCTTTATTACATCGAAATAGTTTTGATGTTACAACTGCTAGGGCCGTTGCTAATTTAAGTATATTGTTGGAATATGCGATTCCTATGACAAAAGTTGGTGGCTATTTCATAGCATTAAAAGGAAATGTTAGAGAAGAATTAGAGGATAGTAAGAATGCTTTGAAAGAACTAAACACCACATTTATTGATTTATGTGAATTTAGTTTACCTGTGGAAAATAGTATTCGTTCTATTTGTAAATTTCAAAAAAATGGAGATGTAAAAAAATATCCAAGAAAATATTCTGAAATAAAAAAAAGAAAATTATAATTCTTTTTTTTATTTCCCAAAAATATTGAATTATTTCCCAAAATATAGTATAGTATATTTAAGAATAAAGGAGGGCGTTTTTATGGAAATGGAAAAACAAATTCAAATTTTAAACATTGATGATATTTTACCAAATAGATTCCAACCTAGAATTAAATTTAATGAACAAGCAATTAATGAACTTGCCGAATCTATTAAATTGCATGGTGTAATTCAGCCAATTGTTGTAAGAAAAATCAGTGATAAATATGAAATTATAGCTGGTGAGAGAAGATATAAAGCTAGTATATTAGCGGGAAAAACAACAATTCCTGCAATTATTACATCACTAGATGATAAAAATAGTGCTGAAGTAGCTTTAATAGAAAACGTCCAACGTCAAGATTTAACACCAATAGAAGAAGCTATCTCGTATAAAAAGATTTTGGATATGGGATATATTAGTCAAGAGGCATTGGGTGAAAAACTAGGTAAAAAGCAATCAACAATAGCTAATAAATTAAGACTTTTGAATTTGTATGATGAAGTACAGGTAGCTTTGATGGAAAACAAAATTTCAGAAAGACATGCTAGATCATTATTAAAATTAAATAATGATCAACAAATATTAATGTTAAATAGAATTATGAATGAAAGAATGACTGTTAGAAAGACAGATGAAGAAATAGAAAAGTTATTAAATAGTACTTCATCTGATAATTCAACATCAGATAATGAAGCAAAAGAAATAACTAAGGGAGAAATGACAATGAATGATGATACAATAAAAGAATTTAATATTCCAACAGAGCCCATTATAGAAAATAATCAACCTTCATTTGTTTTTGAAGACGAAGAACCAGAACAAAAAACAAATATTCCACAACAACCTGTGGAAAACTACAATTCAGATGTTAATCCTGGCTTTATGGATATTGATAAAATTGAAAAAGAAGCTACAGATATCGTAAAAGAACCAGCTGAACCAGCCGATATAAATGAATTATTAAAACCAACAGAACAACCTGTAGATATTATGTCGCAAGTAGAACAACAACCAGAGCAGAAAGAGGAAGAAACAGTTCCCGTAACGGGTGGAAAATTCTTTAATATGTTTGGAATAAATAATTCAGAAACGAATCCAAATTATGTTGAAGATATAGAAGATAAACAAGTAAATATGGATTTTGGAGAACCAATATCAAATCCATCAAATATTTTTGGAACAGATTCTTTATTTGCCCAACCATCAGTTAAGGAAGAACCAAAAAATGAACAAATGAATGACTCATTTAATAGTTTTCAACAACAACCTGTGGAAAACTATAATAATCAAGTAACTGATGATTCGACACCAGAAGAATCTATTTATCCTACACCAAAACCTATATCTGTGGAAAATAATGTAGTGTCTAACAATAATGATGGTTTCGATTCTAATTTAGTAGATTTTTCTAAGCCAATAGAACCATTAAATTTAACAGATGATGATAGTTTTACTAATATGAATGCTAGTGAAAAAGTTATGGATAACTTTTCTGTAAATAAGAATGTCAAATTCGATGAAAATGGCGATATAGAAGTACCTATACCACAAACTAATCAACGTTTTGTCACTGCTGATATGAAAACTGTAATTAATACAATTAGAGATTGTGCAGCAACAATTGAAAAATATGGCTTTAAAATCGAAACAGAAGAAATTGATTTAGAAGATAGCTACGAAGTTACATTCAAAATTGATAAAAATGTATAGAAATGTATCTATACATTTTTTTTATAAATTATATGAAAATTTATAAAATGTAGTTATAAAAAAAACCAGCCTAATGGCCAGTAAAATTATAGAAATCTATTTATTATATTTAAAATAAGTTATTATATGTTATATTTTTTTATTAGTATATTGATGTCTGAAAAAGTAATATTATCTGTTTGATTATTTTCTATTTCTGTTCTTAATTGTAATTGTATTAAATTATTTACTTCTAATAAGAATAATTTCGAAAAAGTCATTTCTGAAATATTTCCTTTTCTTAATTGTAAGGTTGAATTAGATATTTTTTTTTTGTTCGTTACATCATATAAATAAAAGGAAGCTCCAATTGTGGAAGTAACCCCTGAAATTTTGCCATTTAAAGTTATTTCGTAGGTACCAGATTGTTGTATATTAATATTTCTCGACTCACTAATTTTAAAATATTCATCCGTATTTGGTATCTTTTTTGACGAGCCAACCTGTGCAATTCCCGCAACTGTTGTTTCCGGAATATCCACAAAAAATAAGGAGTTATATAAAATGTCATTACTCGTTCCATCTTCTCCTTGTTCTCCCTTTTCTCCAGGATCTCCTTTCTCTCCTTTAGGACCTTCTATACCTTGTTCTCCTTGAAGTCCCATAGGACCTATTGGTCCTTGAGGCCCCTGTATTCCATCCATACCTCTTGGAATTTTAAAATTTAGGATAATATCTTGATTTGTCCCAGTATTAATAACCTCTGCGTTCATTTCTGGGTTAACTGTTTCTATTTTTCCTATTTCAATCGTGGTTGGACCATTTTCACCCTTTGGTCCCATAGGTCCCGTTGGTCCAACTTTTCCTTGTAATCCTATAGAACTAGGATCCCCTTTTTCTCCTTTAGGACCAGTCGGACCTTGAATATCGCAAAATTTTATATTTTTATTACATTCTTCTATTTTTTTCTAGCACTTTCATAATCATCATTACAATTGCAGTTATTCATGTCCATTTCTCCTTCCAATTAAATATTATGTATTTTTATGTAATTAAAGTATAAAAACTATTTTATTGACAAATGAATATCTGAAAAATGATATTTCGTTGCTTTAAAAAGCAATCAATGATAAAATAAAAATATTAAAATCTGATACAAATGAGTTATCAAGGAAGGATTATATGCAATTGAATAACCAAGAATTTATAGAAAAGATAAAATCAGAAGTGAAGTATAGAAAATTCATTGAAAGAGATGTAATTGATTTGTTAGCAAAACATTTTAGTAATGATTATAAAAAAGAAGAATACACAAAACTTATTAATAGTCCTATGAAAATAGTTCTTCAATTTTATAAACAGTACAATAGTGAATACTACAATATGATTATCAGTGGAATCAAAGAAGGAAAAATAATAATAAATGATAGTTGCAAATCTTATGTCGATACATCTATAAATGAAGCATTCATAAGATTAAATGGTAATGATAGTGATATTTTCATGTTAGTCCATGAATTAGCTCATTATATTGATAGAAATAGTAATCCAAAAATAATAGAAGATAGATATTGGTTTTTATCAGAAACATGGGCATTTTATTTAGAAAAAAAATTAGAACAATATCTATGCTCTGATAAGTATGAGCATTTAATATTTACTAGAAGGAATAATAGATTATTTTTTGAATCCAAAATGATTGATGCAATTAGTAGTCAGTTATATTACGAAGATCTGTATGAAAAAAAGGGTAATATTGATGAAAAGGATATAGATATAACTAAAGTGAAAAAGATAATCAAATATGATATTTCGGAAGGTATAGTAAATGTTTTATTACAGTATCCGCTTGCAAATGTTGTTTCTGATTATTTAGTTTCTAATAATATTGTTGAAAAAGATAATCAATTTGTAGAATATTGTTTAGAAGTAGATTTATGTGAAGTACTAAAAAAAAGCAATATTTTTAAATAACAATATTTCTGATATAAGATGTATTGTAAAAAAGAATTAACAATTATATTAATGAAGTAAATATAATTGTTAAAAAATAAAATATTTCAATATGATGAATAATTAAAACACATGATATTAATAATTATAGATTAAATATAAAAAATTTAAACTAAGTGAAGATTTACCACAAACTATAGAAATTTTAGTAAAAAAATAGAAAATGGTAAAAAACATAGATTTTACTAAGAGTAATAAAAATTATGATTATAAATGTGATAAATCAATATCATCTTTAGTTTATAATAAGATATTTATTGTACAGTTATATGTGAAGTTAAACAAAAATTTTCAAGTAATTATACTACTACCTTGTTTCATATAGTAATACATGTTAATAATTGTTTAATAATTATAAATATTAGGAGGTAAATTTTGTGAATAAAATAACTAAAAATAATTTAAATGAATTTATGGAGTCGTATTATTATTTTCATGACAGTTATATAAAAGATATTAAATTTGAGTTGGAAAAAGACAAAATAGATATTTTAATAGATGTTTTTTGGTCTTTTGAACCAATATTAAACGAAGATAATTCAATTGAAACAAATAGAACAAAGATGAAAATAACCTTTAATGGTATTAAGGAATATAGAGATGACGATAGGTTTAGCGATTACATTGACGAAGCAATTATAAAATATATTAAAATGGATAATAAAGAATATATGTATTTTGCTAGTGATGAAATGGAGCCATCATTTTCTGTAATTTGTGATAACATGGAATATGAAGAAATAAAGGAAAGTTGGTAGTATTAATATTAAATGAATTTAAATTTTTACGATTAAACTTCAATTAACTTAAAACATTATATTAATTTTAGTTTTAATGTAAATAATAAATGGTAAAATAGTGTACAGTAAATAGGTGACTAGTATGTTTGAAGTAGTATTAAAATATAGACCAACCACAAGCTATAAAAAGCTTAGTAAAGGCAATCGAAAATGGTGAAAAAAACCAAGTTTTACTAGGGGCAACAGGAAAAACATTCACAATTGCAAATGTAATAGAAAAAGGTGAATAAACCAACCTTAGTTTTAGCTTATAATAAAATACTTGCAGGACAACTCTATTCAGAATTAAAAGAATTATTTTTAAAACTGTCTTATTTATTACTTTTAAGTTTTATTTAATTTTTCGAAAATACCATAAAAAGGCTAAGTAATAAAATGTAAATTTGTGATATGATGTATTTCAATTTATAGGAGAACTTTATGACGATAGATTTTAATGAACAAGAAATATTAAAAATTGAACAATTTACTGGACTACCTTTAATTGGTTATATTAATCCACAAGGTAAAATTATAGATTATAGTATTTTAATTGGAGAATATGGACATGATAATTGGAGAAATCCGGTAACTCCTATTTTTTTAAATTTTATAAGTTTTATTATTAAAAATCAAAAAATTCCAAAATTTAAATTCGAAGGATACGAAGAATTTTTAGAAATGAATAAATATGAAGGTATTGATGATATCGTAATAAGAGAAGTTGAATATAATAATTATTTTAATCATATAACTTATAAAACATTCTTAGATACATTACAACGTAATTTTGAACAAGAAATTGTTAATGCTAAATTAGCTCAAGAATATGGTTATGGTCAGAGAGACGTTTTTGATACATTACGATGTGACATGGTATGCTTCTTTCAAAAACTCTATTCTAATAATGATTTTTTTGGTTCAGTCGGTAAAATTATTTGTGTTGAAAACAGAGATTTTATTGCTAAAAAATATAATATTCAAGATGATAGTAAAATAATGGAATTTTATCATCAATATTTAGTAGTTAACTTAATGTCCTATATGAAAGATTTTTGTGTTCAATACTTAGGATATGATTCTATTGAAAGGGCAATCCCGTATGCTGATTTGAATATATTTAATAATATTTATGATAGCTCTAATGGCTATAAATTTTCCAATAATCCTAGAACTATAACCACTTCCTGTATCAATATTAATGAGCGTTTTTATAATTGGTTGCTTATGGATTGGCAAATAAAAAGAGTTCCTAGGTATTTTTGGAATGACCAATCAAAAAAATTTGAATTAGAACAAGCTGATTATATTTTTCATAAAACTGATAAAGAAGAAATATTAGAACAAGAAATTGAATCAATTAGAAATCAGATACCCAGAACTAAAAGAAAAGCTTATTTTAAATAAAAATATCAAAATTATAATTAAATTCTTAAAAAATATATTGTTAGGAAATAGTGAATATTATTTTATTTAGTAAATTTGTGATTGAGGTGTACATTTTCTGTTTATCTGTTAAAATTTAACCTATTCAATCAGTTATAGGGTATGAAGTTTAGATTATTAATAATCATATAAGGAGGTCATTATGTTTGAATTAATATCAAAATATAAACCAAGTGGAGATCAACCACAGGCTATAGAAAGCTTAGTAAATGGAATAGAAAATGGTGAAAAATACCAGGTTTTACTAGGGGCGACAGGAACAGGAAAAACATTCACAATTGCAAACGTAATAGAAAAAGTGAACAAACCAACTCTAGTTTTAGCTCATAATAAAACACTTGCAGGACAACTCTATTCAGAATTAAAAGAATTATTTCCTAATAATAGAGTAGAGTATTTTGTATCTTATTATGACTATTATCAACCAGAAGCTTACGTTGCTTCTTCAGATACCTATATTGAAAAGGATGCTTCAATTAATGATGAAATTGATGAATTAAGACATGCTGCTACTTCAGCTTTACTTACAAGAAGAGATGTAATTGTAGTAGCTAGTGTTTCTTGTATTTACGGAATTGGTGAAGTAGAAGACTATAAAGATAAAATGCTTACAGTAAATGTCGGTGATGAAATTGATAGAGACAATCTAATCATGAAATTAGTAGATATGTTTTATGAGAGAAATAATATTGAATTAAAAAGAGGAACATTTCGTGTTCATGGAGATATATTAGAGATAGTTCCTATTAGTTGGCACGAAAAAGGAATTAGAATTGAATTTTTTGGTGAAGAGATAGATAAAATTGTAGAATTTGATATTGTAACAGGAAAAGTTTTAACAGAAAAAAACTCAATTTCCTTATTTGCAGCAAGTCATTTTGTAACAAACAATGAAAAAATAAAGAAAGCCGTAAAAAACATTAAAGAAGAATTAGAAGAAAGATTAGCCTATTTAAAAAAAGAAAATAAACTATTAGAATATCAAAGACTAATGGAAAGAACAAACTATGATTTAGAAATGTTGTCTGAAACGGGTAGCTGTAGAGGTGTTGAAAATTATTCTAGACATTTAGCCTTAAAACCAGCAGGTGCGACTCCAACAACATTAATAGATTTTTTTCCAGATGATTACTTATTAGTAGTAGATGAATCTCACGTTACATTACCACAAGTGAGAGGAATGTATAACGGTGATCAAGCTAGAAAAAAAGTATTAGTTGATTATGGATTTAGACTTCCTAGTGCAATGGATAATCGTCCTTTAAAATTTCCTGAATTCGAAAAAAAGATTAATCAGATAATTTGCGTATCTGCTACACCAGGAGACTATGAATTAGAAAAAGTAAATAATAATGTTATCGAACAAATAATAAGACCAACTGGACTTTTAGATCCTACAATTGAGGTAAAACCAATGGTAGGTCAAATAGATGACTTAATAGGAGAGATTAACAAAAGAATAGAATTGAATGAACGAACTTTAGTAACAACATTAACAATTCGAATGGCAGAAGAATTAACAACATATTTAAAAAATTTAGATATTAAAGTAGCTTATTTACATAGTGAAATAAAAACCTTAGAACGCCTTCAAATTATTCATGATTTGCGAATTGGTAAATATGATGTATTAGTTGGAATTAACTTATTACGTGAAGGGTTGGATATTCCCGAAGTTAGTCTAGTTGCTATCATGGATGCTGATAAACAAGGATTTTTACGAAGTGAAAGAAGTTTAATTCAAACAATAGGTAGAGCTGCTAGAAATGCAAGTGGTCACGTAATTATGTATGCTGATCATATTAGTGATGCTATGAACTATGCAATTGGTGAAACAAATCGACGTAGAAAAATTCAAGAAGAATATAATAAAGAGAATCATATAATTCCACAAACAATAAAAAAAGAAATTAGAGATGTTGTTTCTAATAATAAAAAAGTGGAAACAAAAACAATAAAGAAAATGACGAAAGAAGAAAAATTAAATTTAATAACTCAAATAGAAACAGAAATGAAAGAAGCTGCTAAAAACCTTGAATTTGAAAGAGCAACAGAACTTCGTGATATCTTATTTGAACTAAAAGGAAAATCATAATATAAAATATTCAATCTTGTCGCAATATCTTTTGCGTGTTATACTATATAATAGCATGGAGGATATAGTATGCCTAAAAAATATAAGATATTAGTTAATAGAATAATAGAATGGTTAATATATATTGTTGGTTATGCAATTATTTTAAGCATCGTTTCATTCCTATTTAAAGATGCTATAAAAATTGATACTAGTTATTTTGGAATATGGGGATTAATCGCTTCTTTTATCATTTATATTCTAAATAGAACAATAAAACCAGTTATTGTTCGTTTAACAATTCCAATCACGGCAATGACATTTGGTATTTTTTACCCATTTATTAATTTTATTATATTAAAAATAGTAGACTTTCTATTATGTGGTCATTTTGATGTGAATGGAATTCTCATTCCTTATATTGCTGCCATAATCATTTCTGTTTTAAATTTAATGATGGATGATAAAATTATTAAACCAATCATTAGAAAGGGGAATTTAGAATGAATCCAATATTTTTAGATTTAGGATTTTGCAAAATCTACTGGTATTCCTTTTTATTATTTTTAGCTTTTTTCATTGGATGTGTATTGGCAATAAAAGAAGCTAAAAAATGGAAAATATCAGAAGATTTTATGATTAATATGTTCTTTTATGTAATTATATTATCTTTTATAGGAGCAAGAGCTTATTATGTAGCATTTAATTGGGATTATTATAGTGCTAACCTATCAAGTATTTTTAAAGTATGGGAAGGTGGATTAGCAATTCACGGTGGCCTTATAATGGCTTTAATATTTATTATCTTTTATACAAAAAAATATAAAGTTGATACTCTTAGAATTTTAGATATATTAGTAGTTAGTTTAATTTTAGGTCAAGCAATAGGACGCTGGGGAAATTTTATGAATGGAGAGGCACATGGTGCTATTACAACTTTAGAACATTTAAAAAGTCTTCACATTCCTGAATTTATTATCAATGGCATGTATATTGATGGAAATTACTATCAACCAACCTTTTTTTATGAATCTTTATGGTGTTTTTTAGGTTTCATTGTTTTAATTATTTATAGAGGAATGAAATATACAAAAATAGGAACAACAACAAGTCTATATTTGATATGGTATGGAATAGAACGCTTTTTTGTAGAAGGTATGAGAACAGATAGTTTAATGTTAGGAAATTTTAGAATTGCTCAAATCATATCAATTATTATGATTGTGACAGGGATTATTATGTTTTTTATTCTAAAACGTGGCTCAGTTTTCAATAACAAATATAATGATATAAAAAATACTCATGAAACAAACTTTTGATTGTGTAATAATAGGGGCAGGCATCGCTGGTATGACTGCCGCTATTTATTTAAAAAGAGCCAATAAAAAAGTAGTATTAGTTGAAAAAGAAATCCTAGGTGGATTAATAAATAAAACCTCTGCTGTGGAAAACTATCCAGGCTTTATTAAAATAGATGGACCTAGTTTAGTAATGAATGTCTATAATCAAATTCAAGAACTAAAGATTCCTATTATATATGATGAAGTAATTGATGTTTTAAACAATCAAGAAAAAATCGTTTATTTAAAAAATAATGATAGTTTAGATACAAAAACAATTATTATTAGTACAGGAAGAATTCCTAGAACATTAGGCATTCCTAAGGAAAAGGAACTGTTAGGACATGGTATTAGCTATTGTGCTTTATGTGATGGTACTTTTTTCAAAAATAAAGATGTATGTGTGATTGGTGGAGGAAATAGTGCCTTAGAAGAAAGCTATTACTTATCTAATATTTGCCATAAAGTGACTATAGTAAATAGAAGTAATCAATTACGAGCAGATACAGCTTTAGTAGATCAAATTAATACGAAAGATAATGTTCAAATATTATTGAATAGTAAAGTAGAAGAAATTCATGGAAAAGATAAATTAGAATCAGTTACTATAAATGGAAATAATATTTCATGTGAAGGTTTGTTTATTTATATTGGTTTAGATCCTAATATTGACTATTTAAAAAATTTGAACTTAGAAAATGATAAAGGATATATTGTAGTAGATAAAGATATGAAAACGAGTTTAGAAGGAATATATGCATGTGGAGATTCTATAAAGAAAAGTGTTTATCAAATTATTACTGCAGCTAGTGAAGGAGCTATTGCAGCTACAAGTGTTGAAAAGTATTTAAGAGATTAATCTATAGAAGTAGTCTTTCAAAAGACTACTTTTTATAGTATAATGACTTGGGAGTGATTCTATGTCTTTTACAGGAATTGTGAAAAGTGAAATTAGCAAATTAGAAACAATAGAAGCAGAAAATATCTCAGAATTATCTGCAATTATAAAAAATATCGGAATTATAACAGATTATATTAAAATTACAACGGAAAATGCTAGTGTTGCAAGAAGAATATTTAAATTGTTAAAAGAAACATTCTTTATTTCACCAAAAATAATAGTTAGAAAAGGTTATAATTTTAATAAGAATTATATATATATATTAGAAATTCATCATAGTGTGAAAAAAATAGTGGATGAGTTAGAAATTAATTGTAATATTCCAAAAAAATATATGTATTCTGATGATTCATTAACTAGAGCATACTTAAGAGGTGTATTTTTAAGTTGTGGTAGTATTAATGATCCTAAAAAATCAAGATATCATTTAGAATTTATAGTAGATAATGAAGAATACGCTGAATTTATATCTAATTTATTAAATCATTATCACTTCAATAGTAAAGTGATTAGAAGAGAAACAAAATATATGATTTACATGAAAGAGGCAGAAAAAATAGGTGATTTTTTAAGATATATGCAAGCAATACAGGCTGTATTCTATTATGAAGATATTAGAATTTATAGAGATCATAAAAATATGACTAATCGCCTTAATAATTGTGAACAAGCTAATGTAGATAAGATTATAGAAACAGCAAATAAACAAATTAAAGATATTGAAAAAATAAAAGAAAATGATTTATTAGATGTATTGGATGATAAAACAAAAGAAACTATTACTTATCGATTGAAATATCCTGAAACTTCACTATTAGAACTAAGTGAAATTATATCCTTAGAAACAGGAAATAAAATTACAAAATCCGGATTATATCATCGATTCAATAAAATTAAAGAATTGGCTGAAAAAATAAAATGAAAGACATTCTTCTTAATTTATAGTATAATAGAAAAGAACAAATCGAAGGGGAGTGAAAAGATGAAGGTTATCTTTTTAAAAGATGTTAAAGGACAAGGTAAAAAGAATGAAATCAAAGAAGTATCTGATGGATATGCTATCAACTTTTTAATAAAAAAAGGTTATGCGTTGAAAGCTTCAGAACAAAATTTTAATAGAGTTAGTAAACAAGTTTCCGAAGAAAAACTAGAAGAAGCACTTTTTATCAAGGAAATGGAAACATTAAAGTCAAAATTAGAAAAAGAAACATTTGAATTTCAAACAAAAGTGGGAGAACAAGATAGAATGTTTGGAACAATATCCACAAAGCAGATAAAAGAAGCTTTATATAAAAAAGGATATAATATAGATAAACAAGCTATCCAATTAGACCATCCAATTATGAGTCTTGGATTTCATAATGTTCAAATAGAATTACATAAAAAAGTAATTGCTACAATAAAAATTAAAGTAACCAAAAAGTAGGTGAAATCGATGAATGAAAAAAAAATTCCTCAAAATATTGAGGCAGAGCAAGCTGTTTTAGCTAGTATGTTCTTATCCAAATATGCATTACAAAAATGTGTAGAAGAATTAACAAAAGATTATTTTTATTTAGATAGTCATGGAAAAATATTTGATGTTATGCGAGAATTATCTGAAACAAACCGAGCAATTGATATTACTACTGTAACGGATGAATTAGATAAGAAAAATTTATTAAAACAAGTTGGCGACGTAGAATACTTAAGTGAAATCTTAAATTGTGTAGCAAGTCCTTCTAATGTAGATGAATATATAAAAATTGTAGAGGAGAAAGCTGTTCGTCGTCGTTTAATAGAAACATCCTTAGAAATTGAAAAAGAGGGATATAACTCAGAAGATAATTTAAATGATTTACTGGATTCAGCAGAGAAAAAAATATTAAATGTGGTAAAAACGAGAAAAGGAACAGAGTTTCGAAAAATTCAAGAGATTATCACAAGTTATCAATCTAATCTAGAAAAATTATCGGAAAGAGAAGGAAACATAACAGGATTAATTACAGGTTTTGATGAAATCGATGAATTAACTTCAGGATTTCATGAAAATGAATTAATTATAATTGCAGCAAGACCAGCCATGGGAAAAACTGCCTTTGCCCTTAATTTAGCAACAAATGTAGCTATCAAAAATAATAAAACTGTCGCATTATTTAATATGGAAATGGGAGCAGAACAATTAATTAATCGTATGATATCTTCTGAAGGACAAATTGAAGGTTGGAAGTTAATGAGTGGTAATCTTTTAAAAAATGATTGGAATAAAATAGATGAAGCAATTAGTAGACTTTCTGATACAAAGATATTTATCGATGATACACCTGGAATGACAATTTCTGAAATACGAGCAAAATGTCGACGTTTAGCTTCTTCAGAAAACGATTTAGGGATTGTTATCATTGATTACCTTCAATTAATTACAGGATCAGCGAAATATGCTGGAAATAGACAACAAGAAATTGCTGAAATTTCTAGATCACTAAAAACATTAGCTATGGAATTAAAAATACCTATTGTAGCTTTAGCTCAATTATCTCGTAGTGTAGAAGCAAGAGAAGATAAAAGACCTTTATTAAGTGATTTAAGAGAATCAGGCTCAATCGAACAAGACGCTGATATCGTAGCCTTTTTGTATAGAGATGATTATTATACAAAAAAAATTGAAATTGATGAAAATACAAGTAAAAGTGAGTTTATTGTTTCTAAACATCGTAATGGTGCTACAAAAACAATTCCTCTATTATTTAAAAGAAACATTAGTAAATTCGAAAGTTATATGAATGAACCAGGTGATTTATGAAAAAGTTAGTAATTAGTATATTTGTTTTAATAACCAGTTTAGCTATTTTTTATTTAGGATTTCATTATAAAACTAGTGCTAAACCAAATATGTATTATCAAGTTTACTTGAATGGCGAAAAAATAGGTGTCATTAATTCTAAAGAGGATTTAGAAAATTATATTGATAAACAAAACGAAAGTTATAAAAAAAAGTTTGATACAAATAAGATTTATGCTCCTAATGGATTAGAAATCAAAAAAATAGAAACATATAATAAAACAACATCTACCATTAAAGAGGTGTATCAAAAAATTTCCTCAAAAGAGCCTTTTACTATTAAAGGTTATCAATTTACAATAAAAAAAGAGGATCACGATCCTATTATAATTTATACATTAAGCAAAGATATATTTGATACAGCCGTAGAAAATACTATTAAAACATTTGTTGGTGAAGAAAATTACCAATTATATAAAGATGGAGAACAAAATAAAATAGAAACAACAGGAAATATTATAGAAAAAATTTATATTGGAGAAGACATTACAATAAAAAATGTAAATATTCCAGTAAATGAGAATATTTATACCGATGCTGCTACTTTATCGAAATTTTTTGTCTTTGGTACAGAAGATAATCAAACCAAGTATACAGTTCAAATAGGAGACACAATTGAAGATGTGGCATTTAATCATCAAATCAGTATAGAAGAATTTTTGATCTCCAATCCAAGTTTTACCAATTCTAAAAATTTATTATTTCCAGGTCAAGAAGTTATCATTGGTGTAACAGATCCCCAAATATCAGTTGTTATGGAAGAGTATAATGTAAAAGACCAAGAAGTAAATTATTCTGTTGAATATGAATATGATGAGAATAAAGTAATTGGCGATGACGAAATTATTCAAAATGGTGAGAATGGTATGGAAAGGATTACACAAAGAGTGAAATCTGTGAATGGTGTAATCAACTATGTTGATCCTATTAGTAAAGAGGAATTAAAGCCAACTATTAACGAAATTATTATCAAAGGTGATAAATACATTCCAACAGTCGGTTCTACAACGAATTGGTTATGGCCTACAAATAGTGGGTATACAATTTCTTCCGATTATGTATATCGTATTAATCCAATTAATGGTGCACGTGAACTTCATGCAGCAATTGATATATCAGGAACAGGATATGGTTCCCCAATATATGCTGTTACAAATGGTGTTGTATCCGAAGCATCATATCGTTATCAGGATGGAAATTATATATGTATTAATCATAACAATGGATATCATACTTGTTATGCTCATATGTCAAAAAGAAATGCCACAGTGGGTCAAACCGTTGCCAGGGGTCAAATTATAGGTTATGTCGGCCAAAGTGGTTGGGCAACAGGACCACATCTTCATTTTGAAGTTTGGGTTAATGGGAAACCTTGGATGGGTGGAAAACGTATTAACCCATGGAATATGTACCGATGAAAGCTTGTGTTTTAGCTAGTGGTAGTAAAGGCAATGTATCATATGTTGCCTCTTCTACAACACAAATTCTGGTTGATTTAGGTACTACTAGTTCTTATGCTGAAAAAAGATTATTAGAAATAGGTGTTGATCCCAAAGATATATCTGCTATTGTTATTTCGCATACACATTCTGATCATATTAATGGCTTAAAAGTTTTCATCAAAAAATATAATCCAACTTTATTTGTATCGGAAAAAATGTATCAAGATTTAAAAATTATGTTTCCAATATCTAACTATGAAATTATAGATGGCAATTTTTCAATCGGTGATATTACGGTTAATGTGATTAAAACTTCTCATGATGCTAGTGATTCTAATGGTTATATTTTTGAAAACAATGGTAAATCAGTAGTTTACGTAACAGATACGGGGTATATTAATGTAAAAAATCATAAAAAATTAAAAGATAAAAGTATTTATATTTTTGAAAGTAATCATGACATAAAAATGTTAATGGAGGGAAAATATCCTTATCATTTAAAACAAAGAGTTGTAGGAGATAGAGGACATTTATCTAATAAAGATTCAGCGTATTATTTATCAAAATTTATTGGGGAACACACAAATACAATTATATTGGCTCATTTGAGTAAAGAAAATAATTGCCCTGAGTTGGCTCTTTCCATGTTAAAAGATACATTAAAAGAAAATAATATTAATTTTGATCATATTTTGGTTTCATCTCAGACAGAAAGAACAGATCTAGTAGAAGTATGATTAAAATAATATGTGTTGGAAAAATAAAAGAACAATATTTAAGATCAGCAATTTCAGAATATGAAAAAAGATTAAAAAAATTTACAAAATTAGAAATTATTGAAGTGAATGATGAATCTAATGGAAATATTTTAGAAAAAGAAAAAAATCATATTATTAGATATATTAATGATCATGATTATGTAGTGACTTTAGAAATAGATGGAAATATGATAGATTCTGTTGAATTATCAAAAAAAATAGATCAAACATTGATTAACTTTTCTAATATTACGTTCGTGATTGGTGGATCTTATGGGTTATCTGATGAAATAAAAAAAAGGAGTAATTATAAATTATCCTTTTCAAAGATGACTTTTCCACATCAATTATTTCGCGTTTTATTATTAGAACAAATTTATAGGAGCTTTAAAATTATAAATAATGAATCTTATCATAAATAAAGAGAAATTTTCTCTTTTTTTTTGAATAAATCAATTCAAATAGGACATTATGTAATAGGAGATGATCTTATGAAAAAACTAATAATTCCGATTTTAATAATTTTATTTCTATTTACAAAAAATATAAAAGCAAGTGAAAATATTATACCAGATGATGCCATTAGACTAAGAGTACTTGCCAATAGTAATAGTAAATATGATCAAGAAATAAAATTACAGGTAAGAGACCAAATACAAATAGATTTATATAATTTATTAAAAAATACGAAGGGAATTGATGAAGCGAGAAAGATAATAAAAGAAAATATACCCAATCTTAGTTTAAAAGTTCAAAAAATATTAGAAGATGAAAACTATGATAAAGATTTTAATATTGACTTTGGGTCACATTATTTTCCACAGAAGAATTTTAAAGGAGTTACATATGATGAGGGTTATTATGAATCTCTTTTAATAACATTAGGAGAAGGAAAAGGAGATAATTGGTGGTGCGTATTATTTCCACCACTTTGTATTGTAGAAGCAGAAGAATCTGATCATGTAGAATATAAATCATTCATAAAAGAATTAATCGACAAATATTTATAATAATCATAATTATCCAACCTTTTAAGTACTATTACTTAGGAGGTTTTTATATGTCATTAATTATGGTTATAGCAATTGCAATTTCACTCAGTATGGATGCTTTCAGTTTATCACTTGCATATGGAACATTAAATATGGAATTTAAACAAATAAAGATATTGTCGGTAATTGTAGGATTATATCATTTTTTTATGCCACTTCTTGGAATGACAGTAGGAAACACAATTATTCATATATTACCAATTTCAACGAATGCTTTAATATTTTTAGTATTATTTTTAATTGGTTTAGAAATGATTATAGAATCCTTTAAACAAGATAGAAATGTAAAAATATTAAATTTTATGGAAATGATGATATTTGGATTTGCTGTTTCCTTAGATAGCTTTTCTGTTGGATTAGGCTTAAAATTAATTTATAACATTCCTTATATTGCTGCTATTGTATTTATGATTGTTAGTTCAATATTTACATTTTTAGGACTCGTATTAGGCAAAAAAATAAATGATATCGTAGGTACAATATCTACTATATTTGGTGGAATCACTTTAATTATAATCGGGTTAATCTATTTATTTTAATAGACAAAATATTCAAAAGATATTATAATGATAATACATAGTAGACTATTGTCAATTATTTCAATATTACATATAGTAAATTAGATAGCTTAATGAATCAGGAGGTTTTTATGAAAAAATTAGTGATAAATGGAGAACAAACCTTAACAGGAACAGTTAATATTAGTGGTGCTAAAAATAGTGCAGTTGCCTTAATACCAGCTTCCATTATGTCTGATGGTATAGTGGAGTTAGAAAATATACCAAATATTTCAGATATAGAAGCATTAGATGAAATTTTAGAATACCTAAATGTTAGAGTAACAAGAAAAGATTCTTATATAAAAATAGATCCAACAAAATTAGAAAATAAAGAAATTCCAGAATTAATATCAAAAAAATTAAGAGCATCCTATTATTTTATGTCAGCTCTGCTTGCTAAATATAAAAAAGTAGAAATGTATTTTCCTGGTGGATGTAATATTGGAAGTAGACCAATTGATCAAACTTTAAAATCTTTTAAACTATTAGGAGCAAAAGTAATAGAAGAAAATAATAAATATATTATTACAGCAGAACGACTAATTGGAAATGATATTTATTTGGATATGCCGAGTGTTGGAGCAACTATCAATGCTATGTTAGTTGCTACTAAAGCAGATGGTTTAACAACAATATACAATGCTGCGAAAGAACCAGAAATTGTTAGTGTTGCGACTTTTTTAAATCAAATGGGAGCTAAAATAAATGGGGCAGGAACTAGTCAGATTGAAATCGTTGGTGTGAATGAATTAAAAGGTTGTTTTACGGAAGTAATTCCGGATCGTATTGAGGCAGGTACTTATTTAATTGCAGGGGCTTTAGTAGGATCTAATTTGACCATTAATAATGTGATTCCTAATCACTTAGAGTCATTAATTAATAAATTATTAGATATGGGTGTTTCATTAAAAATAAATAAAGATTCTATTACAGTATCAGCTATTTCCAATTTAAAATCAGCTAAGATCAAAACACTTGGATACCCTGGTTTTCCTACAGATTTACAACAAATTATGACAGTTTTATTAACACAAGCTACAGGTTTATCTATTGTAGAAGAAACAATTTATGAAAATCGTTTTAATAATGTAAAATATTTAAATCAAATGGGAGCTAATATAAATATAGAAGGTAAAAAAATATTTATCAGTGGACCTACGAAATTAAAGGGGGCTATGGTAGAAGCAACAGACTTAAGAGCAGGAGCATGCATGGTTTTAGCAGGACTAGTAGCTCATGGAACAACTACTATAACTAATGTAGAACATATATTGAGAGGATATGAAAACATTGTTGGGAAATTAGAGTCTATTGGTGCTAAAATAGAACTACTAGATATATAATTAAATAGAGTATAACTCTATTTTTTTTAGGAGGTTTTTATGAAAATAAAAACATTGTTAGTTTTAGGAATTATTGTTCTTATGATATTTGGAATATATATTTTAAATTTAGATAAAAAAATATATTATTTAAATATAACAGATTTAAAATATAATCAAGTAAAATCTTATAACGAATTAATCTTTGAAAATTTAGAACGTAATAATAAACTCGAGAAATATATTAATAATTTTTCTGATCAAGATTATAGAATAACAGATTTAATTCATGATATTGAATCTAATAAAGTAATTACAATAGATAATCGTGATCAAACACTTCAAAATGCTTTAATTAAATCAGATATTCTTACTGTAAAAATGGGAGATAATGAATTAAATTATAAAATAGATACAACTGAAATTAATGAATTATTTTCTTATTGTGATACTTTAATATCAGATATTGAAAAAATGTTTATAATGATTCGAAAATACTGTAAAGAAGATATTTATTTTATAGGATTTTATAATATGCATTCAGATTATTATGATGAAATCTATGATTATATTAATTTAAAAGTAAAAGATCTTTCAAAAAACTATAATATAAAATTTATTGATGTAGAAAATTTAAATGAAGATAAAAATAATGAAAAGATTTATAATGATATTATCAATAAAAAATGAATTAATAAAATACTTGCCTTTTTATAAATTACTTGTTATAATATAGAAGCATTAAATTTCTATGACTTAAATGAAAGTCATGGCGGAAGGAGAGTATCAAATGAAAAAGAATATTCATCCAAATTATATGGATACAAAAGTAACATGTGCTTGTGGAAATATTTTTACAGTAAAATCAAATGTTCCAGAATTACATCTTGAAACTTGTAATAAATGTCATCCATTTTATACAGGAGTTCAAGGAGCTGTTTCTAAAACAGGTCGTGTTGAAATGTTCAACCGTAAATATGGATTTGACAAAAAAGAAGAAAATTAATTCTTCTTTTTTTGTGCGATTTTTCTATAAATAGGTAATAGTTTTTTATAACTAAAATATAAGAATGGATGAATAACAAAATCAAATTCTCCGATAAATTCTGTATATTCTCCACCAAGTCTTTTCTTAAAATTGTGAATACCATAGATAGGATTACTTTTGTCAGGATTTGCTTCACCGGAAGTACCAAAGAAGTCAATCACTTTATATCCATTACTATGAGCATCTTTTATAATTTGATAATATAATAAATAATTAGAATTTAATTCACGAAGTACATTCGAATTTCCACCATGAATTGTCCAAACTTTATTTCCATATTTTACCGTAATAATAGAAGAAAGAATAACTTCATCTTTTTGAATACTATTAATTTCTTCCATTTCTTGTTCAGCATGTTCCAATTTTTTGTTTAAATCATTCATTAGATTTTCTTTTTTCTTTTCATTTTTGTATTCTGTTTTATTAAGAGTATCAATTTCTAAATGAATGTCATCAATTCTATTTTGATAAGTTTTTTTCAAGTCTTCTATTTTTACTTTTACAATATATAAATCAGACATATCATATTGATTTAAAATAGTATAAAAATTCTGATAATAAGAAATAGGCGTTTTCTTTAAATGCTCTCTTTCTGCTGTATCAATCATTGTTTGATAAAAATCATCAATATCAGTTTCATCTCCAATATACATATCTAGATTATACTGATTTCCCTTATTTAATATTTTTCTTGTAGTAGGATGAATTCTTCCATAAATAGAATTGAAATCATCATCTAAATTTAGTCGAAAAGTAAATCTTGGTTGTTCTCCAGTAAATTGTTTATTAAATCCCATGTGACGATATCCTAATTTTTTTAGAAAATCAATGAGTGGCATGCGATTTAACTCTCCAACAACATTTCCATCCAAATCTAAACTGTGAAGTTTAATATCTGGATCAATTTTAATAAATAAAGCATGATGTTTTTTTCCATATTCTTTTAAACTTTTTGTAAAATGTTCAATAACATCAAGATTATCATAATCTAAAATATATCCTCTAGGGGCATAAAAATAACAATAATTTTTTAATAAATGTTTTTTTAATAACAACGCAGTAGCTATTAGTTTTCCATCTTTCTTTATACCTACATAATGAGGGGTGAAATTTTTATGTTTCATTACCTCTCCCCAATAGTAGCTTTGCATAAAATGTGATTTTGGATGATTTTTTACAAATTCCTCATATTCTTTTTTTTCTACATTTTCTATAAAATTCATTATGCATTTCTCCTTTTTATTTTTTGAATAAATTGATATCCTTTTTGATAAAAAAACTGAAATTCTTTTGTTTTTGAAAATAACAAATATAAAGTAAGATTATAAAATAATAAAATAATAATAGCCATTATAATCCAAGTAAAAATATTAATAGTATGAATGAAACTACAAATATAGAAAAGAACAAAACATTGTACTAAAAATATAATGAGATAAGAAACATAGGTTTGATAATATTTTTTAGGATTATCTTGAAATCCATATTTATAGACAATATAAGGATCTAACCAAGCAACAGTTAAAAGTCGACTTATAATTGTTCCAATTAAAACACCAGAGATTCCAAGAGGACCAACTAAAATAATAGATACAATAATATTAATAATCACCATTACAATAGGACGAAATCTTGCTTTATAGAATAATCCATAAGCAGTTCTAAAAGAATTTGTAACAGATTGCATCCCCATAATATAAAAATTTAGAGCTAAGAAGAAAGAAACAGTTGTTGATAAAACATAGTTTTTTCCTAACCAAATTTGAATAAAAGGATTAATTAATATAAATAAGCAAATACTACATAATGAATAAATCCAAAAGCAGAAAAAATTTAAATTTTCATAAATATTTTTACTTCGTTCATTATTGGTAACAACCAAATTTCCAATGCTAGCAGTAATAGCATTAAATATTTGCGTTAAAACATTAACTAATGAATTAGAAATTAATACATAATTAGAATAAATACCTACTGCTACTAAACCAATAAATTTAGAAATAACAATATTATCAGTACCACTAGTAATAACATTTCCAATTTTATAAATTAACAAAGAAGATACATTGTTAGAAATTTCTTTAAAATCTTCTTTTGAGATATTTTCGTCTGTTTTTTTCGTAATATATGGATACATTTTATTTGCTTTATAAGAATACCAAAAATTTTGAATTAAAACAAAAATAATACTACAGAATAAATATAGAATAAAGTTTTTTGTAATTAATAATACAATGACTCTGACAATATTTAAAGCAAATGAACAAATAAAAGTAATCCTAGAAACGATATATCCTTTTTGGTCAGATTCAATTAGAAATTTTTTATAAACAAAGAAATAACTTAAAGCAGAGTGAGTAACAAATAGAATATAAATAAAATAGATCCCAGGTATATTTGGCATATCTTTGATAATGAAATTTAAAAATGGAGTTAAAGAAATTCCAATAGCTAAAACAACACATCCAATTAAATTATAAGTTTTTTTATAGAATTTCATTAAAACTTTAATTTTTTGCTCATTTTTTTCTGCAAGAGGCCTATATAAACTATATGGTATGGCAATACCCACTCCAAGATCAGCTAAAGATAAAAGTGTAATAATATTCGCAAATAAACCATTAATTCCTAAATATTCGTCACCTAATACTTTGATAAAAATCGTTTTTACAACAAAATCCATAATAACCGTTAGAATTTGTGTTGTAATAGAAATTGTGGAATTCCGAATAGAATTTTTAGTTCTAGAATCTTTATTCATTGTTTCACTCCAATCTATTTTCTATTATACCACAACCTTAGTGACTTCATAAAAAAAATATAGTATAATAACGAAGAGAGTGATAATATGATTACAAAATTAACAGAAGAAGAATTTAATAAATTTGCCATACATCATCCTAATAGCATTTTTTTTCAAAGCTCCTATTGGGGTAAATTAAAACAATCAACAGGTTGGATACCACATTTAGTAGGATTAAAAGAGAATAGTAAAATTACATCTGCTACTCTTTTATTAGCAAAAAAAATACCGATTTTTAATCGATATATTTATTATGCTCCTAGAGGTTTTTTAACAGATTACAATAATTATGAACAATTGGATGAATTTATATCAAAAATAAAAGATTATGTAAAGACAAATAAAGGAATATTTGTAAAAATGAATCCATTAATTATTTATCAAGAAAGAAATATCGATGGTGATATTGTTGAAAATGGTATTAATAATAAAAATCTAGTAGAACATTTAAAAAAATTAGGTTTTCAACATAATGGATTTTATAATCATAGAGATTTAGAGCCTAGATTTCTTTCTGTTTTGGACTTAGAAAACAAAACAGAAGAATTATTATTAAAGGAAATGCGTTCTACCACACGTTGGAGCATTAAAAATTCTAGTAAAAATAGTCTTACTGTAAAAGAAGCCAATTCAGATGACTTAAAACAATTTAAAGAATTAATGAAACATACCTCAGAAAGAAGGGGCTTTATTGATAGACCTTTGAGTTATTATAAAACTATGTATCAATCCTTTATTTCAACAAATCATATTAAAGTTTTATTAGTT
Organism: uncultured Mycoplasmatota bacterium; assembly: GCA_900546745.1. Lineage (GTDB taxonomy): Bacteria > Bacillota_I > Bacilli_A > RF39 > UBA660 > CAJOJO01. The sequence goes on along the minus strand of URDT01000004.1, from coordinate 20,240 downwards.
GATTTTGATGCTACAAAACAAATTAAAAGATATCAAGATGAAATTGATGAAATTAAAAAGAAACTTCAAAAAATAACAAAAGAGGGACAAAAAAAAGAATTAGAAAGTCAAATCAATAGTATTTCTAAAAAAATAACAAATACAACCGAATTAAAACAAAAATATGGCAATAACGTTACTATTGCTGGTGGATTATACATGTTATTTGGAAATCAAATCGTGTATTTATTTGGAGCAAGTTTAAAACCATTTATGCATCTTAACTCTCAATATTTATTACAATGGAAAATGATTCAATATGGTTTAACAAATCATTATCAAAAATTTAATTTTTATGGAATTGATCCTGCCTTTGATGAAAGTGATCCAATGTTTGGACTATTTGATTTTAAACGAGGATTTAATTCTAAAGTAGTAGAATTAATAGGTGAATTTACTTTAATTACAAATTCATTTTATTATTCTATATATAAAATAATGTTTACATTTTATAATCAATTAAAGAAGGTGAAAAAATGATAGGAATTGGTTCAGATCATGGAGGATTTCAAACAAAACAAATTATTATCGAATATTTAGAAAGCAATCATATTCATTATCATGACTATGGGACATATAATGAAGAATCTACAGATTATCCAATATATGCTTTACAGGTAGGAGAGGCTGTTCGTACAAAACAAATTGAAAAAGGTATCTTAGTTTGTACGACAGGGATTGGAATGGAAATTGCTTGTAATAAAGTAAAAACAGTTCGATGTGCAAAAGTTGATAATGTAAAAGAAGCATATTTAACAAGATTTCATAATGATAGTAACGTATTAGCCCTTTCTTCTACACACTCTAAAGAAGAAACTATTGAAATCGTGAAAACATTTTTAGAAACACCATTTTCAAATGAAGAAAGACATCAGAGAAGAATTAAATTGATTACTGATTATGAGGAACATCATGACTGTTAAAACAATTTTATATATTTTGACAACTCCAATTTCTATATGGGCTTTAGATGCTCTTAATATAGAAGGAAAATTCAAAAAAAACCGTTATTATCAATCTAGGATTTTATATCTCATGATTTCTTTATCCTTATCCTATTTAACGGTTAATTTTTTTTATGATTTTTTTCTAAATTCAAAATTTATTTAACCTCACAATATGTGAGGTTTTATTGTATTTTTTTTGTTTCATTATTAAATTCTTTTCCAATTAAGAATTCATGAATAATTTCTTCCTTATTTTCAACATATATTTCTTCGATACGATCGACTCTACATTTTTCACTAATTAAAATTGCTTCAACTTTTTGAATAGCTTCCTCTAAATTATCATTTACAACAACATAATTATATTTATTTACCTCATTAATTTCTCTATAAGCAGTTTGAAAACGATCTACAATTTGCTCTGCTGTTTCGGCTCCTCTTGCTTTAATTCTTCTTTTTATCTCTTCCATGGAAGGAGCCATAATAAAAATTAAAATTGTTTCTGGTAACTTTTTCTTAATTTGTTTCGCACCTTGTACATCAATTTCTAGAATAACATCTTTTCCAGCTTCTAGTAAATTTTCAATATTCTCTTTTGGAGTACCAAAATATTCTCCATATCTTACTTTCGCATATTCTAAAAAATCCCCATTTTTTATTTTTCTTTCAAATTCTTCATGAGAAATAAATTTGTAATCAATTCCATCTACTTCTCCTTTTCTAATAGGTCTAGAAGTATATGAAAGAGATAAGACCATATTTTTATTTCTTTCTAATAATTTTTTAATAACAGTTCCTTTTCCAGCACAAGTAGTCCCTGAAATAATAATCAATGATCCTCTTTTTTTAGTTTTAATCATTATAATCCCTCCTTGAAATATTTTCATTATATCACAATATAATGAATAAAAATCATTTATTTTGACAAAATTACTTCTTCCTATTTTTTATAATGATAAAAAGAAGGGATTCTATGAAAAAAATTTTAGGTTTGACAGGAATAGTAATATTGATACCTTTTTTAGTAGTTTTAATTTTTGTTAAAGAAATAAAAGAACAAAATATAAATTCAAATGTTATTAATAATAAAAACGTTAGAATTCAAAGAACAAATGGTTCTATTGATACTGTTCCCTTTGAAAGTTACATCATTGGAGTTTTAGCAGGAGAAATGCCTGCCAACTTTGAATTGGAAGCATTAAAAGCGCAAGCACTTGCCGCTAGAAGTTATGTTTTAAAAAAAATGGAACAAAATAAAAATAATGATTACGATATTGTAGATACTGTCATGAATCAGGTTTATTTAGATGAATCACAAATGAAAGAAAAATGGAAAGATCAATATGAAGAAAAATTGCAAAAAATAACCAAGGCTGTAAATGATACACAAGGTGAATATATTGCTTACAATGGAGAAGTAATTCAAGCATTCTTTTTTTCTACTAGCTCTGGAAAAACAGAAAATAGTGAGGAAGTTTTTCAAGAATCTTTGCCTTATTTGAGAAGCGTAGATTCTACATGGGATAGTGATGTATCTCCTGTTTTTAATGAAATTTATAAATTTACCCTAGAAGAATTCTATCAAAAATTAAATTTACCTTATGAAGAAAAATTGCAAATAAATATAGTAGACACTACTAGTACTGGTCGTATAAAAAATATAGAAATTAATCGTCAAAAATTTAAAGCATCAGATTTAACAAAATTATTAAATTTAAGATCTACTTATTTTAATATTGAACAAAATGGAAATATAATAACAATTCAAACAAAAGGATACGGACATGGTGTAGGAATGAGTCAATATGGAGCCCAAGCGATGGCTTTAAAAGGATATAATTATCAAGAAATTATAAAGTATTATTATCAAAATGTAGAAATTTTAAAAATGGAAGTATAAAATTAAAAAATGTGCTCACACTTTTAATAGAGGTGAGAAAAAATGGAAGTTAGAAGACTTAAAAAGTCGGCAGTATATTTAATGTACAGTTTAGGATTTGTTTTATTAGTTGGAATTGCTTATTTGATAGAAGGTGCATTTACAACTAATAGTTTAGATGATGATACTTTATATGTAAGTGATACAATTTTTGATGAAGTGTTACCTGTAGTAGCAGCTGAAACAAAAATAGTAAGACCATATAAAGATTCTGAAATTACAATATTAAAAGATTTTTATGATTATCAAGCAGATGAATCATCTCAAGAAAAAGCAATTATTAATTACAATAATACCTATTTACAAAGTAGTGGAGTATCTTATGGTGGAAAAGATGATTTTGATGTAACTGCTATTCTAGATGGAAAAGTTATTTCTGTTGAAAATGATGAAACTTTAGGAACAACTGTCCAAATTGAACATGATAATAATATTATAAGTGTTTATCAAAGCTTAAAAGATGTAACTTTAAAAGAAAATGACAAAATTTCCCAAGGTGATGTGATTGGAAAAAGTAGTACAAGCAACTTAGATAAAGATTTAGGAAGTCATTTATATTTTGAATTAATTGTGAATGGAAAAACAGTTGATCCTGAAAATTACTTTGACAAATCCTTAAGTGAATTATAGAGGGAAACCTCTTTTTATTCATAACTATCAATTCTATTTATATAATTAAATAGGAGTGAAGCTATGGAAATTAATAAAAGAGTGATAGAAGAAGCTAATTGTATGTTGAAAACAAATCAAACAATTAGACAGATTGCTACAATATATCATGTATCAAAAAGTACTGTCCATAAAGATTTGAATGAACGTTTAAAAGATATTAATCAAGAAAAATATATAAAAATAAAAGAAATCTTGAAGTTTCATACAGACATTAGACATATTAGAGGTGGGTTATCTACAAGAAATAAATATTTAAAAATGGGGTGAAAAAATGTTTGCACAAGATATTGGAATTGATTTAGGAACAGCTAATGTATTAATTTATATTAAAGGACAAGGTGTAGTTTTAAATGAACCTAGCGTTGTCGCAATAGATTCATATTCTAAAAAAGCTTTGGCTGTAGGTTCTGAAGCACGTGATATGTTGGGTAGGACACCTGGCAAAGTAACTGCAATAAGGCCAATGAAAGATGGTGTTATCGCAGATTTTGAAACAACAGAAATCATGTTAGATCATTTTATAAAAAAAGCAGGAGGAAAAAGTTTTTTTTCAAAACCTAGAATTTTGATATGCTGTCCTTCCAATATAACACAGGTAGAAAAAAATGCCATTAAAGAAGCAGCTGAAAGGACAGGGGCAAAAAAGGTATTCATTGAAGAAGAACCAAAAGTAGCAGCCGTTGGAGCAGGGTTAGATATATCAGCTCCTTGTGGAAATATGATTATTGATATTGGTGGAGGAACAACAGATATTGCTATTCTTTCATTAGGAGGAATTGTAACAAGTTCATCAATTAAGGTTGCCGGTAATACCTTTGATAGTGATATTATGAAATACATAAAAAATAAATACAAATTGTTAATTGGAGATCGAACAGCTGAAGAAATTAAATTAAAGATAGGAAATGTTTTTTTAGATAAAAAAAATCCTGAAAAAATGGTTGTAAGAGGAAGAGATTTGGTAAGTGGTTTACCAAATACAATAACATTAACCAGCAATGAAATTGAAGAAGCATTACGAGAAAGTTCTATGATCATTGTCCATACAGCAAAAGCAGTTTTGGAACAAACTCCTCCAGAGTTGTCTGCTGATATTGTAGACCGAGGAATAACACTAACTGGTGGAGGGGCATTAATAAAGGGACTGGACAAGCTACTTGCTCATGAATTAAAAGTTCCAGTAAAGATAGCTGATAGTCCTCTTACATGTGTTGCCGTTGGAGCAGGGGTGATGTTAGATAATATAAATTTAATTGATAATATCTAAAAAATTTGACTTACTGTGTAATTTAATGATAAACTAAGCTTAGTGGTGAGAAATATGGAAAATAATATAGATATTAATAGAATGAGTAGAATTCATGAAAGATATGAAAATAAAATAGATCCAGAACTTAATAAAAGAATTAAACAACGTATAGAAGAAATGTATCGTGAAGATTTAACTAGAAAAAAAGAAGAAGAACAACTTGAAAGATTAACAACTATTGATCAGAGAATTGAAGAAGCTAGATTAAACACTCGACAAACAAAGAGAAATTGGAAATATAGCGAAAGAAAAAGAAAAGTTCAATTATATAAACGTGCTATCGCACTCATTGTAGGAGGAGCTGTTACTGCTACCGTTTTAGTTAAGACACCAATTGGTGGTAAGATTGTAGAGTTTAGTGAAACTAAAATAGAAAATATGAAAGAAGATTACGAACAATATAAGTTAAACCGTGAAAAAGAAGAATATTATAATTCAAATATGGAAGAATCTGTGTATGAAAGTACTGGTCAGACAATCCAAGAAATCATGGAAAAAGGAAGACATGTAAAATAAGCTATCGAAAGATAGCTTTTTAATTTAATAGACAGTCAAAAAATTTAATGATATAATGGGTCTAGGTGATATTATGATGTTTGATCAGGAACTATTTTCAAGAATATTATTAATGATATTATTACCATTTGTATTTGTGGTAATGATAATTCCTTATATAAAAAATATAGCTGTGCGTATTGGAGCTGTCGATGTGGCAAGGCCTAATACAAGACATATTCATAAAAAAACAACACCTAAATTAGGTGGACTTGCAATATTTTTTGGATTTTTATTAGGATATATGTTTTTTGGCACTCATAGTTCTATTATGAATGCAATATTAATAGGCAGCTTTATCATTATAATAACAGGAGTTATCGATGATATTACAGAATTAGGGCCATTTACTAAATTTGTAGGTCAACTAGCAGCTTCCTTAGTAATTGTCTTTTATGGAAAACTATTAATTAGTGATATTACTGCTTTTGGTTTATATATCAATTTTAGTTTCTTATCTTATCCTTTAACAATATTTTTTATATTAGGTTGTATCAATTGCATCAATTTTATTGATGGTGTGGATGGACTATCTGGTGGCATTAGTTCTATTTATTTTTTAACAGTTGGCATTATAGCAACTATTCAAGGTAAAACTGGATTAGACTTTGTTTTAACATTTGTTATGTTAGGAGCAACTTTAGGATTTTTAGTTTATAATTTTAATCCTGCCACTATATTTGCCGGTGATTCAGGAGCTATGTTTATGGGATTTATTATCTCAGTAATTGCTTTGCTTGGATTTAAAAATGTTACAATGACTTCTTTAATAATTCCATTATTAATTTTAGCAATTCCAATTTTAGATACTTTATTTGCTATCATTCGTAGAGCATTAAAAGGAGAAAGTTTTGCCAAAGGAGATCGTTTACATATTCATCATCAGCTTTTAAACAGAAACTTTTCACAAAGAACAACAGTCCTTATTATTTTAACAATAGATTCTCTTTTTGCTGCTGCATCTATTATTTATGTATTGAAAGATGCAACTTTAGGTTATATTATTTATGGAATTTTATTGATCATTGTTATTACATTTATTATGAAAACAAATGTAGTATTTGATCATGAAGAAATTAGAAAAAAATTTCAAAAAAGGTTAAAGTAATAACCTTTTTTTGTATATTTCAATAAAAATAGTAAAGCCTAATAATAGGTGATACTATGGATATACAAGAAGCTTTATCAATTATTCCACGTAGTTTATTTTCTTTACTTACATTATTTCTAATTACAAAATTAATAGGTAAGAAACAAGTATCAGAACTTAGTTTATTTGACTACGTAATTGGAATATCAATTGGAAATTTTACAGCAGAAATGACTATGGGATTAAATAATCAGTACATTAATGGTGTAGTAGCTATTTTTACCTTTGGAATTATTTCTTGGTTAGTTTCTAGATTAACTATGAAAAGTATTATTTTAAGAAGACTATTAATTGGTACTCCTACCATCATAATACAAGAAGGAAAAATTATAAAAGAAAATATGAAAAAACTAAATATAGATATTAATGATTTATTAGAACAATGTCGAAATAATGGAACATTTGATATTAGCCAGATCGAATATGCTATTATGGAAGTAAATGGTAAAATTAGTATTATGTTAAAACCAGAATACAATCCTGTAACAATGAATGATATGAATTTAAAACCTACTTTACAAGATTTATGCGCTAACGTGATTATTGATGGAAGAATCATGATGAAGAATTTAAATAATATGAATAAATCAAAACAATGGCTTTTAAAAGAATTAAAGGTAAAAGGATATAATTTAGAGGATATCTTATTAGCAACATTAGACATTAATGAAAAATTAACTGTCTATGAAAATAACCATCATATAAAAATTAAGAATGTTTTAGAATAAAAAAATAGAATATTCTTCTATTTTAATTTGTTAAGAGATTTCTTAAATTCTTTTTTTGTTAAAGATTTAAATTTCTTTACGAAATTTTTTCGAAAAGTCTTATTTAAAAAAATCATAATAATAACGACACAAATACCAATTCCAACAATTAAATAATCATAGGTATTGTCACTTTCATTATCACTCCATAAATTTAGTTTCTTTTTTTTTGCTTCTTGTAAGGCATTATTCACATCGTTAAGATATTTGTAATCTCCATAGATATATTTTACTTCGGCAAGTCCTTCTTTTACAACTTGTTCTTGAAGTAATTTTCCGTCAACAAATACCCATACTAACTTCCTATTGTATTTATCTTGTTTATCAGAATTATTATCATATTCGATTTGAATTTGAGCTGCATTAGTAAGTAAATTACAAGTGAATTCACTAGCCTCTTTTCCATAAGGGTCAACTCTAATTGTAGATTCTGGAGTATCAATTGCCAAAAATCTAGCTTTAATTTTTTTATTTTCCAAATTAAACCAAGCAGTATCTCCATCTACACATTTATTTAAAGTAACGTTTATTCTTTCAGAAGCAAATATTGGAATAGGAATAAAAATAACTAATAGAGTTATCATCAATATACTTATTTTTTTCATACTACCACCAATTTTATTATACATTTAACTGAATTTAAAAACAAATCTTTTTAATCCAATCAAAATTTATTTACAATATTCTTATAATTATGCTATAATACCATGGATTAAGGAAGTGGAATCTTATGAAAAATATAAGAAATATTGCAATTATTGCCCATGTTGACCATGGTAAAACTACACTTGTAGACCAATTGTTAAAATGCTCTGGTACATTTAGAGCAAATGAAAATGTTGAAATTAGAGTAATGGATTCTAATGATATCGAAAGAGAAAGAGGAATCACTATTTTAGCAAAACCAACAGCAATTGATCATAACGGATGCCGTATTAATATTCTAGATACTCCAGGACATGCTGATTTTGGTGGAGAAGTAGAAAGAATCATGAATATGGTAGATGGTGTTTTACTTGTTGTAGATGCTTCTGAAGGAACAATGCCTCAAACAAGATTTGTACTTAAAAAAGCCTTAGAAGCAGGAGTTACTCCAATTGTTGTTGTAAATAAAATCGATAAACCAACAGCAAGACCATCTCAAGTAGTAGATGAAGTTTTAGATTTATTTATTGAACTTGGTGCAGATGAAGACCAATTGGAATTCCCAGTAATTTATACTTCAGCAATTAATGGTACTTCAAGTTATGAAGCAGATGTTGCTACTCAAAAACCAGGAATGGATCCAATCCTAGATACTATTGTAGACTATATTCCAGCACCTGATGTAAATATAGAAGGATCATTACAATTTCAACCGGCATTACTAGATTATAATGATTTTGTTGGAAGAATTGGTATTGGTGTTGTTAAAAGAGGAAAAATTAAAACAAATGAAATGGTTTCTTGTGTACGTTTAGATGGCACTATTAAACAATTTAGAATTGCAAAAATGTTTGGTTATATGGGACTTAAAAGAATTGAAATTAATGAAGCAGAAGCAGGAGATATTATCGCTATTTCAGGACTTCCAGATATTTCAGTCGGTGAAACTGTTTGCGAAGTAGGAAAAGAAGATGCCTTACCTAGACTTCGTATTGATGAACCAACTTTACAAATGACTTTTGGAGTAAATACATCTCCATTTGTTGGAAAAGATGGAAAAATAGTAACAGCAAGGAAAATAGAAGAAAGATTATTAAAAGAAACAGAACGAGATGTATCTTTAAAAGTAGCACCAAATGATAGTGAATCATTTATCGTATCTGGTCGTGGAGAACTACATTTATCTATTTTAATTGAAAATATGCGCCGTGAAGGATTTGAACTTCAAGTTTCTAAACCAGAAGTTATTATTAAAGAAATTGATGGTGTAAAATGTGAACCATATGAAGATGTTCAAATTGATGTTCCTGAAGAATATGTCGGTAATGTAATCGAAGCACTAGGAAATCGTGAAGGAAAAATGGAAAATATGCATAATAGTGAAAATCAAGTTCGCTTGTCATATATTGTTCCTTCAAGAGGTTTAATTGGTTTTTCTACTGAATTTATGACAATGACAAAAGGATATGGAATCATTAATCATACTTTTAGAGAATATGCTCCATTAGCTGGTGGAACTGTTGGTGAAAGAAAACTAGGAGTATTAGTTTCTATGGAAAATGGTAAATCAACAGCTTACGCTTTAGGTCAATTAGAAGACAGAGGAGTTATGTTTGTTGAACCAGGTGTAGATATCTATGAAGGGATGATTGTCGGAGAACATACTCATGAAAATGATTTAGCAGTAAATGTTGTAAAAGGAAAGAACTTAACAAATACACGAAGTGCTGGAAAAGATCATACAGTTGTATTAAAAAGACCAAGAGCGTTAACTCTAGAATATTGTTTGGATTATATTAATAGTGATGAATATGTAGAAGTTACTCCAAACTTTATTAGAATGAGAAAGAAAATATTGAACACAAATGAAAGAAAAAAATTTGATAATAAAAAATAAGACTTATTCTTTATCGAATAAGTCTTTTATATTGATATTTAACACATTAGCTATTTGCTCTAAAGTATCTAACGAAATTGTTTGATGTGTACTAGATTCTAGTTTAGCAATAAAACTTTCTGATAAAAGTAATTTTTCAGCTAATTGTCTTTGTGTTAAATCATTTTCTTTTCTATATTTTTTTATATTCTTTCCTACAATATTATAAATATCTTCTTTATACATACTATCACCAATACTATTTTCTCATAAATAAGTTTTAATTAATATAGACTAATAGTCTATTAAGTGATATTATTGAAATAGGGTGGTAGTATGTATAATACAGAGAAATTAAAAAAATTAAGAATCAAGCAAAAACTAACGATATATGATATATCTTCTAAAATAGGAATTTCTCCTTCTCATTATAGTTTAATAGAAAATGGGAAAAGAAAATTATCATATGAAATGGCTATTAAAATAGCAAAGGTATTTCATACAACACCAGATAAACTTTTTTTATCATAATTTGAAAAATATTACATATTATGGTAATATAATAATGATTAATATTTTTAGTTTCCCTTTTTGAGATCTAATTTATTCAATCAAATATCAAAAAGGAGGTACTAAAATGGAAGATAAAAAAATTGTCTGCAAAGATTGTGGTAAAGAATTTATTTTTACAGTTGGTGAACAACAATTTTATCAAGAAAAAGGTTTTACAAATGAACCTGTAAGATGTAAAGAATGTCGCGATAAAAGAAAAGCTGAAAGAAATAATAAAACAAATGCACAATAGAAAAACTCTTAATATTTAAGAGTTTTTTCTTTGAATTTGTTTTTCTAAATAATAATTTCTAAGTTCTTTGAATCTTTGATAGTGAATGATCTCTCTTTGTCTTAAGAAAGCTAAAGGTCCTAATACATCAGGATCATTTGTTAAATCCATAAGATGTTCATAGGTTGCTCTTGCTCTTTGTTCAGCAGCCATATCACTTTCTAGGTCAGCAATAAAATCACCTGTTGTATTGATGTACGCTGCTGTAAATGGAATTCCAGCTGCATCACTTGGAAATAATGCTGAATCTTGTTGAGCAAACATGCCACCTAATCCAGCAGCTTTTAATTCATCTACACTAGCATCTTTCATTAGTTGGTACGCCATTGAAGCAATCATTTCAATATGAGCTAATTCTTCTGTACCAATATCAGTTAATAAAGCTTTTCCCTTATCATCTGGCATTGTAAATCTTTGGTTTAAATATTGTAAGGCAGCACTTAATTCTCCTGTAGGTCCTCCATATTGAGACATCAAGTATTTTGCCATTTTTAAATCTTTTTTACGAATATTAACAGGATATTCTAATTTTTTTTCATAAATCCACATATTACTTTTTCCTTTCTATTTATTTTTCCCATGGCCAAGGACTATTAATCCATGCAAATGGATAACGATTGTTAGCATTACTATCTGTTAAGATAGGACCATATTTGTTTTGATATTCTTCTTTTAATTTATTAGCTTCTGTTCGATATTGATTGAATAAAGAAATCATATCTTTATCATCTGGATAAACGTCAAGATATAGATTAATATCAATCATTGCGAAGCATAAAGCATCAAGATAGGTAAGTAATTGTGCTTGATCATTGGCAGGAGTAATATCAGTAGGATTAATTTTATATCCATTATAAAGATTAGGATACATATTTCCTCTAATAAATCCTTGATATGGATCATATAGTTTAGAAGCATCTGCGTCTTCTGTATATAGTGGTTGATTATAATTATTATTTTTGTAATTATAATAATCATTTCTCATATTTGAATTACTATTATTTAAATATTCATAGTAATTTTGAACTGAATCATAATTATACATATTTATCCTCCTCTTGTTTATTGTATGTGATAGGTTAAATGTTGATTGGGTATTAAACTATAAATAATTCTATTAATTTTATAAAAAGGGTTGCGTTAAAATAAATTTATTGATAAAATATATCGTGTAACGAATGTTACATGGCGTGGTTGGTGAAGTGGTTAACACGGCGGATTGTGGTTCCGTTATGCAAGGGTTCGATCCCCTTACCGCGCCCCATATTGAAATATGTTCGATTTTTTCGATCAAGATAAATTGCTAATCTAGAAATAGGTTAGTTTTTTTGTTAAAAATTATAATTAATAAATAAAATATTCCAAAATAAAAAAATAATTATCGAAAACAATCAATTTATAAAAAAATAAAATCCAATATTTAAAATTGAAAACTTGAAAAAGAAATAAAAATTTATATAATTTTCTTGGTGATATAATGAATCAAAAAATATGTGGATATGATTTAGATAATCAACAAAAAGCAATTGTCGAAGATGAAAGCAATCATTTATTAGTTGTTGCAGGAGCAGGAAGTGGAAAAACACTAACTATATTAGGAAAAATTTATTATTTAGTAAAGGTAAAAAATATTTCACCAAATGAAATTATTTGTATTTCATTCACAAAAGCATCTTCTGATAGCCTAAGAGAAAAAATAAAAAACGAATTTAACTTTGAAATTCCTGTCTATACTTTTCATAAATTAGCGCTCAATATTTTGAAAGAAGATCATAACTATACTATAGCAGATCCTAGTACTTTAGATTATATTATTGACGAATTCTTTAAAACAAAAATATTAAATTATCCAGAAATAATGTCATTAACTCTAAAATATTTTTCATTAAAAAATAAAGAAGAATATATTAAAAATTATGAAAAAGGTGATAGCAAAATTATTTTGTTACAACGCTTAATATCCACTTTTATTCACTTATTTAAATGTAATAACTATGAACTAAACGATTTTATAAAGTTTTCTAAAAAAATTAAAAAATCTTTTTCATATAAAAAAGAAAAATCCATATTAACACTTATTTTAAATTGTTATTTAGAATATGAAGAATATTTAAAACTAAACAACGAAATTGACTTTGATGATATGTTAATAAGAGCAACGGAAAAAATCCAAAAAGAAGGGTACCGTGAGAAAGTTCAATATGTAATGATTGACGAATATCAAGATACTTCACTTGTAAGATTTAACTTAGTAAAAGAAATATTAAATTTTACAAATGCTAAATTAATGGTGGTAGGAGATGATTTTCAATCTATATATCGTTTCACAGGTTGTGATTTATCCTTATTTTTAAATTTTAATTCTTATTTTAAAGATTCTAAAGTCATGAGAATAGAAAATACATATCGAAATAGCCAAGAATTGATTCAAGTTGCAGGAAAATTCGTAATGAAAAATAAAGCACAACTAAAGAAAAATTTAAAATCTAGTAAGAGAATAGATAAACCAATTGTCTTTGTAAATTATGTGAATTTAAAGCAACAATTTCAAGAATTAATAAAGAAAATTTATAAAGAAACGCAAAAACCAATTTTAGTGTTAGGACGAAATAATAAAGATATTCACTCCGTATTGGATTATAGGTATTTTAAAGTAAAAGAGAATGAAATTATTTATAAATTAGATGATAATATTAAAATAACTTACTTAACAGTACATAAATCAAAAGGATTAGAAGAAGAAAATGTAATTCTTATTAATATGAAGGATGAATTGTTAGGTTTTCCAAGTCAAATTAAAAATAATAAGATATTAAGGCTTGTGTCAAAATCTTCCGCAAAATATCCATATGATGAAGAAAGAAGACTTTTTTATGTAGCACTTACACGTACAAAAAACAAAATCTATTTATTAATACCAAATAAAAATCAATCAATATTTGTAAAAGAGTTATGGAAAAATTATAAAAAATTAATTGAAAAAATATAAAATTTGTCATATTTTAGCACTCTTACTTGACAAGTGCTAATTTAAGAGTATAATACAGAATTAGAAAGAGGTGATGATATGTTTAATACAAATGAAAAAGAAGAAAATGTTCTTGAAAAATATGGACGTAATATCATCGAAGAGGTAAAAAAAGGTAAAATTGATCCTGTAATTGGTCGTGATGAAGAAATTAGAGGAATCACTAGAGTTTTATCTAGAAAAACCAAAAATAATCCAGTATTAATTGGTGAACCCGGTGTCGGTAAAACAGCTATTATTGAAGGACTAGCCTTAAGAATAGTAAAAGGGGATGTTCCTAATAGCTTAAAAAATAAAACTATTTGGGAATTAGATATGGCTTCATTGATAGCGGGAGCAAAATATCGAGGAGAATTTGAGGAAAGACTAAAAAATGTTTTAAATGAAATCAAAAAATCCGAAGGAAACATCATCATGTTTATCGATGAAATTCATACAATTGTAGGTTCTGGTAATATGGAAGGTGCAATGGATACATCAAATATATTAAAGCCAATGTTAGCAAGAGGTGAAATTCATGTCATTGGTGCTACTACACTAAATGAATATCGTAAATATATTGAAAAAGATGGAGCCCTAGAAAGACGTTTCCAAAAAATTATAGTAAGTGAACCAACAGTTGAAGATACAATCACTATATTAAGAGGATTAAAACAAAGATTTGAAATTCATCATGGAGTTACTATTCAAGATAAAGCATTAATTTCCGCAGCAACTTTGTCAAATCGTTATATAACGGATCGTTTCTTACCTGATAAAGCAATTGATTTAGTAGATGAGGCTTGTGCAACTATTCGTGTTCAAATGGATTCCGTTCCAACAAACCTTGATACATTAACCAGAAAAATAATGCGTCTTCAAATCGAAAAACAGGCAATCAAAAAAGAAAAAGATGAATTATCAAAGAAAAGAATGGAAAAAATTAACGAAGAATTAGAAAAGTTGACCAAAGAAGAAAAAGAATTAACAGATTCTTGGAATCAAGAAAAACAAATTAATAATCAAATTAAATCGAAGAAAAAAGAATTAGAAAAGGCTAATTTTGATCTAGAACAAGCAGAAAATGAATATAATCTAGAAAAAGCCGCAATCTTAAGACATGGCGAAATTCCAAAACTAGAACGTGAACTACAAGAATTAAATAGCAAAGAAAAAAATAAAATCTTAAGTGATACGGTTACTCCAAATGATATTGCATCTGTTATTTCTAGATGGACGAATATTCCAATTTCAAAATTAATGAGTAGTGAAAAAGAAAAACTTCTTCATCTTGAAGATAACATGAAAAAACGAGTAATTGGTCAAGATGAAGCTTTAAAATTAGTAAGTGAAGCAATTTTAAAATCAAGAAGTGGAATTAAAGATCCAAATCGTCCAATTGGTTCCTTTATATTCTTAGGACCAACAGGTGTAGGAAAAACAGAAATTGCTAAAACACTTGCTTATGAACTATTCGATGATGAAAAACATATGATTCGTATTGATATGAGTGAATATATGGAAAAATTCTCTACTTCCAGATTGATAGGTTCTCCTCCAGGATATGTTGGATATGATGAAGGAGGACAATTAACAGAAGCTGTTAGAAGAAATCCTTATAGTATAGTATTATTTGATGAAATCGAAAAAGCACATCCGGAAGTACTAAACTTATTACTTCAGATATTAGATGATGGTAGAATTACAGATTCTAATGGTCGTACTGTTGATTTCAAAAACACAATTATTATTATGACTTCAAACTTAGGAAGCGAATATATATTAGATGGTAATACAGATCAAGTAATGCCAGAACTAAAGAAATTTTTCCGTCCAGAATTTATTAATCGTGTAGATGAAATTATTGTATTTAATCCATTAAATAAAGATAGTATTTCTAAAATTCTAGATAAAATTATTCATGATATTGAAAAAAGATTAATAGATTTAAATATCCATATAGAATTAACAGATTCTGCTAGAAAAAATATGATCGATCAAGGATTTGATGTAAACTATGGTGCACGTCCATTAAAAAGACTTGTAAGTCACATTGTAGAAACAGAACTATCTAAGATGATTATTAATGATGAATTAAAATATGGAAATAAAGTTATCATAGATTATGATACTGATTATATCTTTAAAATAGAGTCAAAATAATGGCTCTATTTTAAAATTTGCACGAAATAAAAATCAGTGTTAAAATACATATACCGTTAAGGATGGTGATATTGTGGAAAAATTTAAACCTGGAGAACAACAATTATTAGAAGAAACACTTTTAAAATATGAATTTGCTCTAGAAATGTTAGAGACAGAATTAGATATATTAATTAAAGGTCATGTATTTAAAACAAAATACAATCCTGTGGAACATGTCAAATCTAGAATTAAAAGTCAAGATAGCGCAATCAAAAAACTAGAAAGAAAAAATTACGAAATTACTGTAAATAATTTAAGAAAACATGTTCATGATATGATAGGAGTTCGTATCGTTTGTTCCTTTTTAACAGATGTTTACGAAGTTGTAAACCTAATAAAAAAATCAAATCAATTTAAGATAAAAGAAGAAAAAGACTATATAGCAAATCCAAAAGATACAGGATATATTAGTTATCACTTGATTATTGAAGTCCCAATTTTCGTAGATAATAAAACAGAATATATCGATGCTGAAATTCAAATTCGAACAATTGCTATGGATTTTTGGGCAAGTCTAGATCATAAAATACAATATAAATTTAAAGAAATACCAGAAGAAGTAAAAAAAGAAATGTATCATTGTTCTTTAGACATTGAAGCCTTAGATGAAAAAATGAACGAATTAAAAAAATATGTAAATAACTATAACCCAGATAAGTTATAGTTTTTTTGAATAAAAAAATAAAATAAAAACATAATAACAATAGGTGATGAAATGATGACAGAAAAGGAATTACTTTACATTGAGGATGTTTTATCTCATGAACAAATTTTAGAAAATTTTTGCAGTGATATTTCAAATGAAATTCCAGAAACTGATATTAAGAATTTTATAATATATTTAGAAAACAAATATCAGATGCATTATAATACAATGTTTAAACTTTTAATGAAATAGGAGGAAATATGGAATCAAAATTAATTATGAACACAATCTTAACATCTACTAAAAATATTAGCGATATTTTGTATCATGGAAGTGTAGAATCTTCAACACCTGATATTCATAAAGCTTTTCATAATACTTTAAATGAATGTTTAGACCTACAAAATGAAATATTTACTTTTATGGAACAAAAAGGTTGGTATCAAGTAGAACAAGTAGAACAACAAAAAATTGAACAGTCAAAAGAAAAATTCGGAAATAGATAATTGATTATCTATTTTTTTAGTTGTTAAACAAATGTAAATGACTAATAGTCATTATTGAATAAAAATATAATAGAGTGCTATAATAAAAAATATAGGAGGAATAATATGAAAGAAGAATTAAAAAACATTATGCTAATGGGATTAGGCGCAATGTCTCTTACCACTGATAAAGCAAAAGAAATAAAGAATGAATTATTAGAAAAAGGCACAAAAATTTACGAAGAAGGAAAAGTTGCCAATGAAGAATTAAAACATAATATTGAAGAAAAAATTAAAGAAAACGTTACCGTTGTTGTAGAAAATAAAGAAGTGACAACAGAAGAAGTAAAAGAGGCAATTCAAAAAATGTCAAAAGAAGAAAAAAATGAAATTATGAAATTATTAAAGGAAACAAAATCAAAAAAAGATGAATAATGAAACTACTCGTTTAAAAGAAATAATCTCTATTATTAACAAGCATAATTTATTAAAAGATAAATCGCCTCAAAATATTAGGGAAACAATAGAAGATTTAGGACCAACATTCGTGAAGATGGGGCAGATTTTATCTTCTAGAAGTGATTTAATACCAGCTTCTATATCAGATGAATTAAAAAAACTGCGTTGTTCTGTAAAGCCAATGGATAAAGAGGAAGTTTTTGAAATATTAAACAGAGAATATAATGGCAAATTTAATGAAATTTTTGAATCTATTGACGAAACACCTATTGGTTCCGCCTCTATTGCACAAACTCATTTAGGTGTTTTAAAATCGAAAGAAGTAGTAGCTGTTAAAATTCAAAGAACTAATATTTATCAGATGATGACGTTAGACACAAAATTATTAAAAAAGGCTATTTCTATTTTAAAATTAGATAAATTGTTTGGTAATATTGTGGATTTGCAAGCTATTATTGATGAAATGTATGATTCTGCCAAAGAGGAAATGGACTTTATAATAGAAGCAAATCATATAGAAAGATTTAAAAATAACAATGAAAATATAGCTTATATAAAACCATTAAAAGTATATAAAGATATTTCTACACCTTATGTATTAATAATGGAATATATTGATGCTCCATTCATTAATGAAACAGAAAAATTAAATTCATTAGGATATGACATGAATGAAATTGCTAATAAACTAGCAGATAATTATATTAAGCAAGCAATTGATGATGGATATTATCATGCTGATCCTCATTCCGACAACATCAAAATTCAAGATGGCAAAATTGTTTATCTTGATTTTGGCATGATGGGGACATTAACTATTAAAAATAAAAATTTATTAAATGATTGTATTAATGCTATTATTTCAAATAATACATCTGAAATAGCTCATATATTAGTTTCTATGGATACTAGTTCCAATGATATCGACTATATGAAGTTAAAAAATGATATTAAAACAGTTTTAAATAAAAATAAAACCACAGAAATATCAGATATAAATATTAAAGAATTTGCCAGAGATATGTTTGAATTATTAAATTCCAATTCCATTACTTTACCGAAAGATATTTCAATGTTAATTCGCGGTATTGTTGTAATTGAAGGGGTATTAGAAGAAATAAGCCCTAGTATTAATCTGATGCAAGTTTTAAAAAATAGAGTAAAAGCAAAAAAATTGATCACAAAAGATGTGCTAGAAAGAGAATTTGTAAAGATATTGCAAAACGGGAATTCTTTATGTTCTATCCCTAATGAGACACTTTCATTATTAAGAGGAATTAATAATGGAGAATTAAGATTTCAAATGGAATTAAATGATTCAAAAAATCAAATGAACCGTATAGAAGATATTTTTCATCAAGCAATTATAACAATATTAGATTTAGCGTTCATTATTGGAATTAGTGTGATGGCTGTAATGAATAAAGGAAAATTACCATTTATATTTTATCTTTATCTCCTTTTAGCAGCACTATTTACTATTTGGTTATTTTTAAAAATGTTTTATTCAAAAATTAAGAGGAAAAAATAATCCTCTTTTTTACTTTAATCTATTAAAAATAAACAACATAGGTGTATAATTTTTTTAGAGGTGTTAATATGCAAAAAAATAAAACTAGAAAAGAGATTGTTAATATTTTATTAAAACAAGAAATTACAAAAGCAGAAGAAGATGAATTGTTAGATTTATTAGTAGATAAACCAATTGCTGTAGATGTGGAAAAACAAGAAGAATCTAATTTAACGTTTGGAGAAAAATTAGCAGATAAATTTTCAGCAATTGCCGGTAGTTGGACTTTTATTCTATTATTTGCTTTATTTTTAACATTTTGGATTATACTAAATACCATTATATTAAAAAACAATGCAATAGACCCATATCCATTTATTTTATTAAATTTATTATTATCTTGTTTAGCTGCATTTCAAGCTCCAATTATTATGATGAGCCAAAATCGTCAATCAAAAAAAGATAGTTTAAGAAATCAGAATGATTATTATACAGATGTAAAAAGTGAGTTAATTATAGAGGAATTACATAATAAAATAGATGAGATATTAAAAAATCAAAGAGAAATTCAAAAATATATTGATAAAGAGAAAAAAGATGAATTATAACCAACTCAATGAAATATTAAAAAAAGAACTTAATAATCCTAATAGAAAGACTCATATCAAAAATTTAGACGAATTTTCTAAATATGCAAAAATAATAAAAACATAAGAGAATTAGTGAAGTGTAAAAATCTAATTGTTAATTTAGATGGGTATATGGATAGTTTATTAAAACAAAACTATATAGCTGAACTAGAAAATTTGAAAAATAAAAAAGAAAAATCAATTTAGTGATTTTTTTTATTCTTGATAATTAGAGCCTCAAAAAGCATATATTGATGAAATAATTTGTGATACAATAAATAATGAAAGTTAGTGATAAAATGTTAGAACAGGTAAATAATGGTGATTTAATAATCACGGAAAATAAAAATAAAGTCTTAAAATATTTTTCTAGTAAAAGAAAACTTATTAATCTAAAAATAATGACAAAGCAAGAATTTGTCAATCATTATTTTGGAAAAATAAAAAATGAGGCAATTTACTATCTTATGAAAAAATATCAGTATTGTTACGATATTGCAGTAACATACTTAAAAAATTTTTTATGGATAGAGGAATTATATCATGAACTAAAGCA
>URDT01000003.1 GCA_900546745.1 uncultured Mycoplasmatota bacterium | reverse complement strand
TATTTATCTGTATCAATATTAAATGCCTTAATAGCATTTTGAAAACTAGTTTCATCAACACCAATTTCTTCTTTTGTTACAAAGAAATTATTTAATAATTCTTTTTGATCAATAGCCGTATTTAATGTTATTTCGGTTGTAGCTGCCTTTACATTATCAAAGAACATAAATAAAGAAAAACCAATAAAAATAGAAAACAAAATTTTTTTATTCATATCACACCTACTTTTTATCATCAGATAAAAAAGATTTAGCTTGTTCCTTATCTACAATAAAGTCACTATTGAAAAAATCACGATCAGACTTTATCTTTATGAAAGAGATAATTAAGATAATACATATAATATTAAAAGTAACTGATATACCAAATAAAAACGCTAACACTTAATTTTCCCCTCGTTAAGTGCCTTTTTTATTTTTTCTATTTCTTCATCAATACTTTTAAATATTTCTTCTAACTCAAGCATATTAATTTATGACTATATCTTAATTTTATTTTCATTTTATCTCTTTCAAATTCTGTAGCAAATTTCATACGAAATCTTTTATTATCTTTTATATTTAAAACATCTAAATAATACATTTTTAAACCTCCAAATTATTGAGTAAAAGGGAAGAATAATTCTTCCCATTACCCTTGTTCATTAAAATAATGAACGGAAAACAGAGATTGCTGTTCTTAACATTACTACGCCGATTGGAATTAATAATAATGGATTTTCCATTACTACACCAACAATTGTACTAACCATATTTAGAAAGTACTCAGCGATAGTTTTTAATACATCTAGAACTGCGGTAATTTGTTCTGAAGTTGCTGCTGTTAAAGTATTTAACATATCTAAGTTGCACCTTACCTTTCTCTAAAATCTATATAAAAGCATAAATGCCTTTATAACTATTTAAAAAAGTAACGAGTTTTTTCTAAGATGATAATTTCAGTTTGTCTATTTCTTTTGTTTTTTCTTTTTAAAATTCGCCCTTGTTTTATTCTTTCTTTTTCTAAAATTTCTTTATAACGCTCTAATTTTATAAAAGAGCCTTTATAAAATACTTGTATGTCTAAAATGATCCAACCACGGTTATCAATATCACCTATTTTTTTAAATAAAATAGAAGATACAAGACAATCTTTTATTTCTTTTTTACTAGTACGATATACTATTAAAAATTTTGGTATCATTAAAGGTTTTTACCATTTAATTGAAGTAATACATACTTACTACCATTTTCAGTAGGTCTTTCTTCAATTGTTGCCATTGATTTAGCTAAAATTAAAGGTTTTAAAGTTTCTAACAAATTGCCTTGTTTATAGCATTTCAATATTGATTGCCCCACTACATTGTCAGAATCTGCCATTTTAATAGCATAAAGTATTTTAGTCATATCTTTAACTTCGCCAGTTGTTTTATTTGGCCAATGTTCTAATTCTGCTCGTATAATTCTTATTTCAGCATTTTTCATTTTCTCTGTTCCTTTCTAGTCTTTCGATAAGACAATTTATTTTTTTATAAAAGATCAAGGAAATTAATCTTGTCAAGTATTTATTGATAATTTTTTAATTTCTATGAAAGGAAGTGAAACAAAATCTAAAAAGGATTTACATTTCAAATAATGTTCAATGTGTTCCTTAATCTTTTATAAGTGACAAATACACCAATATGGTATATTTACATCTTAATTATATTACACCAATTTGGTGTATGTCAAGAAAAAAATACACCATAATGGTATATTTTAATCAAGGAGATTGTTATGATAGGAAAAGCATTAAAATATATGAGAATAAAAAACGGATGGAAACAAGAACAACTCGCCAAAATATTAGAAATAAGTCAACAAAATTTATCAAGATATGAAAACGAGCAAAGAATTATATCATTTGAAAACATTGAACAAATAGCAAATAATTGTGGCTATAAAATCTATTTTGATAACGGAAAAGAAAAATTTCAAATAAAAGACTTAGAAAGGAAAGATGTATAATGACACAAGAAAAATTAAACAAACTATTAGAAAAAGAAGATTTACAAATAGATGTATTTGATGAAATGTGTGGAACAACAAAAGAAGATAAAGAAAGATATGCAATAGAAAAAATAATAGAAGATAATATAGAATGTCCTAATTGTAAAGAAATGTCTTTAACAGGTTGTGATCCAACAATAATACAAATGATGTGTTCAAAATGTGGAAATATATATTTTGAAGATGATTTAATTAAATAAAATTAAAACTATTAAAATTAAAAAATACCAGGCTCCGGGGAAAATCAATCGCCTGGTATTTTTTTATGATCAAAAAAGGCACGTATTTAACGTGCTTTTACCATTCATACATTAAAAATAACCTTTTATACATTAATAACCTCGCAAAAATTTAAATAAAAATTTAATAGATAAAACCATCATTCCTAAACCAATTAAAGGTATTATAAACAAATAATATTGAGCATTTTCATAATGATAGCCTTTTTCTATTCTTTCATACGAAATATTTTTATATTCTATATCATTATATGTACAAGAAGAATAACCAAAAACATTAGAAAAACATTCATCAGCCTTTACTCTTTCACCATTTAACACAAAATAATATTCAGAATCATAACTAATACATTTATTTGTAAAAAGACATTTAGTAGTTTCAATTAATTCATTATTTCCATATTTATCATTCATTTGTTTCACTTCCGTTTCTACATTAAATCAAGATCAGACAATACATCTTCCTTAAACATCTCTATATCTATATTATTTTTTAATTCTATTTTCTCTTTATTCTTATGTTTTAAATAAGACAATATCATTTTTTCTTCACTTTTCATAGTATAATTTCTTATTATAAAATTATTAAAATCTAACAACTGTTCATATTTCTTTTGATATTTACTTGGCTTTCTAAGTTCAAAATATATATAAATAATAATATATACTATACCAAATATTAAACATAATATACCAATAAATATAAGAGTATTAATATCCATTTAATTCACTTCCTTTTATTATGTTAATTAAAACTTCTAGACAGTGTATATTATGTTAACTAATAAATTTTATTTAAATAGATTTTTAATTATGCTTAATATATTATTACTTTGAAAGGATTCTATTAATAATATATCATACAATTCATTTTTTAATCCATCATAATCTAATTCTATTTTATTATGCAATGCTCTAATATAGCTATTAATATATTTAAAACAATAATAAAGAATTAAAATAATTAACAATATTATTAATGAAATAGTCAAAAAAATGACTAATTTAGTTCTTTCTTGAATTTGAAATAGAGCGATGATAGAAATAAAAAATGGTAGTATGAACATAACAATCGAGATTAATAATTGCTTTTTTTCTTTCTTTATTAAAATCTCTTCTTCACATATTTTTATTAAAATATTAATTTTTCTTTCAGAATAATAATCATATTTCTTTAATAATTTTTTTAAAAATTCATTTTCTTTTCCCCTACACTCCCCTCTTTTTTTATTTATAAAATTAATACAAAAAATAAAATAAGCAATTACTAAAAAACAAATTAAGCAAAAAAGTGTTATTGCATTTAATCGAAATACAATAGCAGCGAATGTAAATATTAATGCAGGAATGATACTAATTTTAATAAGAAATTTTAACATTTGATTATAAATATTTTGTTTTTGATATTCTTCAAAAAATTGATATTGTTTCATATAACTTATACACCTCTATGTTCAGTATATCAAAAAAAGCCAAAATTTTCCATTCAATTAAATACATATTTTATTATCGTTGGGTAACAATATTACTGGGTGATAAAAATGAAAAAAAATAGTAATAGACAATCTAATAATGTTAAAAATAGTTTGAATAAAAATTCTAAAACAATAAATAATTGTAAAAGATCAAACGACATTAAAAATTCAAATCACAATGTAGGATTTGAAGAAGATTCTAAATC
The DNA here is from genome assembly GCA_900546745.1 of uncultured Mycoplasmatota bacterium. Taxonomy (GTDB): domain Bacteria; phylum Bacillota_I; class Bacilli_A; order RF39; family UBA660; genus CAJOJO01. Next base: position 61,295 of record URDT01000003.1, on the reverse strand, counting down.
ATTTTCATTAGATGAAAACGATGATCATTCATTTGAATTAAAATAGATTGTAAAGGATTTTACCCAAAATTAAAGAGACGAAGAGTCTCTTTTTTTTAGATTATTTTAATACTTAAAAACATGATAATAGAGCCTAATAAAAAGTATAAAATTCCTCTCTTCTGCCTTGCTTTCCAAACTTCTGGCAATAATTCATAAAAAGAAATTTGAATCATGATTCCGGCAATAATTGCTAACAAATATCCCATAAACTTGTAAGTAATATAGTCCTTTAAAAATATACAAGTAATAAGAGCTCCAAAAAATTCTGATAATCCTGCTATTGTTGTATATAATAAAGCTCTTTTTCTACTTTTTGTAGAATAGAAAATTGGTAGAGCTATTGTAATACCTTCTGGAATATTATGAAGTGCTATAGCAATAGTAAGCGTAATTCCTAGCTTAATATCTGTATTACTAGCGATAAAAGTTGCCATTCCTTCCGGAATATTATGCATAATAATAGCAATTAAAGAAATGATTCCAATTTTATAGATTGGATTATTTTCTGGTATATAATAATCAATAAAAGAAGATATAAGAACACCAATAACAAAACAAATTAAAACAAATAATAATGCCGGAAAGGGATAATAATAAGTTGATAAATAAGAGAATGACTCTGGAATCAAATCAATTAAAGATACCGTTATCATAACACCTGCAGCAAAAGCAAAAGAATTCAATAAAATACTTTTATCCTTCTTAAAAAAAATAAAAATGCTACCAATTATAGTAGATAACCCTGCTATAAGAGATAACGTCAAAGCCACTGTTGTATTCTCCATATTATCACCATTTAAGAATATGTTTGAATATTATCTTTTAGTATAAACTAAACAAAAATCATTACCAATATTTTTACTTTTACTGTTTCCCAACATACATTCCATTTTTTGTTCAATAGAAGGGAAACTTAAATACTCAATATCAGTTTTAGGAAAAACAGTTTGAACATCAGAAATATACTGACTGTTTCTATTATTCAATTCAAAGTTAAAAGCATATAAGTATCCAATTGCAATTTTACCATTTGGTTGTAAATAAGAGCTTAATTGCTCTATTGTTTGTCTATAAGCTTTTAATTTATCTTGTTGAGATAAGTAATCAGGATACATAACACTTGTATACTGCATAATATTAGATAAATATATAAAATCATATTTTTGCTTTAATTTTAAATTTAAATCTAAAATATCACTATGAATAAAATTTAATAAATCTTCCTCTTCTTTATCTTTTAAATTTAAAATTAAATGTTCATAATTTTCATTTTGTAAATAAGGCATAAAATGAGGTAACATATTTTCCTTGACCTGATAGTTAAAGAGTTTTCCTCCTATTCTAACATGCAATGGATCAAATTCATTTAATAGTTCTCCCCAAAATTGAAAACTAGAACTAGAAAGCAAATTTAAAGATTTTTTCAATTCTAAAAATTGAAGCCTTGAAAAACTATTTTCTTTCTCGAAAAATGGATACTCACTTTCACAACTAAAAAAATCTAAAAATTTTGAATTGCTGAATTCAGAAAGAATAGCCGCTATTTTTAAATATCCATAATATTCAGTTAAAGGATTACAATCAAAAGTGGTAACTGTTTTAGCACCCCTTGAGTATAATTACAAAGCCTGATCACAACTTCCCATAATTGATAAACAATTTTTATTTTTTATATCAAAAAAATCAAAACAATCCGCTAGGTTTTCATTTGAAAAAGGATAAATTCGATCAAACGATCCATAGTTTGATGTTAAAAAGCTTATATCTTGAATCATTTTTTTTGCTAGTTTTAAATGTTGTTTTAACGTAGAGTTCATAGTTTTCATCTCACTTTCAGAAATACTATTATATCATAAAATATTAAAAAAGCCATAATTGTGGCTTATATAAGTTTATCTAAAACACTTTCTCCATTTGGTGCTTGTACAGAAAAATTATCAGCAATAGTTGCTCCAATATCAGAGAATGTTTTTAAAATTGATAATCGACTTGGATTATTTAATTTTTTAGAATAGAATATAACTGGCGTATTTTCTCTTGTATGATCAGTGCCTCTAAATGTTGGATCATTACCATGATCAGCAGTAATCATTAATAAATCATCCTCTTTTAATAAAGAAATAATTTCAGGTAAATGATCATCAAATTCTTTTAAAGCTTTTGCATATCCTTCAACATCTCTTCTATGTCCATATTTAGAATCATAATCATTTAAGTTGGCAAAACAAAGTCCTTTAAAATCTCTTTGAATAGTTTCTTTTATTTGATTAATACCATCTAAATTGTCTTTCGTTTTCGTACTTTCTGTAATGCCACAATTGTTAAATATATCACTAATTTTTCCGATAGCAATAACAGAATATTGATTTTGCTTTAAATAATCCAAAACTGTTTCATGAGCAGGATTTAAAGCATAGTCATGACGATTTGGTGTTCTTGTAAAATTACCTGGTTCTCCTATATAAGGACGAGCAATAATTCTACCTACTTTCCATTCTTCTTTCATAGTTATTTTTCTAACTTTTTCACAAATACTATAAAGTTCATCTAATGGAATAATATCTTCATGAGCAGCAATTTGTAATACAGAATCGGCTGATGTATAAACTATTAAAGCTCCAGTTTTTATTTGTTCTTCTCCTAATTCTTTAATAATTTCTGTTCCAGAAGCAGCCTTATTTCCAATTACCTTACGGCCACTTATTTGTTCAATTTCACGAATTAATTCATCAGGAAATCCTGTTTCTAAAAAGGTTTTAAATGGTTTTTCTGTAACAACACCCATCATTTCCAAATGCCCCGTTAAAGTATCTTTTCCGTTACTAATTTCTTCCGCTTTTGTATAATAAGAAATAGTAGGTTCATTTGAATGATTTAAAATATTAAAATAGCCTAGTTTTTCAAAATTTGGTAATTCTACATGAGTTTTCTCTACAGTATGACCAAATGTATTAGTACCTTCATCATGGAATTTATCAGCATCCTTAGCTGCTCCTATTCCTACTGAATCTAAAACAATTAAAAATACTCTTTTAAACATATTAATTCCTCCTTTAGTGATGTGGATGACATTCATAATTTTCCTTCTTAAATTGATTAGAAACATGTGTATATATTTGCGTAGTAGATATACTACTATGCCCTAATAATTCTTGAATGCTTCTTAAATCTGCTCCATTTTCTAATAAGTGTGTCGCAAATGAATGTCTTAAAGTATGAGGTGAGAAATGCGTTCGAATGCCTTTTTTTAAAGCAATTTGCTGAATAATTTTAAACATTGCTTGTCTAGAAATTTTCTTACCTAAATTATTTAAAAATAAATCGTTAGTAATTTGTTTCTTCATTAATTGTGGACGATACTCATTCATATAAATTGTTAAATATTTTGTTGCATAATCATCAATTGGAACAATTCTTTCTTTGCCACCTTTTCCAATAATTCTAACAATATTTTCTGAAAGTTGAACATCGTAGACTGTTAAATTGACAAGCTCACTAACTCTCAATCCTGAAGAATATAAAAGTTCTAACATTGCCTTATTTCGATAATCATATTTTGTAACTAATTCAATATCCAATAAGGATTCAATTTCTTTGTGAGATAATACTGTTGGTAATGTTTTTTTTAATTTTGGTAATTCAATATACTCTACGGGATTTTTAGAAAGGTATTGATTCTTTAATAAAAACTGATAAAAATTATTTAAAACCGTTAATAAATGTGCGATAGTTCTACTATTTTTATCTTGTCTTTCTTGATTTAAAAATATTTGAACATCTTTTTCTTGTACTTTTAAAACACTTTTCTCCTTTAAAAAATTTAAATAAATTTTTAAATCATTATGATAAGAAAGTATTGTATTATTAGAATATTTCTTATCAATATTTAAATACTCTAGATATTCGTTTAAATATTCTAAATTATGTATCATCATCTCACTACCATCCAGTAATATTATACCATCTTTTAAAAGATATTTTCTATTTTTTTAGTTTTACTTTACAGTTCTTAGTGATAATATGTTACAATTAAATCGGTGATGAAAATGCGTGAACCTTTAGCAATTAAAATGAGACCAAAAAAAATAGAAGATATTATTGGGCAGAGTCATTTATTAAAAGAAGGACAAGTGCTTTATAACTTAATTCATAATGATTTTTTAGTATCTATGATTTTATATGGAAAACCAGGTATTGGTAAAACAAGTATTGCTACAGCAATGGTAGAGTCTTTACATTTAAAATATCGTTTATTAAATGCTGTCATCAATAATAAGAAAGATTTTGATGTCGTTGTAGAAGAAGCAAAGTTATTTGGTGGTTTAGTCGTTATTATGGACGAAATTCATCGATTAAATAAAGATAAACAAGATCTATTACTTCCTTACTTAGAAAGTGGATTAATTACTTTAATAGGCCTTACTACATCTAATCCATATCATAAAATTAATCCAGCTATTAGAAGTCGTTGTCAAATTTTTGAATTGAAGGAATTAACAGAAGAAGAAGTTATATTAGGATTACAAAAAGCATGTTCTGCAGAGTATTTACCAAACATAAAAATAAATCAAGATAGTTTAATACATATTGCTAGACTTTCTAATGGAGACTTAAGATATGCTTATAATTTATTAGAAATAGCCTATTATGCTTCTAATCAGTATACAATAGATATGGAATTATTAAAAAAAATAAATAGTAAACCTGCATTTATACATGATAAAAATGAAGATGGTCATTACGATGTTATTAGTGCTTTTCAAAAGTCAATTCGTGGCAGTGATGTAAATGCTTCACTACATTATTTAGCACGTTTAATAGAAGCAGAAGATTTAGATATACTATATCGTCGAATGACTGTAATTGCTTATGAGGATATTGGGCTAGCAAACCCTATGATTGGTCCTAAAGTAGAAGCTGCAATAGCAGCTTCTGAGAGATTAGGATTACCAGAAGGAAGAATTCCCTTAGGTGACATTGTAATTGAAATGGCACTATCTCCTAAATCAAATAGTGGGCATTTAGCTTTAGATGCTGCTTTAAATGATATTAAAATTGGAAATGTAGGAAGTGTCCCAGATCATATCAAAACTCATTCTCCTGATTATAAATACCCTCATAACTATCATAATAGTTGGGTAAAACAACAATATTTACCTGATAAATTATTAGGGAGGGAATATTATCATCCAAAAGTAACAAGCAAATATGAACAATCTCTAAAAAATGTATATGAAAAAATCAAAAAAAGCAACTAAGTTGCTTTTTATTGTGAAATATATTTAGAAGCATTATTAATAACGACTTTTGCATCATCATAATCTAACATTTTTGTTGTTTCACCATCTACTATAGTAGATACATATAATTGTTGACTAGCAGTCGTATCAACATTTTGAAAACTGAAAGTTTGAACATCAACAGGTTTTGAATCTTTATAGAATACTACAGCTGCTGTTACATCATCTAATTTTTGTCCTGAAGTATTATTGATTGTTAAATTTAACTCTCCTTCATTTTCAGATTTTTCTACAGTGCCACTAACTTTATCTGTATAAACATCTTCAAACTTTGTTGAATAAACAGTTTTATTTAAAGCAAACTCAATTTTAGCAGGTAATGTTGTGTTTCCTTTTTCATCCATTTGTCCTAAGCTTAATTTAGCATAATTTGTAGTTCCAGCTACAATATTTCTAACATATTGTTTTTCTGTTTTCATTAAGTTACCATTATTATCATAAAAAGCTACATCAATATTAACATAATCAACAATATCTTTTCCTTTATTTGTAATTTCAAAAATTACTTCATTATTTTTCGTAAAATAAGTTTTTGCTTCTAAATCATCTGTTTTGTTTTCTACAATTTTAACATCTGACGCTGTTTTTGAAGATTCTTTTTTTGATCCAAAACAACCAGTAAACAAAACTATAGCACATAAACTAAAAACTAATAAATTTTTTTTCATATAATCCTCCCTATCATAACTAATATTAGTTTACAATACGTAATTTAAAAAGTCAACTTACATTGTAAAAAAATTAATAATTTGGTCAAATTGAATTTGTGTTAAATACAAGATAATAGCACTAACACTTAAGAATGGTCCAAAAGGAATAATATCTGTTTTATTTTTATATAAAATAATTAATGATATTGGAAGTCCTATAAAGGAAGCTAAAAAAATTGTAATGATAGACATTTTCCATCCTAAGACGAATCCTAACAATACCATTAATTTTAAATCTCCTCCACCCATGGACTCTTTTCTAAATAAATAATCTCCTAGCTTTTTAAGTGCTAACATAATTAAAAAAGAAACAATACCATCAAAAATGTGAGAAGTCATTGATATAAAATTGCCCTCTTTAATCCATAGTTCTATCAAGATTAAAATTCCTGAAGGAATCAAAACTTCATCTGGAATAATCATTGTTTGGTAATCACTAATAATAATGATTAAAAGCATTGATATAAATGTAATAGAAATCCAAAAATCTATACTAAATCCAAAAATATAATAGGAAAGAGAAAATAAAAATCCGGTTAAAAATTCAAATATTGGATAAAAACTTGAAATTTTTTGGCCACAATTTTTACATTTTCCCCCTAAAAAAATCCAAGAAAAAATAGGAACTAACTCACTAGCTCCTAATTTATGATTACATTTAGTGCAATGAGAAGATGGTTTTATTAATGATTCTCCTTTTGGTATTCGGTAACCTACAACATTATAGAATGACCCCAATACAGCTCCAAAAATAAATGTTACAATCGAATAATAAATATCCATAAATCTCACTCCACTTCATTACATACTTTGAACGGCACTATACATACTAAACATTGGAATAATAATAGCCAAAATTAATGTACCAACAATTACGGTTAAGAAAATTGTAATAGCTGGCTCTACAAAAGTTTTAATTCTTGTAACAGATTCGGCATGTAATTGTTGATAATAATCTGCTACTTTTTGCATCATTTCAGGCAATTCACCAGTTTTTTCCCCTGTAACAAGCATTTCGTATGCTGGAACAGGAAAGGCCCAATTGTCTTTGAATGCTTCTGATATTTTATCACCCTTTGCTAAATTGGTAATCGTATCCAAAATAATCATTTTATAAATTTCATTTTTTGTAATACGGTTTAATACTTCCATACTATCTGTAATAAAAACGTTGTGAGCTAAAAGGGAAGCAAAAGTCTTCGTAAACATAGCCACTTCATTATAAATAACAGTAGTTCCTATAAAAGGCGTTTTCATAATAACCCATTGGCAAATAGTTCGGAATCCTTTTATTGTCTTATACAAATAAACAAATAAAACAATAAAAATCACTAAACCAATTAGAATGTATACAATATATTTTCTCAAGAAATCACTAATAGCTAATACTATCAAAGTAAATTTTGGAATTGCCGATGGATCCATAGAATTATAAATTTCTACGAATTGTGGAATAACATACATCATAATAAATACAGCAACTCCAATAGAAGCAATCATAACAATAGAAGGATACATCATTGCAGTAACCATCTGTCTTTTAATTTTTAATGACTCAGAATAGTATTGAGCTTGATCATCTAATACTTCTGGTAATTCTCCAGTCATTTCGGCAGTTTTAACCATATTAATTAACAATTTAGGAAAGGCTACATTTTGTTTTAGTAAAGCTTCACTAAAATTTTCACCCATCGTCAAATCGTAAATAATTGCTTTTAAAATCTTTTTATATCCTTTATTTTTATATTGTTTTTCTAGTATTTTTAAAGCTTCAACTAGAGGAATACCTGCTTTAATATATGTAGAAAGTTGAGTTAAGAAGAAAGGTAAATCTTTTGTTTTAAATCGAATATTGTTTGTATTAGCATTTTTATGGAACATTTGAATCCACTTATTCGTTCTAATGCTATATACCTCGTAACCCTCACTAAGTAAAAATGAATGAACTTCAACTTTAGAGAATGCTTCAAAATAATCTTTTACAATTTTTCCTTCCGGATTTTTAGCAACATATTCATATAAGACCTTTACATCACTTTTTTCAGCATCTTCACCTTCAAAGTTAATTAATAATGCTTCTCTTTTCATCATGTCTTTATTTCTACTATGTTTTACAAACTCATTATTATTAATTTTTTGTTTAATCTTAGATGGAATACGTCCAATTGCAGCAAATAATTCCTTAATTTTTTCACCAAGGCCTGGTGCTTTAACTTTTACTTTGCTATTACCATATATTTCATCAGCTTGCTTAGAAACAATCACATCATCCTGATTAGTATTTTCAACATTCGTTTCATTCTTTTTATTTTTATTTTTTAATAAATAATCTGTCTTAATCTTTTTTATCGTTTTTTTCTTAAAATTTCTTAATCGTTCAAATTCTTTTAAATCAAATTCTTCTGAAGAATTTGATACTTTTTTTGATACTGAATGAGGAATCAATTTACTTATTCCTTTTACAATACTTTTAGGTATTTGATAGAAACACCAACAAATATAAAAAATTGAATTTAAAATAAATTTTAATGTAACTTTTACTCCCCTATAAAAATATTTGCAAATTAATACTGGTATTTTAAGAATTCCAAAAACTATTTTATATACGGCTATAAACGGCATTAGCAAAAATGATTTTCGCATATAAAAGCACCTTCCAATCTCTTCCTACTCTCTTATCATAATAAAATTATATCACAATAAAAAAAAATGTAAAACATTTTTTTATTTTTCATATAATAATTTAGAAAGGAGTATAAATATGAATTACTATAATCCTTATTTTTACAGTTATCCCTACGCCCCTATAGGCACAGAAATCGCAAAAACAGGAATGTTCAGCAGATTATTTGGAGGAATTAATATGTCATCAATATTATCAGGAACTCAAAAAACATTAAATATTGTTAACCAAACAATTCCTTTAATTAAACAAGCATCTCCTATTATTAAAAATGCAAAAACAATGTTTAAAGTAATGAATGAATTTAAAAAAGTTGATACTCCGTCTAATAATTCTCAGATAAATGAAAATGATTATAAAGAACAATCAGATACAAAAAGCTATGAAAACATACAAGAATCAACTAATACAAATCAAGTTGGACCCACTTTTTTCGCTTAAAAGCTATTTCTTAATAGCTTTTTTATTGTTCTATTTTCCAATTTATATTGAAGTTTCTTTTTCCAATGTCGAGTTGGTAGTTTTTTTTCTATCTTTTTATTTTCTTGGTAACGCTCTTGAAAATAAAGAATTGTTTCTTTATCTTTTTTTTGCATTAATTTAGGTCCCAAAAGCAATTCAAAGTAGGAATAATTCTGAATGCCTTTTATAAATTTGATAGCAATATAGCGAATTCCTTTATCATAAAAAGTAATTTCTTCTTCTATTTGATACCCAATAGAGGTCATAAATTTCCTCAACAAATAATAATCATTATTTGTTTGAATAACAAAACTCGATAACTGATTTAAATCCTGATTTTGTAAAATTTGAATAATTGTATTTGTTCCCATTCCAGCAATAATACCAGTTGTATTCTCTAATAATGGAATATTTTTTAAACCATCGCTCACATAAACAGGTATCTCAAGATTATATTTTTTTATATTTTCTTTTGCATGTTGAATAGCTTTTTCATTAATATCTGTAGCAATACAAGAGTTATGATTATAAAGAGTTAAATAAATATCCAATAAGGCATGATCACAACCAATGTCAACAATGTTTTTATTAGGTTCTACCAAAGAAGCTAAAATCCTAATTCTTTTACTAAATGCCATTATTCTCCCATATAATCTTTCAATTTTCTAGAACGAGATGGATGTCTTAATTTTCTCAAAGCTTTAGCTTCAATTTGACGAATTCTCTCTCTTGTTACGCCAAACATTTGCCCAACTTCTTCTAATGTTCTAGATTTTCCATCTTCTAACCCAAAACGCAAACGAATTACTTTTTCTTCTCTTTCTGTTAAAGTTAAAAGTACTTCAGCAATTTCATCTTTTAGCATCTCGTTAGTAGCATATTCTTCAGGACTTACATTACGTTCATCTTTAATAAAATCACCCAAATGAGAATCATCTTCTTCTCCTATAGGAGTTTCTAAGCTAACTGGTTCTTGACTAATTTTATATATATCTCTAATTTTATCTACACTAATATTCATTTTAGCAGCAAGTTCATCTTCAGAAGGTTCACGATTTAACTCTAATGTTAATTGTCTTTGAATACGAGCAAGTTTATTAATTGTTTCAACCATATGAACAGGGACACGAATTGTTCTTGCTTGATCGGCTATAGCTCTAGTAATAGCTTGGCGAATCCACCAAGTTGCATAAGTAGAAAATTTATATCCTTTTGTAACATCAAATTTGTCTACTGCTTTCATAAGTCCAATATTTCCTTCTTGAATTAAATCAAGAAAAAGCATTCCACGGCCAACATATCTTTTCGCAATACTTACAACTAATCTTAAATTTGCTTCTGCTAAAGTATTCTTAGCAGTCTCATCGCCAGCTGCAATACGATCAGCTAACTCTAGTTCTTCAGACATTGATAATAATTTAATTTGTCCTATCTCTTTTAAATACATTCTGACAGGATCATTAATTGTTAAGTCTTTTGCTAAAGTATTATCATCCAATAATATTTTTTCTGGGTCAGTAGAATCATCGTCATCATCCTCTGATATAATTTCAATATTGTTTTCACGTAATGCATTATATAACTCATCTAAGGAATCTGCATCTAACTCTAATCCTTTTAAAGAATTTGCTAATTCTTCATAACTAATATTTCCTTTTTCTTTTCCTTTTTTTATTAATTCTTCTTTACGTTGTTCAAATGTTTTAATTTCATTTATCATTGTTTTCATCTCCATCACATTCTATTTTTCTTCTTTCAAAGATTTGTTTTAATATTTCATTCTTTTTATTTCTATCTGTTTCTGTTTTTAAAGCATCTTGTAAACGTTTTATATCCATATTGATATCATGTTCTTTTATCACATGAATATAATCTTTTATTTCTTGAATTGTATATTCATCTTTTAAATCTAATTGTATAACGCTTTGAATGATGTCTAATATTTCTTTATCAGAACTATAATAAGTTAATAAATTAGAGGTCTTTATCTCTTTATTTTCTTTCATATAGGCTACCAAATTTCTAGCCAAAAGACGATAATTTTGATTTAAAAACCTAGGCTTTTCTTCATTATAAAGTGTAATTACATCACGATTATTCAACATATAATAAATCAATGAATTTTCAGCTTGAATATATTTGTTTTGTCTTTTTGGAATTTTTTTATCCAAAATAACCAATTGTTGTTTTCCATCATCCATACGTTTTTTTAAAAATTCAATAGATAAATGGGATTCATCACTTAATTTTTTTAAAGTTAATTCTTTATAGATATCGTCATCAATTTTTCTTAAATCTTCTAATATCTCATTCACATATTTGGATAAATCTAAATTGTTATTTAAATTCTTTTTCTTTCGATGGTAGCTTAATTTATAATCCATCACATTCATAGGATTATTAATTTTTTCTAACATTTTATTTTTCCCATATTTTAATACATAGTCATCAGGATCCAAGTTATCTTCTAATCGTACAATTTTAGGAATCACACCAATTTCATTTAGTTCTTCAATACAACTATTCGTTGCTTCATCTCCAGCGCTATCTCCATCAAACATTAAAGTAACTTGTTTAGCCATTCTTTTAATCAACAAAGCTTGTTTTTTGGTAACTGCAGTTCCTAATGTTGCGACTACATTCTTAACTCCTATTGTATATAATCGAATTAAAGCAAAAAAACCTTCTACAATAATAATATTTTCTTGATCCCTGGCTGGTTCTTTTGCTCGATGATAATTATATAGCAACTCTCCTTTTTTAAATATTTCAGTCTCTTTTGTATTAAAATATTTACTGGTTTTCTCACCATTATAAATTCTGCCACTATATCCTACTATTTTCCCTGTCAAATCATATAAAGGAAACATAATTCGATTAATATAAACATCTTTATATCCTTTATCACCTTTTGCTATCAATCCCGTCCGTTCTAAATCTTTTAATTGAAAGTTCTTTTTCAGCAATAAGTTTGTCAAAGAATCATAACTATTCAAAGATAATCCTAATTCAAAATCTTTAATAATACTAGAATCAAAATGTCGTTTCATTATAAATTCTCTGGCATTTTGTCCTATTGCAGTATTAATGTTATTACTATAAAATTTTTGTGCTATATTGAAAATATCATATAAAACAAAATTTTGATTTAATTTATTCAATTTAGGCATATCTAAGTTCAAAGAAATACCAGCTTTATCAGCAACAATTTTTACAGCTTCAATAAAGCCAATATTTTCATAATCCATGATAAATTTAAAAACATTACCACTTGCTCGACACGAAAAACATTTGTAAATTTGCTTTTCTCTAGATACACTCATACTTGGAGAATGATCTGGATGAAAAGGACAAACACCAAAGAAATTTTTACCTTTTAATGTCAAGGGAACATAACTAGATACAATATCTACAATATCTACACTATTTTGAATTTGTAAAATTTGTTCTTGTGATAACAATGTTTCCTTCATAATATCAAGCCTCTAATATTAATATACGACAAAACTTGTCCATTTCCTTTTTTTATTTCGTTTTTTTCATAAATTTTGTTTATTTTAACATATTATTAGTAGGTGATGATATGAAAAAAGTTAAAATTGTTTCCATAATTGGTGTTTTTCTAATTTCATTCCTTTGTCATTTTTTATATGATATATTTCCAAATTACATTTTTAGTATCTTTTTTCCAGTCAATGAAAGTATCTGGGAACATATGAAAATTATTGTAAGTTCTATATTATTTTACAGTCCAATTGAATATTTTATATGGAAGAAAAAGAAAATAGAGGTAAATAACTTTTTACTTTCTAATATCATGATGGGAATTTGTGCAATTATTATTTACTTGATAATTTTCCTTCCTATTTATAATATGATTGGAGAAAATATGATTATTAATATTTCTCTATTATTACTAGTCTATATAATAGTGGAAATCATAGGATATTATTTATTAAAGGCTCCTAAAATACCTTTTCAAAAAGCGATAGCTATTATCATAATTACTTTGACATTTCTTATTTTTTGGTATTTGACATATTTTCCAATTAAAAATAAATTATTTATTGATACTACTAAAAATCAGTATGGAATTATAAAAAAAGAGCCTTAAAGGTTCTTTTTCTTTGAGAATATTCTCATCTATATAAAACGCTAAAAGCATTAGCGTACTATCAATAATTTTTAAAAATAACATCTACTCTTAATATATCCACTATTCACAAATTATATTCATTTAATAATTGATTTTTAAATTCATTTTTATCATAAATAATATATTCTTTAAAAATTTTTTTGTATAGACATTTCTTATGAATGACAAGTTTTTATTTGATATTCTTTTTTATTTAGTTTAATCTCGATTGCTCCATCTTGATCCGTTCGGTATATCTTAGTACTATCTAAATTTTTTAACACTATTTCTTTAGGATGTCCATACCGATTATTTTTTCCTACACTAATTAGGGAATATTTGGGTTGAATACTATCAATAAAGCCTTTATTTGAAGACGTGTCTGATCCATGATGTCCTACTTTGAGAAAATCGATATTGCTTAAAGTATATTTTTCTAATATATCTGTTTCTTTATCTACTCCTGCATCTCCCATGAATAAAAATTTATAATTGTTATAATTAAAATAAATTACATTTGAATTATCATTTTCATTATCATATTCTTTTGTATATAGAAACTGTAATTGCGATTTATCTATATCTAATTCCTTTATACAGGAATAGTACGAAATAGTTTTTTTATCTAAAGTATCAATTAATTTTTGCTCTAATTCATTATATGACCCACAATTCAAAATCACATTTTCTATTTTAAAATTCTCTACTAAATGAATGGACTCACCCATATGATCATAGTCACCATGTGTGATAATTAGATAATTTAATTTATGAACTCCTATACTTTTTAAATATGGAATTGTAATACTATTAACAATACTATATTTGTGCTTTTTTATTTTCCATTTTTCTTTTGAATAAGTTGGAATACCCCCTGTATCAATTAATATATTGCCTTTATTATGTGCAAACTGAATTAAAATTGAATCTCCTTGCCCTACATCTAGCATTGTTACTCTAGTATATGGATTCAATAGGTTCCAACAGTGATGAATTATCAAAATAACCATTAGAAAGAAAAATAATAATTTGTTTTTAAAAGAAATCATCATAAAAATTAGAAGTTCATATATAATCAAAATAATAATAGGAACTGTTTGAAAAGAAAAAGTAAATAGATTGATCTTAGAACATAGTAAAGATAAATTTTCTAATAAATTAATTAAAAAATTATCAATAGGAATTAAAAAAGTAATAACAAGACTCAGTACACTAATCGGAAATATTACTAAGGAAACAATAGGAACAAATAACAAATTGAAAATTGGTGATAAAAAATTAATTTGATTGGCTACATAAATCGTAATAGGCAATCCGATTAAAAAAGATATAGTTGATGTTTTTATCAAACTTTTAAAATAATTTTCTTCCCTTAACAATTCCTTAAAATAAATTAATCCAATACTTATTGTAAAACTATATAAAAACCCTACATCATAGATATAGTATGGATTTATATTCAGCAATAGTAATAAAATGAATACTGCTAAAATAACATTTGAAATAGAGAACGAAAATATTTTTTTGATGGAAAAAATGAAATAAAATAACACTGCTCTTAATACAGATATTGTATAGTTTGTTAAAAACAAATAAAACCATAAAGTAAAAATAATAATCATAAAAACAATACTCTCGTTTTTAAAAATTCTCTGAAAAAGTTTTGTTAAAACAAAAGTCAAAATAACAATATGCATACCAGAAATAGCAAATAAATGACTAATCCCATTATATTGATAAGATTTTTTTATTTCTTCATCTAAAGTATTTTGTCCTAAAATAAACAGTTTTAAATACTCTGAGTTAGATCTTTTTTCTATCGTTTCTAATAGATGATTTTTTATCAAATATAATAAATTTTTTCTAGGATAATATTTTAACTTATTGGCTTGGAATTTCCAATATATTTTCTTACTCATTAAGTATTTTCGATAATTAGATAAATAAAAATTACGATTATCATCTGGTTTCATTAAAGTGCCTTGGCATAAAATTTCAAAACCTAAATTTAAATTTTTTTGATAATATTTTTTTTCTGTTTCTGAATTAAAATAATAAGTTACTATTATTTTTTCTTTTGCTTTTATTTGCATAGTAAGTTGATTTCCATCAATTTTATAATCAGTAATGATTCCATAAATTTCCGTTTCATTAGAATAATTACTAGAAACAGAAATCATAGGAATACGAATTAATAAAATACTAAATAGTAATACTATCTTTAATTTTTTCAAAAACGGATTCTCCTATTCCTTTGACTTTTTTAATGTCATCAATAGTTTGAAATTTTCCATTTTGATTACGATATTCAATAATATCATTTGCCTTAGATTTACCGATTCCAGGCAATGTTGTTAATTGCTCTATAGATGCATCATTAATAGAAATTAAAGAATTTGTAGTATTATCCGCCTGTTGTTGTCTTTCTTCTGATTTATTAATACAAGCATCATTAATCGTATCAGGACATTTTTCAACTTCTACATAAACATACTCTATTTTTTTATTATCATTTTTATATTGTTCTATTTGATCATTCGTATAAATAATAATAATCATTTCATCTTTTAATTTTTGAGATAAATTAATTAAAGATGTGTTAGAATTTTCTAACAATCCTCCTGCCATATTAATTGCATCAATAACTCTAGAGCCTTCAGGCATTTCATACACACCTGGATTTTGAATATTACCTTTTATATCAATTTTAACATTATTAACTACTTCCTCTTTTGGTTGAACCTCTAATTGTTCTAACTTAACGTTTGCTGTTTGAACTTCTGCTTTTGGTCTTAATAATAAAATAAAGGCAATTATTATGATTCCTAAAATAGCAATTCCATACAAGTAATATTTTTTTAAATATTCTTTTATTCTCATTTTTCATCTCCTTTCTACTATTATTATTCGATAAAACTTAGTGATTTCCTTTTTATAAAGCATAAAAAAATAATATTTTACAAAAAAATTTTATTTTAATCGATAATTTGCCAAATCAAATGTAGCATTCATATAAATGCTAATTGAATAATTCTTGAAATATTTGATAATTAATGCATTTTTGATCTATTATTTAGAAACTTGAGTATAGTTTGAATTTCATCTCTTGGATATTCCCTTAACAAATCAATTATTGCATTTGTACCCTAATTCACAAAATATTTTAGTTGATATTTTCAATAAGCTAGACCAAAAACAAGACCAATAAAAATAAAAACCGTTGAATTTCAACGGTCAATGTCAATTTGGTAACCTGTATGGGTTTCGAACCCACGAATACTGCCTTGAGAGGGCAGCGTGTTAAGCCACTTCACCAACAGGTCATATAAAAACAATTAACACAATCATCATATCATAATTAAAATTTTTTTACAAGATTATAATCGATTTGAGTTTCGGTATTTTACAAAAAAATTAGTATATTTTGATTTGTTTTAATTTTTTTAATAAAATATTTTATTTTTCATGTCTTTTACTATTTTATTGTATGCTTAAAATTCAACATTTTTATATGTTGTTTTTTTAATATAATATATTTTAATATGTCTACAGTTTTAGTGATAATTGCTTATATTTATCTTCAACTTCTATTTTAAACCAATCTTTTATACCAGTATTGGCATGTTCTAGTATTTTAGATATTCCCTTTGATATCTGTCCATACCAAACTAATGCTTTACTCTTAAGAGATTCACTCGCTTCAATAATCTTAATAACAAGTAATTTTTTATTCATTTTTTCTATATATAATTACTAAATTTAAATCTTTATCTTTTATTTTAGGTAATTGTACTGTTGTATAAGAAATATAACAATCTGTATTATATCCTTTATACATAAGTTTTGTATGTATTTTTCCTTTTCTACTTGAGGCAACTTCACTAACTAATTTCTTTTTTCCTTTGAATAATAAATTCCTATTGTCATCTAATCTAACAATAAATGATACATCGTTATCTATTGTTGACTTAAATAATTCGAATGAATCATAGTCTCTATCTTTAACTACAATATTTTTTGAATTTCTATTTTCCCTTATTTTATCTATAACATATTTTTCTGATTTTATAGTCTCATTTGGACAACTTTTAAATTTTTTACTTTCAGTAGAATATATTTTTGAATATAAACTAATTGGCTGATATTCATTTTTTGATAAACCAACAATTTCACATACATGATAACCATTAACATATTTTTCTTGTTTACTACTAGCATCTCTTACAGTACATAAATCTTCTAATTTATTACTGTATTCCTTATTGACATCAGAATCGTCTTCAATTAAGATTATTTCATCATCTGATAATTGTTTTAAAGCAATATTAAAATAGTTTTCTTTAATAATATTAAGTTCTTCATCAGATGATTCATTACAATTATTACAAAGTCTTTCTATTGTATTTTTTAACTTGATTCTTTCCTTTAAAGCTCTAGCAATTTCACTAAATAATATACTATTAGATCTTTCAATACCATAAATCATTTCTGATACAAACTTAGTAGTAGGTTTATCTAATCCTTCTGTAATTTTTTCACTAAATTTTAAAATATCGCTTTTCATTTCATATGTATTCGTAGTAAAATTATTCGTGTAGAATACCTCCAAATTTTTTGTTTACTATTATTCTTTTACAACTATATTATACTAAACATTGAAGACGTTTTACATTATTTTTAAAGCAAAAAGATGAAAGAGTTTTCCACAATTTCATCTTTTTTTAGTTCCTTATTAAATTTTACCGGAACTCAAACTATGCTTGTTTTATATAATCTTCAAGTTCTGATAATTTAATCTCCTTACCTAGGTTATTAACGTATATATCACTTGAATAATTAAATGATAGATATAAATTGTTTTTAATATATATTCTATGTAGTTCTATATAAATAAGATTAGTTTTATCAATTCTTCTAATACTTCCATTTATTATTATTGGAATAGTATTACAAAAATCACATATTACTCTTAACATCGATTCTAAAGATTCTTCAATTTCAATTTCTTCTTTAATAATATTTACCATAGACAAATCCTTTCTATGATTTTTCTAATACAACAAAAAAATCAATCAGAAATGATTGATTCATATATAAAAACTCGAATAGTTCGAACAGATTCGTCAATGGTGCCAGTAAGGAGCAGGTCAAACAACTCCTAAGCAAAAAGATGATAGTAAGTAATAAACTTACTAACTAATTACATTATACTAGAACATAAAAAAAGTAGCAATATATATTACCACAATTTTCATTTATTATTTTTAACTAGTTTTTTCAAAATACCATTTTCAGTTGATAATTCTGTATTATCTACATTATATTGCGTTGATTTATGCATCCTTCCGTCATAATAATTATAATCTAATAATATTGATCTAGTTGGATAAGATTTAATCCCACTTGTTTGTTCATGTAATTGGACCTTCAATAAACTTGTTCTACTTAATTTTAATATTAATTTATCTAACTCATTTAAATCTTTTTCATCCTTAATTAAACTACCTAAATTATGTGTTCTAAAATCAATTAATTGATACAATATTGTAGCAAAATCCGCTGTGTAATGACTGCATGTTTCATATCCATCTCTTATAATAAATAAAGCATTCGCTAATGAAGGCATTTGTTGAATTCCTTTATCAATATTTTCCCACTCATGATTTGTTAAAAAATCTTGTAATACTTTGTTTGTATACATTTTGTTACAATAAGCCTGTTCTGGAGAAATTATCTTCGTTTCATCAAAAATACTCATAATATTAAATAGAATTCTTCTATTTGAACAATTATCTAAATTCAAATCAATGAAATGAACTTTACCTTTAGTAATAATTTTAAACTTATTAATTTGTAAACATTTTGGCTCTGTTTCATTATGACTTATACGCCATAATCCTAATTCTATTATATAAGGTTTATTTTTATAATAAATTTTTCTACAAAAATCGACACATTTGAATACATCATCATCAGTTTTAAAAATTATTTTTTCTTCTTCTAATGGAACCATATCAAAATCTTGCCTATATTCATCAGCAACAATAACAGGTTTATTTCTATAAAATTCTAAAAATTTATTAATTACTTCATATTCTTCATTAGATATTTCTTTATCATGATTGTATTCATATCCTTGTGGTATAATCATATTTTTTCACTCCTTTTTAGTTAGTTTATTATAATACTCTTTTTTTATATTTTTTTCAATAGTTATTAGTTTAAATAATTAAAAATATAAATGGAAATATTAAGTGTCCACACATTTCATTACCTAAAATGCAAGTTTTTTATATATTTATATAATAACATATTTGAACTTTTATAATCAAACATCGCTCTTGGATAATTATTTAACCAATTCTCTATCTCTTTAATATGTTTAGTTGTTATATTATCTATTATCGTTCCTTTTGGAATCCATCTTCTAATCATTCTATTGTTATTTTCATTACTACCTCTTTCTCCTGAACAATATGGATGTGCATAATATACTTTTGTTCTTTTTCCTTTTTTTAAACAAGATTGTTCAATTCCTTTATAATCCATAAATTCCACTCCATTATCAAATGTTATTGTTTTAAATTTACTATAAAATGACTTTTCATGTTTTCTTTCAAGACCATTTATTGCTTTGACTACATACTCATTATTTTTTCCTTTTATTTTTATAATTATTTCTTCTCGTGTCATTCTTTCTGTAAAAGTCAAAAGCACACTTCCTCTATTTCTTCTAAATAAGTATTTAAAATAGTTGTTAGACCACGCTTAAGCTCTCTTCTAATAGTCCTCTCACTTTTATCTAATCTTTGGGCAATTTCTTTACTACTCAAATGTTCTCTGTTATACCATCTTTCTATCATTGTTCTTTCTGTATAAGTTAAATGTTTATATTTTTTGTTTTCTTTGTTATAATTTAAAAGACACATATTTATCACCTCCAATGTTTAGTTCGCACTTACATTGTACCATAGGTAAATCTATGTGTCTTTTTTATGTCCTAAACGGACACTTACTTTTTTCAATTTATAATTACTTACGATAATTTTTTACTAATTAATCTTTAATTCTCGTAATGAAAAATGGCATAATCCATCATTACAATAACGAATCCACTTAAAATTATAATTTTCATAAATTTCATTTAATTTGTTGTTGGATTTGATACACTCTAATCTTAAATAATGTTTATTATTTGATGCAGCAATTTCCTTACATTTATCAAAAATAAGAGAACCTATATTTTTATATCCTACTTTTGTAACGACTTTACGAATATAGTAAACATCTTCTGATTTCTCTTTCCAAAGTTTACTATCTGTTGATAGTTCAAACCCAGCTATAATCGTTCCATGATCACGCATAACATAATAATTTTGTGTACGAATTGCTTTTTCAAAATCGGCTACAGGATGACTTTTCAAATAATTGCTCCATTGTTTAATCTGATTTTCCTTAAACCAATTGGATCTTTCTAAATATAAGTTTAATATTTCATCTAAATCCCTAATTTCTGCCTTTTCAAAATTTAATTTTTGATTCATATAACCACCTAACACATTATATATCGTATTCAAAATATTTCAAATATGTTTTAGACAGAATTTGAATATTTAGTTAGACCTATACTAATTTTTTACTTAACAAGTTCTTTTATTTTAACAAAATCAGGAGTTCTATTATGAAATACTGATATTTCTTGAAAACCGGCATCCATTAAAATAGAACCTGCGACATCAAAGTCTGCTCCTAAATCATTAATTTTATGAGCATCAGAGCCCATTGTAATAATTTTTCCTCCTAATTGTTTATATCTTTTGATAATTTCTTTATTTGGATGAGGCATTCCTAATCCGTATCTAATACCTGAGGTATTTATTTCTATTCCTTTATCTTTTTTTATTAATTGAATTAAAATTTCATCCAATATTTCTTGAAATTCATCATAATCTATTTTCTTTTCAGCATATCCACCATATCTTACTATATAATCGATATGTCCATAAACATCAAATTCATCATTATATAATTTTATATTTTGTAAAACTTCTCTAAAATATTTTAAATATGCTTCTCTCCTTGTAATACCATCAAAAAAACTTTTATCCATAGCAATATCCTTTTTACAAGTAATATGAGATGAACCAATTATAAAATCGAAATGATGAGATTTTACCATATTGTTAATTTGAGTGTAAGTATCAGGTTGTAATCCAATTTCGATACCAAAATTAGTTTTTAACTGATCATCATCTTTACACTGATAATATTCTTTTTCATATTGATTCACATCTAACGTTTTTAGATTTGTTTTTAATCCATCATATATATCATAATGTTCTGTAAATGTTATCTCATCTACATTTTTAGATTGAGCAATATCTAAATAATCTTTTATTGATGATATTCCATCGTGACTGATATTTGTGTGTACATGACAATCTTTCATATTTGTAATCTCCTCTTTTATTATCCCATAATAAATAATTTTACCTCTTAAACAATTGAAACTTTATTAAAAGTTAATTATTATTTAAATTATTATTTATATGATTATCTATGTGTTCATTATATCAATTTTTAACTATAAAGTCACTATAAATTAATTATCTACAATTGATTTTATGTCTTGTTTTTGTTATCATAACCAAAGAGGTTTTAATATGAACATAATTTTAAAAAATATTACTATTGAAGTCACAAGACGTTGTAATTTAAACTGTAAACATTGTATGCGAGGAGATTGTCAAAATATTGATATTGATTATAGATACATCGATTTATTATTAAAGTGTAATCATTATATCTATAAACTCTTTTTCAGTGGTGGAGAGCCATTACTCAACACTCAAGCAATTATATATGCCATCAATAAAATTATAGAAGAAAATCTTTTTGTTTTTTCAATTGGATTCAATACAAATGCAACAATATATGATGAGAAATTAATCTCCAATCTTTTAAAGTACCAAGAGTATTGTCTTAAAAAATTTCCCGAGTTATATCAAAGTAATGATATTAGTAATTCTGTTGGAATCATATTTTCCAATGATCAGTTTCATAATTATGATCCCAAAATAATAGAAAAATATAAATATCTCTCTGACAAAATTAATTTTCAAAAAACAGGTACGCTAGATGAATTAGAAGATGAAATCATTCTTAGTGGTAAAGCAAAAGAAAATTTTTATTTTGGAAAATACTTTAATTTTGAAAATAAAACTATCGAAATAGAAAAATTAGATTCCAATTCTTATTTATTTTTCAATTATTTTTATATCACTTCAAAAGGTGACATTACAACACAAGGTGACGGTAGCTACATAGATATGGATCATTACAATTTAGGAAACTTAGAAGAAGATAGTTTTTATTCTTTTATAGCAAAAAATTTATCTACAAATAATAAAATAAAAATTTTAAAAAAATAATATTTAAAAAGGTCTTACTACTTTTTTTAAAATTATTCTATTTACTTAATCATATACAAGTATATAAAACTACTTTCCGATGAAAAAAGTAGAATAATTATCTATTCTTAAATTCTGATTATATTTTTTTATTTTTACTTTATCTTACTCATATTCAGATAAAGATTTTCTTCTATAAAAGTAATCTTATAAATAGAACCTAAACTCTTCTATTTTCACGATGAATATCAAAATTCATAGTATCACATTGTAATTGATTATTCAATTAGATTTCAAAAACAATACTACTTTCTTAGTATAACATGATTTAGTATTAAAATATGACACTATGTCTCAGTAATATCCTTCTAGAAGTAATAAAGTAGTTTTAAAAGTAATTAATAAATTCTAAAGCATTTTTAAGATTTAAATTATTATTTAGTATAAATTTTTGTTTTAATAACTCTAATAAATTTTTGTATAAGAAATTTATCCTTTCTAAATCTTCTCCTAATAATTTCATTACCATAACCACCATTCAAATTTAGAAATATTGTATCATAAATTTAGGTATTTAGAAGCTCGAACTTTTGTAGTTGGAGTTTAGTATCAATTTGGTGCTATTGTCATAGTTATCTACAACTTTTAATACAATAATTGATATAAGAATCAATCACTACATATAGTTTAGCAAAATATGAAAAAAGCAGCAATAAATTCATGCTACTTTTATAAATAATCAAATACATTTTATCAAAAATTATTAGTTTAAGGCACCTGACATTATTCTAAATTTAGGTTCTTTATTCCAAATATCTAATATTTTATCAAAGTTTTTATCTGGCTCTAATAATAATTCTGCCAATTTATCTAATTCTATATATTCTTCTTCACTTAACTCAAATTTTTTATCTTGAATATATTTTGGTAAATGTAAAAATATTATTTCATCATTCATAAGCGAATGGAAATCGTAAAACAATCCACGAATACTTGCTTTTAAACCTAAAGTTGCAGGATCTGAAGCATAATATATTTCTTCTGTTTTATACTTATTGTTTCTCATTCCTAAATATGCTTCAGCGCCAAAAATAAATTTATCTCTTGGTATATCGTTTAAATCAAATCCCATTTCATGGTCTGGACAATGTTCATCAGCATCTACCAAAACCCATCTATTCTTATTTTCATCAAAATACTCAGTAATCCAATGGTCATAATTAACACCATCATATTTGATATATGGTGCAAATCCACTTCTAACTCTTGCAGAATATCCCTTTGCTTTTAATATACTTGCTAATAATATTGCTTGACCTCTACAAGTAACATGAATTTTATCTTCTGCTTTTCTATCAACACGATATTCATTATTTTTTCTTAATAGTTCATGCAACATACTTGAAGCAGTAGGAAACAAGTCATCTTCATAATCTAATCTTGTAATTGGAACCTTTGTCATATCTCCCCAAAAACATTTACTTTGCTTTCTTATATCTAAATCACTATATGCAATAGGATGTATAATTTGCATTCTTTGAAGTACACATAACTCATCTATATCATTAGTTAGTTGTTTAGCAAATTCTTTATATAATCCTAAATCTGTATATAAACTTGTTTGTTTGTAAAAATCTAATATTTTGTTATTCATCATACCACTCCACAATATCTTTTAATTCTTTTCTAGGTCTTTGTTTAGGACTTTGATTTGCATATCCAATTGCTAAAGCGCAATTTAATTCCATATTTTCGTGATTCAACATTTTAGCCACATCTTCTGTAACATATACAGTATCTCTAATCCATAAAGTGCCTATTTCTAATTCTGTTGCTCTTAAACACATATTTTCTACACAAGCACCTATTGATAAATTATCTCCTATAATCCAATTATCGTTTTTTTCTCTAAATATTAAAACTAATATTGGTGCTTGTTTTATTACATTTGCAGTTGGATTAACACTACTTGCACAACCTAAATTTTTTCTCTCAATGGTATCATCATTATTTATAGTATACTCAATCATCATATCTGCTATTTTATCTTTTACTTTACCTTTTGTTACTACAAAATACCATGGTTGTCTATTTTTTGCAGATGGAGCGAGCCTTCCACAATTTAATATATCTTCAACTATTTCTTTTGAGATATTATCACTCTTAAAAAGTCTAATACTTCTTCTATTTTCTATTGATTCTATTGTATTCATATTATATTTTCATCTCCCATAAATTAAAATTATAATTTTCATCTGTTCCACTTCCAACCATATTGAAGCCCAATTTCTCATAATGCTCATTAAGAAATTTACTTTCTTGATAACAATCAAGTCTTAAATACATTTTATTATTTATTTTACATTGTTCAATTGCATAATTAATCAATGTCTTGCCAACACCTTTTAAATTAATATCTGTTGCTAAATGATGAATATAATAAGAAGAATCATCATTATTCCAATAATCCTTATCTTTGTCTTTTAAAAGCATAACACCACATATTTTATTATTAAATTTTGCAACAAATAATTTATTTATTTTCATTTGCTCTATAAAATAACTTTTTTCATATTTATTAGGGTAGAAATCTACATTCCATCATTTAACTCCTTTTTCTGAAAACCATAAACAGCTATCATATATTAATTTGTGAATAGCATCTAGATCTTCTATTTTTGCTTTTGATATGTTGTAGTCCATACTAATTACCTCCATAAGTAGTTTTCTTCTTAATTAATATTATAACAAATTTTCTTATATTTAGATATGGTTTACTATAAATCTCTCTCAAAATCATCTTTACTTTTAGAATTATTTTGTATTATATTTATCTCACTATCATCAATTATATCTTCATTATATAAATCGTTTATGAAATCATCATACTTATTTGAATAGAAGAGTTTATCTTGTAAGAATTTAATAAACTTGCTCCATAGTTCTTTAAAATATTTTAATGTTTCTTCTAATTTAGATACTTTATCTTCTAATTCATCAATAGTTTCATTTGCATCATTTAAGTCATATTCTAATTCTTCAATTCTATCATCACGAGTTTTTATCTTCTTTTTCAAGTTTCTAACTTCGTTAGAATGTTCTCTTAAATCATCTTCATATTTTTTTAAGACTATATTTATATCATTTGCATCTCTTAAATTAGAAGTAGTATCATTAGTCTGTTCTATATATTTTTTAATTTTATCTATATCTTCATTAGAGATATTGAAGTTGTTTTTATTCATTATTGTAGGTTTTAGATTATCAATAATATCATTAACTTCGTTTGATTTATTCTGTAATTCATCTGTTTTATTATTTAATTCTTTAAGCTGCTTTTTATATTTTTCTTGTTCTCGTTTGAACTTTTTATATTCATTCATATTTGCAACATTAATATCAACATTTCTTCCTTCTTCTTTTATTTTAAGAGTGTAGTTTAAATGATAAATTCTATTGAACGAATTAATACAATACACTCTCATTTTATCTTGTATTCCTTTTTTTGATAATTCGCAATCAATTCTACCTGCAAAAATTTTATTATCATTATAAACCGTTTCAGCGTGTCTTATAAATGTTATTATTGGCATTTTCATATTCCTCTTTATAATTAAAATCACCATATTTAGTTCTTGCAAATTTTTGGCTTAATCGTCCATAAATTTCTCCTGGACATTTTGATAATATATTATTTATATGGTTATCTAGTTCTTCGTTTGTCATATTCTTTGTTCTGACAGAGACATCTACACCTATATTTACACTTTCATCTATTATGTAAACATTGTCACCTATTCTTAGTCCTCCATCAAAATATTCAATTTTATCCTCTGGATTATTCATTCTTACTCCGCAACCATGCGGTGTTAAAGTTATATTTTTACCATGTAAATTTATATAATTTTTATTATTTGGATTTATTTCAGGATGCACTAAAAACACATCATTACCAGGTGCAGTTAAAAGAGTATAGTCTAATTGTTCCCATTGACAACCTATACATACCGAATTTATGGTAGGCATACCATAATGGCTTATATTAATTAATTCTTTTTCCATTAAATCTCCTAAAACAATT
Organism: uncultured Mycoplasmatota bacterium; assembly: GCA_900546745.1. Classification (GTDB taxonomy): domain Bacteria; phylum Bacillota_I; class Bacilli_A; order RF39; family UBA660; genus CAJOJO01. Next base: position 34,472 of record URDT01000003.1, on the reverse strand, counting down.
TGGCAAAAATACTTATTCCGTATTTTATTAAATTCCTTTAAATACGTTGCTATATCATAGAATTTCTTTGCTTTTTCTCCCGTTATATATCTAATGTATCTTTTATGCTCATCGTCATATTCTGTTTTTATATCATCATAAAACCAGTTACCTTTTACAGGATATAAACCATATTTTAAGTTATCTTTTTTTAATTCTATTGCGGAAGCATGAACAATCATATATTGTCCTTCTTCTAAACCATATTTCCCATCAGATTCAGCAAAGATTACAAAATGATTACCCTTGTTATAATTCCAAAAAAATTTTGAAGCATCATTCACATCAATTGAATTTAAAACATCCTTAGGTAAATACTTATTTACAAAATCTAAATAAGTATTTCTATTATTCATAACATTATTAAGTCTTTCAATAAATTCTTCATTAGTAATATTTTTATTTAACTTATAAACTGCTGTTCCACAAACATTAACAGTTGCATCTACAGGAATAAATGGAATATCACTGTTCCAGGTATAACAAGCACCCGTATAAAAACCACCTATCATTCTAGTTCCATTTTGTGCTATTCCTAAATCTGGCATAGCATATATAGTTGCGGTTTTTTCACTATTTGATAATTTAGTTGCAACTTTACTTAATAATTTTTCAGTTTTATTAAGATGTTCAAGAATATTTTCTTGTGTTAGGTCATTTATTGTCAAATTAATCATTAAAAATCAACCTCTTTCTTATAAAATAATTATAACACAATTTATACTTTTATCTCTCAAAATCATCACGATTTTTTTTATTAATAACACTTGTATAGTCTTTTTCGTCCATAATTCCATTTATAAACAAATTATCAGCCATTTCTTTATATTTATCATCTTTATCGCCAAATATACTATGTATTTTATCATGAATAAATTTCATCTTCTAAATTTTCTTCATCTTCATAGTAAGGAACAGGTTTTGATTCTACAAATATAGGTTCCTTACTATATACAACATTACCATCACATTCAGCTGGTATTAATTTGAATACATCATCAACATGCTCTAGTAATGTTCCATTATCTTCTTTAACGTATAATACTCCAAGATTATATGTTTCCATTTTTACATCTGGATCTATCTTTCGATAATCTTCAAGTGGAAATACTCTAACAATAGTTTTCTTATCTTCTAGAAAGTTAAAATAGAATACTTTATCTTTAACACTATATGTTGCTTCATAATAACCAACATCATAGAATTGTCTTAATCTCATTATTTGTTGTGCCATTTCTTCTTCAGGTAGATATTCGCTAAATCTAATTTTCCCATAGATATTTCCAAATAGTGATGGTACATATCTATCATAATAACCTTTAAAACATAATTCGTTAGAAGTATTTGCTATACTTTCTCTAAATTTAATAAATTCTACATCAGTATAATTTCCATATTTATCAGTTAGTTCTATTTCCTCAATATATTTCATTATAAGTTCTGCTTTCTCATCTCGTGTATATTCGTTCCAAAACTTATTTCTTTGTTTAAATTTATCGGGATATTTGATTGAATTGATAAAGTCGATATCTCTTTTAACTAAGATATCATTAGGAGTAAATTTTAACTTTTCACATACCTCACTAGTATTTAATTTATCTTCTATGTCTTCAATTACTTTTTCAACTTTTTTTCGTTCTTCATTATATTCTTTTAAAGTAAATACTTCATTTATATATGCTTCTTTAATCCTTTCAAATTTAGATTTTTGATTCTTTAATTCTTTTTGTAATTCTTCAATCGGATTTTCAATTTTTTGTTTTATCATAGGTAAGAAATATTGATTTACTATTGAATCATACTCAGCAATTGAATCCATATATTCATCAATTATTTTTTCTATTTCATTTTCTTTATAAGTTATTTTGCAATCATTACAATAATAATAGTAATAAGAGTTATTATTCTTTTTGGTAGTTGCTTTTCCTCCAAGTATTCTTTTACATTTAGGACACTTTAATTTTTGCATAAATAGATAAGTTAATTTTCTTTGAAAACTTCTTTGATTCTTTTTCTTTTAAACTTGGCATTCTTCCCAAAATTCTTTTGTGACTAGTGGTTCAACTACATCATTATAATAAGTAGGCTTTTTAGTTCTTTTACCATGAACAAAATCTCCTTTATATATTTCATTAGATAGTAAATTAAATATAGTTGAATCTCTCCAATTTGTTTTATCTAATACTTTTTCTTCATTTAAAACATTACTAATAGTTTGATAAGACATTCCCTCGTGATACATATTAAATATTCTTATTACTACATCTTTTGTTGCATAATCAATTACTAACTTTTTATCTTCATGTTTATATCCTAAGGGTGCTTTATGTGGGATATGACCAACTTTAATTGCTCCAGCAAGTCCTATTTTAGTTCTTTCACTTGTTCTTTCTATTTCTTGTTGACTAACTGAAGTAAGTATTCTTGAAATCATTTTACCATTTGCATTTGTTGTATTTATATCATCATTCGCACAATCTAGGTAAGCATCATTTTCTTCTAAGAAAGTAAGAATCTTTTCCCAGTCAGCAACTGAACGTGTTAATCTATCTAATTTTAATACAACAATAGTGTTTACTTTTTTATCTCTTATATCTTGTAATAGTTCTTCAAATTTAGGTCTATAATTACCAGTTTTAGCACTTATTCCACGTTCTTCGTATACATTGTATACTTCGTATCCTTTAAACTCACACATGGTTCTTAAACGCTTTTCTTGCTCTGGTAAACTAAATCCTTCTCGTGCTTGATCTTCGGTACTTACGCGAATATAAAGTCCTGCGATTTTCTTTTCTTCATTCATACTTTATCACTCCTTTTTCTACGAAAAAAGAGGAGACAAAAGCATTAACAAGTAATACTCTTGACTCCTCTTATATTTCTATTATTAATTTTATTTAAATGAAATATGTATTTGACCATAGATGTACCTCGCTTTCTAATAAAAGACGGATACTGCTTGTCATTTATTGGTTATTTATAATAATAGTTTTTATTTTAAAAGTCAAGACCTACGCTTGTTTTATATAGTTTTCAAGTTCAGATAGTTTTATCTTCTTACCTAAATTATTAATATATATTTCATTTGAGTAATTAAAAGCAAGATATAAGTTATCATTAATAATTATTCTATGTGGTTCAATATAAGTAAGATTTGTATGTTCTACTCTTCTAATACTTCCGTTTATTATTGTTGGAGTAGTATTACAAAAATCACATATGATCTTTAATCTTGATTCTAATGATTCTTCAATTTCTATTTTTTCCTTAATAATTTTAATCATATACACCAACCTTTCTTTTAGGTTGACTTTTTCATAAAAAGAAAAAATCAATCATTTCTGATTGATTCTATATATCAAAGTTCGAATAGTTCGAACAGATTCGCCAATGGTGCCTGTGGGGTTGTAGTTGAACAACCTCTAGACAAAAAGTTGATAGTAAGCAATACTTACTAACTAAATTAATTTTAACATACATAATTTAAAATGTTAATACTTTTTATAAAAAAAGTAGCCTATTGTAAGACTACTCTTAAATTATTATAAAGATTTTGATTTTGAAGCATTTGTAATACTTTCTTTCATATTTGGAAACAATGGCAAATAATAATCAGATAATGAAACAGCAAGTGAACTATTACTTAATATATTTCTCATTTCTTGTTCGCTTAATTGATAATAATCATATTCTTCATCATAATATCCAACTTTTCCATCTTTTGAAAACATTATTTGTCCATCAGAGAACATAACTAATTTTGAATAACCTTGTTGATTATTTGTTTCTATAGAAACATTTGAATTTCTTCCGTTTTCAAATGATACAGTTGTACCCTCATTTACTACACCATTCTCGGCAGTAGCATATTCCATATAATCAATTATTATATCATCAGTTCTTTTTCTATCTATAATTGGATTTGTTACTCTAAATGATAGATGAGAATCACTTGATTTGGAAATTATTCTTCCACCTCTCATAATCTTGTCTAAACTAATATCATAATCCATATCTTCATTTCCTAAAATTGGTAATGGATTTCTTGTATAAAAAGCATTCATTTTTATATTAGATTTAGTATCTATAAAAGTCATTTTCCCGTTTTCATCTATTAACATTTGAATTCCTAATCCATTAAAGAATTCTATAATATTTTGTATTCCCATTTTCATACCTCCCGTACAATTGAATTATATCATAAAATCGTTAAATTTCATAATTATTTGCAAATTTTCTGTAAAATGTTAATTATCTATCAAGTTCATCATCTTTGTTTTTAACATTTCTCCCCAACATATTTTCGTAATCTTCATAAGAAACTTTGTTATTCAAAAATAAATCATTTGCTATATTTCTATATGTGTGTTCTTCATCTTTTCCAAATAGTCCAAGAACTTTATCTTTAATGTGACTTATAATTTTTGTAAATTTATTCTTCCAATAATTAACTTGTTCTTCTAAATTAGAGATTTTCTTTTTTAATTCAGATATAGTATTTTTTGATACTTGTAATATTCTTTCTTTTTCTTCTAACTTAACATTTAAATCTTCATTTTCGTTTAATAATTCTCTAATGGTTTCATGATTTTCTTCTAAATCTTTTTTTATATCATTTAATGATAAATTAAAGTTTGTAATTGATTTCATATTTTTATTATTTTTATCAATATCTTTTATATATTCTAATAATTTATCTTTTTTATCAGAAGATATTATTAAGTTATTTTTTGATAAGGGTTGTTGTTTTAAATTTTCTAATATATCTTTTACTTTGATTGATTTATTATTTATTTTATCAACATTCTTATTTATTTCAGTTATCTTTTTATGTTGCTTATTATATGAATCCTTTAATTTTTCATAATTATTCATTTGTTTAACTCTATAATCTTCATTTCTTCCTTTTTCTTTTTCTTTAAGTTCTTTATCTAAATTAAATAATTTATTGAAATCATTTATACATTTTTCTCTCAATTCATTTTGGATCAGTTCCAATATTTCAACAGTAAACACGTCTGATTTTCCTACTTGTTTATTCATACTGGTTTTGCAATTTTCTTTTATTGGAACACCAACTATATGTAAGTGTGGTGAAGATTCATCAAAGTGTATAGTAGCATTTGCTATCTTAAATAGTGGAACAATTTTTTCTAATTCTTTAACTTGATTTTTAAATACATCAGTCATTTTATATTTTTCTTCTATAGTTTTATCAGCCCAATAATTCATATTACCAAGTTGAATAATAATTTCGACTGCTAGATCATGTCTATTATCATTTGCTATTTTAGAAAAATAATCTTGAATTTTTCTATCATCACGAGTTTGTTTATTATTGTAGTTAATTCTAGATTCTTCAAACACATCTATATATACTTCTTTTATATCTTTAACAATATCATTTGTTCCTTTAATAGTCATTATTAGTTCAGGATTATTTTCATATGCACGTAGGTTATGATGATTTACTTTTGATAATTGTATAGCATTTTGAATAGCATTATTATTAAAGTTTATAGTTCTTTCTTTTGATACTTGTTTTGCTTTTGTAGTTTTATTTTTATCATTACCGATATGGAATGAATAAGATAGATTTTCGTTCATTTTATACCTCCCTAAAAAGTATCTTGAATTACTAGTCAAGATGTATAACTCCCTAGACATCTTGTCATTCTAACAAGATGTGGGAGCTAAGGAATAATTCCTTAGAATCCTTTTTATAATAATTATCTATCGCAACTTTTATTTCTAAAGAAACAAAATGTCCCTCGATAATTATTAAAATATAAATAACAAATACTATTTATTATTTATATTTATTAAACAAACTTTACTCACTTTCATTGAAGTAGGAACTTCAACAAAACGTGTTCGTTTGTTAAATAACTTTTGATAAAAGTTAACAAAACTATTTCTCCTTAATTTGTTTCTTTCTAATATTTTTTATCAATTTTTTCAAATCGGGAATCATATTTTCATATACTACATATTTATGTTTAATAGGTGTAAGGTCAATAGTAATTACTACAAACAATGATGTGTTTTTATTGTGCTTTTTATTTTCATCAAGAAATATTAATCTAAATATTTTTTCAAACTCATTCTTACTTGGAATATCAAATTCACTTTTTTCCCAATCAACTTCATATTCATAATACTTAATATCAAGATTATATTTTTCTTTTGTATAATCTCTTAGTTTTTCATAATATGTAATTGCTTGTTTTTTACTTTTTAATTCAGAGTTAAAATTTATAGTTCCAAAATCATCTTTAAATAATGGTATATTAAATGGTGTATCAAATTTTAAATGTTCAGAGAATCTATCTTCAATATATGAAGATCTAAATATAACATTTTTAATTGTAATCTTTTTATCAACTTTATCAACTTCGATATAGTCAATATATTTACCAAATAATTTTTGTTTAATTTCTTTATCCTGAACTAACCATTCAAATATAGAACTTTTATATTTAATAGGGTCGTTATAAGCCTCAATCTCTTGACTATCTGATATTAATAGTAAATCATCAACTGTAAAATCTAATTTTTCATATTGCTTTTGGTCTTTTAATTTCTTATTTAAATCTGTTTGTTTATATTCAATACTTTTTATTTCATTTTCAAAATCCTCTATTTTTAAAATACCTTTAATATAGGCTGCTTTAATTCTATCTAATTGTTTATCTAATTCTTTAAGTTCCTTATTTATTAAATCCGTATTATCTTCTAATTTAGATTTAATAAATGGAGTGTAATAATTATTCATTAATTCTTCTTGCTTTTGAATTTCTAAAATATAATCAAACATTAATTCTTCAATTTCATTTTCATTAAAGTATTGCTTACAATGTTCACATTTATAATAATAGTATTTATTACCATTCTTTTTAGTGGTAGCAGAGCCACCTAGAAAACATCCACATTTAGAACATTTTAATTTATTAATAAATAGATAAGTTGCTGTTCTTTCATAATGTCTTGCATTTCTTAATTTTTGTTCTTGGCAATTTTCCCATTTTTCTTTAGATACAATTGGTTCTACAACATTTTCATAGTAAGTAGGTTTCTTTGTTCTTTTACCATGAATATAATCCCCCTTATAAAGTTCATTATGTAATGTCTTTTGAATAGTAGAATCATACCAATTAGTTTTACCTAACACTTTTTCTTTATTAAATAAATTAGATATTGTTTGATAACTTTTACCCTCTAAATATAAATCAAATATTCTTACAACTATATCTTTAGTTAAAGGGTCAGGTACTAGTTTTTTATTATCTCTTTTAAATCCTAGTGGAGTTGTATTTGGAATATGTCCTGATTTAATAGCACCTGCCATTCCAAATTTAGTTCTTTCAGAACATTTTTCAATTTCATTTTGAGATACACTTGTCATAATTCTCATTACCATTCTACCATTTGAAGTAGTTGTATTTGATTCATCGGCTAAACAATCAATATCACATTCATAATCGTTAACTGTTTTCATTAATTTTTCTATATCAAATACTGAACGAGTTAATCTATCTAATTTGAATGCTACAATAACATTAATCTTTTTATCTCTAACATCTTTCATCATTTCTTGATATGCAGGTCTTTTATCGTTTTTAGCACTTATTCCAGCGTCTTTATATACTTTTAATACCTCATACCTTTTAAATTGACAAAACTCTCTTAATCGTTCTTCTTGTTCTCCTAAACTAAATCCTTCTCGTGCTTGATCTTCAGTTGAAACTCTTATATATATTCCTGCAATTTTCTTTTCTTCGTTCATCTTTTTACCTCTATTTCATATCAAAAAAAGAGGAGACAAAAGCACTAGTTCAAACTAATACCTTTGACTCCTCTTGAAATAACTTTATAATTTTTATTTAAATAATTTATGTATTTGACCATAGATGTACCTCGCTTTCTAATAAAAGACGGATACTGCTTGTCATTTATTGGTTATTTATAATAATCATTTTTTATTTAAAAGTCAATAGGTTAGTTTGATTTAATGTATTGTTCAAAATCTTTAAATTGAATTTTTTTAGAAAATCCATTTATAAAAATATCATCACATTCTTCAAACATTAAATAGTTAATATTATTAATAGTTATTATATGTGGTTTAACATAAGCGATATTAGAATTAACTATATTAATTACATTACCATTTTGATAAGTAGGTTTAACACAAGCAAACTTACATATCATATCAACTTTCTTTTTTAATTTCTCACTAATTATAAGTTCTTTTGTTTCAATATTTAACATATATAATCACTCATCCTTTCAAAATTTAAGTACAAAAAAACCAACTATTTCTAGTTAGTAATCTATTACTTAAACTCAGGATGTGTCCGAATTTCCTATCAATCTGGTGCTGATACGGTGAATTGAACACCGATTAAAGCCTTACCATGGCCTCGTAATACCTTTATACTATATCAGCAAGTATTTTTATTATACCATACTTTCAGAAAACAAAAAAGGAAATTTATAGCACTATAAATTTCCACGTATTAAAAATATAATACACTATATCATATGAAAAAATATCTATTTTATTACATTGATTAATGTTTTAAAAAATGTTAGAATAATATTATTATCGGAGGGATACATAATGAAAACTGAATATAAACAAATGATTCCTAATATATTAACTATAATAAGAATCTCTTTAACTCCTATTTTAATTCTATTAAGCTTTTTAGGATATATAAAAGCTGTTATTATTCTATCTATTATTGCTGCTTTAACAGATATGCTAGATGGGAAACTTGCAAGATATTGGAACGTTACTTCTTTAAAAGGAGCAAAGTTAGATGCTGTTGCAGATAAAGTATTCGCAATTGGATTAATTATCTGTTTAATTCCTAAAAATGATTCTGCATCACCTTTATTTGCTTTATTAGCATTAGAAGTAATTATCACTATAACAAATCTTTATTATCATTATAAAACAGGAAAAACAGAATCATTAATGATTGGAAAATTTAAAACTACCTTTTTATTTATTACTATCATTTGTTCCTTTATAACTATTACAACTCATCATTTAAGTATTTTAACAAATGGTCTTAAAGTAACTACAATCAATCTCCAGATATTATCACTTATTAGTTACTTTTTATCCTTTTATCAAACAATAAATCAAAAAAAGTTATCTGTAGAAAATAATGATACTCATCAACAAATTATGAATGATGATTTAGAAGATATTGAAGAAAAAACAATACAAGTCGATAACTTGATTGAACTAACAAAAAAATACGGACTATATAATCAACAAAAAGACGATATTCAGTAATCGTCTTTTTTAATTCACCATTTCAACAAATTGATCTAAAGTTGTCGAATCATAAATTGGATATCTTGGAATTAAATATTGTTCATCAGATCTAGTAGCATTCCTATCACCACCTACAAAAGCAACTTGAAATCCTAAATTTTTTAAAACTGCTATAGAATTCTCTGTATAATCATAAAAAGGATAAGCAAATGCATTATTAGTACCCAAAAGATTTATAGATGTTTTAATATCATCTGTTAATTCAACATTATTTAAACACTCTATTCTCATATGATTACATTCACCTACTCTATGAATATCATAACCATGTGACTCAACTTCTAAATATTTTGACTGATAATTTTCTTTTGGCCACCATACAGTAATTAAAAATAAAGTTGCTGGCATCTGATATTCCTCTAATATAGGAATTAACAAATTACCATTATGTGTACCAGTTCCTAAAGCACCATCATCAATTGTTATTAATACTGATTTTTTAGGTAAATCCATTTTACCATTATACCAATTAATAAATTCTCTCATCGTTAATACCTTATAATTGTTATCTCTTAAATAATCTAATTGTTGTTTAAATTTATCAGTGTGTAAACAAATGTCCTCTTGACAAGAAATAGAATCTGCATAGAAAAAATGATAATTCAATACAGGGACACTAGTAGCTACTTCAGACATATCATAAATTTTTTCTTTATTCAACATTTGTTGAAATTGATCCATCGCTTGACCTACATCGTAGCTATTTTTCTCTGATTTCGTTGCTGCTTTATTGGAAATAGCAAACTCATCTGATGTATTCCATATATAATGATTATACTCCGAATTCGATCCAATTAATAATATGGCATTATTAGGAAGATTAATTTGATTATTTTGCCATTTATGAAATTCATCTAATGAAATTGTTAAATAGTCTTTCAACATATCTAATTGTTGTTTGTCATAGTTAGAATGAGTAAAATCTAAAACACTAATAGAATCCGTTCCATTATAATGACCAAAATTCTGAACATCTCGGACAGATTCCTTTTTAATTTTTGTTAGTTGATCATTCCACAATACATAATAGAATAAATCATCTTTCATAATCACTTGAAAAGAAAGCTGAGAATCAACTCGAAACGCCTTATTATTTTGATATAAAAAAATGCCTTTCTTAGTAATTATTTTTTCATTAAAAGGGATATAATTTTGATAACGATTATTTTCTGAAGCTTCATATAATTTTGCTTTTTCTATTAAAATATAATAATTAGAGTCTAATAAATAATACTTTCCTTCTTTTTTAATCGGTTTTATTATAGTATTTTGAAATACTGTTCCAACTTTTTTGAATTTATCATCTTGTTTCATATAAAGATTACAATTTTTTTCTATTTGAATAGATTGATTCGTATAATCGTGATAATCTACTTTTATATATATAAATATCGTTAAAAAAACAAAAACAGCGAATAACAAAATTCTTTTCATATTACCACCATAGTCATTATAAAAAAAATAATGCCTTCAATCAATATTTTTATGAAAATAATGTGAAAATTTAACTATAAAAAGAAAAATGTGGTAAACTATTAATGTCAGTTGAGATACTGACAAGCTATTAATGTAAATCTTTTTAAAGAATTACTCCTTATGAGCACAGAATAGTGCTCCCTTTCTATGAAAAAACTCTTTCAATTGAAAGAGTTTTTTTATGTTACATCATATCTTCTAGTTTTTCGTTTGCCTTTTTCATTGTCTTATCAACAATTTTTTCCATTTTATCCATTACTGGCTTATTATATTTTTGATATGCTAAAACAGCACCTGCGCCCATTCCCATTAGGGCTAAACTTTTTCCTAACTTCATATTATCACCTTCTGACTAAAAAATATGATATATGTATGTAATAACATACACTATTAGTTTATAGCTTCTAAATATTATTATACATCTTTTTTAATTTATTTTTTAAATCTGTGTTTCGGATAAACTCATTATTATTAGAAATTCCATATAAGAAAGCTTGTTCTTCCCCAATTAAAATCAATTTTCTTTTTGCTCTTGTAACTGCTGTATAAATTAATTTTCGATAAAGCATTCGATTATAACTATGACTGATCGGTAATATTACTAGATCAAATTCACTACCTTGTGATTTATGAATTGTAATAACATAACCATGTTTTATCTTATTAAAATCTTTCGGTAAATATTTTACAATAATTCCATCATAATCTACATAAATTTCAGATTTTTTTGATTCACTATGACTAGCAGGAATTATTTCTATAATTTTTCCTATATCTCCATTAAAAACATTTTCGTCTGGCATATTAACTAATTGTAAAATTTTATCATTTTTTCGAAAAGTAATATCTCCTAATATTAATTCTTCTTTATCATCACTTTTTGGATTAAATATATTTTGAAGTTCTTTATTCAAATTATTAATGCCATTTTCGCCCATATACATGGGAGCTAATATTTGAACGCTTTTATAATCATATCCTTTTTGAATGATTTGCTCACATAAATTTTTTAAAGTACTTTTTATCATAGAACTATTACATTCTAAAAATGCATAATCATCTTTCATTGTTTTGTAATCAGGGCTCAAACTATTTTCCTTAATTTCAATTGCGAATCGGTTAATATAAGAATCATTACTTTGTCGATATAATAAATCCAACTCGACAGTATCAATTACTTCACTATCAATAAAATCTTTTAAAATTTGACCAGGTCCAACACTAGGAAGTTGATTCGCATCACCAACAAAAATAATTTGAATATTATTAGTTAAACCCTTCATTAAACTACTTAACAAATTAATATCAATCATACTAACTTCATCAATAATAATAAAATCACTGAAATCTTTATTGTATTCATTAATTAAAAATTCATTGTTTTCTTTATTCCACTTTAAAAATCTATGAATTGTTGTTGCAGGAAGATTTGTAGAATCACTCATTCTCTTACTAGCTCTACCTGTAGGAGCTAATAACGCTAAATGTTCAATTAATTCATCATATCCATAATTATTCAGTACTCTATACATTTCTACAATTGCTTTAATGATTGTTGTTTTTCCAGTTCCAGGTCCACCTGTGATAATTAACAAACGATTACTTAAGGCTTTTTGAATTGCTTCTTTTTGCTTTTCATTATATTGAATATGATTATAGTCTTCTAACATTTGTAATTGTTTTTCTATTTTTTTATAGTTTAGAGGTTGCTTTTCATTTAAAATTTTAATTTTTTCAACAACGACTTGTTCTGCTTGATAAATATCTTTCAAATAATAATGATCATTTTCAACAACAATTTTTCCTTCAAATCGTAATTCATCGATTAAATTTCCAAAATCATTTTCATCTGGAATAAATTTTAAATATTTTTCTACTTCATATTTAATAACTGGATACTCTAAATAAGTATTCCCTGTTTGAAAAATAATATTCTTCATTACATAAATAATACAAGCTTTTATTCTTCTAAAATCATCTGCTTCAAAATTCAGTTTTTTACTAATCTCATCAATTTTTATAAACGATATCGTTTCAATTTCATCAATAATATCAAAAATATTATTTTCTAATATCATAACAGTAGAAGATTTATATTTGTTATAAATATCTAAAGCATCTTTCATATTAAACCCAAGTTCTGTTAAATAAACAACAATTTTATGACTTTCTTCATATTTGGTCAATATTTGATAAATGGTATCTATTTTTTGACTAGATAATTTTGGTACCTGATTTAATACAGATTTATCCTCTAGTATTTTATCTAAAGCTTGTTCACCAAGTGTATCTACTATTTTAATTGCAATTTTTTCGCCAATTCCAGGAAATAAATCACTACTTAAAAATTCAACAATTCCATCTTTATCTTCTGGTTTAATTCGTTCATATTCTTCCACTTGATATTGAAAGCCATATTTAGGATGTTGAATACCTTCTCCATAAAAAATATACCTATCATCCTCTGTTAATGTTGCAAAATAACCTGTAAATGTAATCGATTTATTCACATAATCTTCTAATGAAGGATCATTAGTCTCACGAATCTTTATCAATCCAATAATATAACCATTATCGGATGAAAAAATCGTTTTTGTAAAATTTCCTTTAATATATTTTTTCACGATATCACCTTTTTCATTATAACATATAAAAACACCTTTTAAATGCTTTTATTAATATTTTCACAAACATTTGTTTATATTGTAATTTGTTATTAATCTATTAACTTATTCAAATAACAATTTCTATTTTGTTAAAACAAAAAAAGCCTTTTAAAGGCTCTTTATTAAAATACTCTTTTACGTAAAATAGGAGGTAAATCAGAATCATCATCGTCATCATCTACATCTGCCATAACACTACTTCTTGTATCATTGATTAAATTTTTAGATTCTTCTGGTTCCTTATCATCTTCAAAACCAGTAGCTATTACAGTTACAATAATTTCATCATTTAAATTTTCATTAATTACAGCTCCAAAAATTGTATTGATATCTGTATTAGCAGCCTCTCTAATTACTTCAGCAGCTTCTTCAACTTCAAATAGTGTTAAATTTTCTCCACCAGTTACATTGATAATAGCATCTGTTGCTCCACTAATTCCTTTTTCCAACAATGGACTTGTAACTGCTTCACGTGCTGCTTCACTAGCACGATTTTCACCAACGCCCATACCAATACCAATTAAAGCGTCTCCTCTTTTTTCCATTACAGCTTTTACATCAGCAAAGTCTAGATTGATTAAACCAGAAACAGCAATCAAATCGGAAATGGATTGTACACCACGTCTTAAAACATTATCAACCTCTTTAAAAGAGTCTAATAATGGAGTTGATTTATCAATAATTTCACGCAATTTATCATTAGGAATAACAATTAATGTATCTACATGTTTTTTTAATTCCGCTAAACCATTTAAAGCATTTTCCATTCTTTTTCTTCCTTCAAATGAGAATGGTTTTGTTACAATACCAACAGTTAAAGCACCCATACCTTGTGCGATGTCAGCAACAACAGGAGCTGCTCCTGTTCCAGTTCCTCCACCCATACCACAAGTAATAAATACCATGTCAGCACCTTCTAAAGCAGCCTCTATTTCATTGCGAGATTCTAAAGCAGATTCTTTTCCGATTTCAGGCTTTCCTCCAGCTCCTAAACCACTGGTTAATTCTACTCCAATTTGTATTTTTACTGGTGCTTTGGAATTATTTAAAACTTGTAAATCAGTATTAGCAACGATGAAATCTACTCCTTGTACACCTGATTCTATCATACGGTTGACAGCGTTATTTCCACCGCCACCTACACCGATAACTTTAATTTTTGCTAATTGATCTATTTCCAATCCAAACATATTCTAATCCTCCCTATTCGCTAAAAAAGTAACCAAACACTTTTCCTAGCATTGATTCATCTGAAACACTTAACACTCCATTTTTACTAGAAGATAAATCTTCCATGTCATTTTTACTAATCATGGAATATAGTTTTCCTTTTAACTTTAATTTACTAATAAAATATGCAATATTTCCAACACATGCAGAATATTTATTATTTCTAAGACCAACTAAACGAATACTACCTACTTTAGCAATATCTCCTAGAACTTCTTCAGCAATAAGTGAAAAATTTGTCATACTACTAGTGCCACCAGTTATTAGTATATAATCTATGTCGCGTTTTGTCAAAACATTTATTTCTTTTCTTGCTAAAACTAGAATTTCTTCAATTCTCGCCATTACCACTTCTGAGACTTCAAATTGACTAATTTTAATGGATTCTCCCATTTTATTAGTAACTTCATAGAAATCGCTTTTACTAGCATATTTTTTATGTGCTAAAGCAAATTTCTCTTTAATCTTAATAGCATCACTTGGAGTAACCTTATACATATAAGAAATATCATTTTCAATATTTTTTCCACCAATACCAATCATAGAATTATTAACAATAATTCCTTTATTATATAGCGAAATAGAAGTAGTTTCATGGCCAATATTAATAATCGCTCCAACACCATCTTTAATATCTTTATCTTTTACAGAGCCCATATCACCAATACTTGTTAAGTTAACATCTACAACTTCTAAACCAACATTTTCAAGTAAAGTGACAACGGATAAAATATTCTTTTTAGGTGTTAATACCATAACTGCGCGAGTTGCAAAATGAGTACCTGTTAAACCCTTTGGGTCTTTAATTCCTGTTTGATCATCCACAATAAAATCAATTGGAATTAATGTAACCATTTCTTTATCTTTTTTATCAGTATCACGAATAACATCTTGAAATAAATTTACAATTTCTTCTCCAGTAATCAATGTTTCTTCTTCATACTCTTTGTTGCCTTTTACAATAACGAATTCAGAAAAATAGTTAGGAATTGTTGCTAAAACTTTTTTGATTTTAATTCCTAGCATATCCTCTACTTCTTTTATTGCTTTTTTTAAAGAAACACTTGCTTCATTTCCATCTGTTATTAACCCTTTTTTTATTCCTCTTGATTTCACAGAAGATGCTGCTAATAAGTTTAACTTATTATTAAATAATTCGCAAACTACTACTTTTATTGAATCGGATCCAATATCAATACTTGTATAGACATGCTTCATTTCATCATCCCCTATAATCTAAATACAATTATACTATAAAAACGTAAAAAAAAAAAGAAAAAAAACTTTTTTCTAAAAGTTTTTAGCAATTGTTTAATCGATCTTTTATCATTTGACTAACAGAAGACATATCTGCTCTTCCTTTAAAGCGACTAGAAGCTTCCTTCATCACTTTTCCCATATCTGAAATTCCCTTTGGTTGAACTTGATCAAAAATTTCATTCAATATATTGCTGATTTCTTCTTCGCTAAACTGTTGAGGCATATATTGATTTAAAATTTCTATTTCTCTTTTTGTTTGTTCTACTAAATCTTGACGGTTTCCTTTTTCAAAATCTACAATAGATTCTTTTCTTGTTTTTATTTGCTTTGCAATAATTGCAATAATATCATCATCACTAAGCTCTATTTTTTTATTAATTTCTTCTAAAGAAATAGCTCCTTTTACCATACGAATAACAGAAAGCTTTTCTTTGTCTTGACTTTTCATAGCACTTTTTAAGTCTTCTAGTATTTTTTCTTTCATTGAAATTTCCTTTCTATTCAATAAAAGAGCTTTCAATAGCTCTTAATAATTTTCTCTTGCTCTTTTACGGCTATTTCTAATAGCTTCTTTTCTAGCTTTTCTTCTTTTAGCACCTGGTTTTAAATAACCTTCTTGTCTTTCACGAACTTCTTTTAGGAGGCCACTTTTTGCGTTCTTTTGTTTAAACGTTCTGATTGCATTCTCGACATTACCGTTCTTCACTACCACTTTTGTCATAATATCCCTCCCTTCCGAAACTGTTAATAGTATAACACTTAAAACAACATTTTTCAACATTTTTATTACTTTTATAAAGAAAAAAAGCCAATAATGGCTTTTATTTACATGATATTGTTCTAGCAAGAGATCCAAAATATCTTCCTAAATTCAATATAATGTCTATCAAAGT
The DNA here is from genome assembly GCA_900546745.1 of uncultured Mycoplasmatota bacterium. Classification (GTDB taxonomy): domain Bacteria; phylum Bacillota_I; class Bacilli_A; order RF39; family UBA660; genus CAJOJO01. Next base: position 17,556 of record URDT01000003.1, on the reverse strand, counting down.
TGTTAAAAAAGGAATCAAAATAGGGATTAATAAAATAATTGTTGTAATCAGTATTGTCTTTTTGTGTTTAACTAACATAGTCTTCCATTTTGAAGTCTTCTAATAGAACTTCCTAAGGAACGTCCTAATTCTAAAATAGAATTAATTCCTCTAGCAAATGCTGAAATCCAAGTAGCTGTAATGGCGCCACCTTTAATTTGTTTTAATTCTTCATCTCTCATACTATCACTCCTAACGACAAGCAAGTGGTCTTACATAACCATCTACTAAACCAACCATAAATGTAAAAAGACCTCCAATTAATAATCCAACACCAAAATTAAATCCCCCACCTTTGATTTCTTTTAATTGTTTATCTGTCATTTTTCCTCCTTTTTCAATATAATTTCCTTAATTAACTTTCCTTCACAATTCATTTGAATGGTAATTTTCTTATTTTTTTCTAACAATTCTTTTAATTCTAGTTGAATTGTAACTTCATTCTTTTCCTCTTTTATAAATAAAACTTCCTTAATAAAGTAGAACAAATCATTGCCCATATCAAGTTTTGTAACACAAAACACCTCCTATATTTTTTGTAAGTACTTCTACAGTTTGATTAACTTTCAAAACTTTTGGAAATAAATCTATATTATCTAATCGATGAGATACCAAAATAATCGTTCGATCAGTATAATATTGAAATATTTTTTTAATAATTCTTCGTTCTGCATTCTGATCTACTTCAGATAGTCCTTCATCAATTAATAAGTATTCAAAATCAGAAATTAATGCTCTCGCCAAAATAATTCTCTGCCTTTCTCCACCACTTAAATTAAAGCCATTTTCTTCAACCAATGAATAAATTCCTAAGGAATCTTTTTGAATAATTTCCTTTAATTCACAAGTATCAATTACTTTTTGAAGAATTTGTTCATCAATAGGACGATTCATAGTAATATTGTCATATAAAGTTCCTGTAAATAAATACTCATTTTGAGAAAGATAAGCTACCTTATTTTTAAAATCAAATTGCTGATAAGCCATTTTATGAATATAGATATTATTAGCTTCATAAAATTGCTTGATCATTTTTAATATAGTTGACTTACCACTACCACTAGGACCAATCATCATGATTTTATCAGTTTGTTTAATCTGAAAACTAACATTTTTTAATAATGTAACATCGTTATTTACAATATCGCTTTGATGAAAACAAATCGTTCCACTTATTTCATTGTGATCTGTTGGTTTATCTTTCAATAAAATACTTAAAACTCTACATAAAGAATTTTTAATATTTTTAGATAATACCCTTAATTCTAATAATGTTTTCATCGATTGATTAAAATAATTATAAATAAAATAAAATGCAATCAATTGTTGAAAATTTAACAAATTTTGTTGAATAAAAAGATAACCGGAGAGAAATAAAATTACTAGACTAAAATTTGATAAATAATCTCGAATGATTTGTAATTTTGAATTCCACGATTGATATTCCTTACTTTTTTCTTGGTATAATTGTAATTTTTCCTGATACTTTTGATAAAATGTCTTTTCTAAATTAATTCCTTTAATACTTTCAATACCTAAAATAGTTTCCGTAATAAAAGAATTTAATCTACCATGGTACTCTTTTAATAAATTCCATTGATAAAGTACTTTTTTATGGAAAATAAAATCAATTATACTGTATAAAATTGCGAAAATACCCATTATAATAAATAATTGCTTACAAAGAAAGAAAAGAAAAATCGTTGTTCCTATCAAAAAGATACATTGATTTATTTTTATTATATAAATGGGAACAAAATCTTTTATTTCTTCCAAATCATTAATTCGTGTCATCAAATCTCCAGTGGTATGATTCCGATAATATTGATAAGGAAGTAAGAGAATACTTTGATAAGTTTCACTCATTAATTTTTTACTAATATGAAGGTTCATGCTGATTAATTTTTTATCTTTTAAAATTCCTACAAAAAATTGAACTGTAATAACAATCATCATGAAAAGGATCAGTGAAATTAAATTATTAGAATTTAACTTTGTTATAAAATATAAATTTAAAAATATTAAAATTGTTTCAACATTCGATAAAATAAATAATTCTATAAAATTTATTTTATCAAAGTAAAGTATATTTTTTAATGTTTGATTAGTTATTACTTTTTCTTTTGGAATTTTACGGTTGGGAGTCAGAATAATCAAATGTTGGGTAAATATTTTTGAAAAGTCAAAGAAACTTATTGTTTTAATTTTAGTAGCTGGATCAGCAATTAATAATTGTCTTTTAGTGAAATCAATTTTATAAATTACCAAAAAATGAGGATAAATCCCATCTATCAGTACATGAGCAATAGCTGGTAATTTATTATTTTTAATTTCTTCAATGTTACACTTAATGCCAAAAGCATCAAAACCTATTTCTTTTGCTGCCTGAATCAAATGATAAGCAGTCGTACCTTGCTTCGTTGTTTTGGTCATATCATATAGCTTATCAAGTGGAATCAATCCTTTATAGTATTGAATAATCATCGCTAGGGAAGCAGCACCACAGTCTTTATGGCTCATCTGTTTCACAAATGGATATCGTTTCATCTCTCACCTCCTCAATATTATCATTCTACATAAGTTTGCAATTTCCTTTTAAAAATGCAAAAAAAAATAGATTTTTTCTATTTTTTATAAATTCGAATCCATTTACTACCATATTTTTTCTCTTTTATGATTGTCATATTACTCTCAAAGATTTCACTTTCATATTCACAAACAACAATACCTGAGGGAGAAAGCAAATTTTTTTCTTCAATTGTTTTTAAACAAATAGAAATTAAATTATCTTGATAAGGAGGGTCTAAGAAAATAATATCAAATTGGTCTGATATAGTATTTAAAAATTTCTGATAATCCTCTTTTATAATAATTCCACCATCTATTTGTTTTAAATTTTGCTGTAGTGTTTTTATCACAATTGAATTATGGTCAATGAAATAACATTTTTCTGCTCCATTACTCAAAGCTTCAATTCCTAAAGCCCCACTACCAGCAAATAAATCTAAACAAACGCTGCCTGGGATGTAATTCTGAATCATGCCAAACAGAGATTCTTTCACACGATCCATAGTTGGTCTAGTACCTTCAATTTGAAATCCTTTTAAAATTTTACCTTTATATTTTCCACTAATAATACGCATACAATCACCTTTGTCATTGTATCATATTATTGTTTTAAAGTCGACATAACGTTTTGAAGAAGTTCAATCGTATCTAATGCTTTACTAATACGATCTGTAGGACGAAGTTTGTATTTTTCTTTTACTTCTTCTTCAAAAGCTGAAAATAAATTAGGATTGCGATTTAAAATACGATACCAATAAGAATTATCTCTTAAATATTGTAAATAAGGAGGATTATTTTTTAATTTAAATTGAATTTCTAAGCTCATTAATCCTCAAAATGTTTATAAATTGGTCTTGGTTTATAATTAGAAGTAGTAGAGCTAGGAGTATCTTTTGTACCTAATTCTTGTAATACACTGACTACTCTCTTGACACTATTAATATTTTCTTGAAAAGAATCAATATCGATATTTTTTAACCAATTAATAAGATCAAATCCTCCAACTGCAGCTGTTTTAGAGACATCTTGAGCACTTTCTTCTTTCTTTTGATAATCCTTCCATACTTCTGTATCTTCTCCATACATATCATAAATTTCATAAAATTTTTGCCAAGTCATCTCATTATTCTTCACATATTTTACCAAATTAGGATTTTTCTTCACAAATTCCTTAAATTGATCTAATTTACTCATACACTTCACCTATACTATTATATGTTTTGAGTAAGTAAAATTACCACTTTTTATCTGTTCACTTAGCCAAAAATAATCCTTATTTTCAAAATCACAAACAAATATTTCTTTGCTATAAATATGAAATACTTTTAAAATTTTAGGATTATTAATATTGCTTTTTATAATGGTACAAGGATAACCTAATTGAAGGTATGTTCTTTCTATATAATCATCTAATTGAATAATTTTAGAATTAATCCTTTTATAAGAAATACGGTTATCAATATAATTAGAAAGCAATTTAACAGAAAATGGCAAACACAACTCTTCAAAGATTTGAATTCCATAAGAAAAATCGCATGTTTTTAAATGAGATAAATTTTCTAATATCTTATATAAAACATACGATTTATTTTTATAAGTATTTCCATATTCCTTTTTTATAATGAATAAATAGTATTTTCTCACGAAAATCACCCTATTTATCATACTATAAAGTTTTGTCAAAAAAAGGTTAATTTTGTTATGAAGCAACTTTTTGATTGGTTTCTGAATCTTCATAGAATAGTTTATTTCTAGCTTCTTTTAAACGATCAAAGAATGATTTTTGAGGAACTTCTATTGGTTGAATTTTAATATCCATTTTTGTCTTATGTTCTTCTCTACCTTTAAAATAAGATCTTGGCGAAATTCTAACAATAGGAAGTTCATATTCTTCTGATAATAACACTGCTTTATTATAACTAGGAGAATCTTCTTCATCTGCAAAAACATAAATTCCAAGAACTCTAACATCTTTAGAAGTTAAAAGAATTTTATTTTGAATCATGTGATCTTGTAAATTATCTTTTAAAATCATACTAGGAGTAATTAACTTAGAAGTTTCTTGATTATCAATTTCCAAAGGAATATCACCAGCATAAACTGTATTTTTATTACTAGAATAACTAGTATCATCTTGATAATTACGATATAAAATATCTTTGCTAGAAGCATAAATAATATTCTTCTTTGGCTCAATGATAAAACCATAGTCATTTCTAGAAGTTCTAATATTTTTTAAGTGTTCACTCGATATATAATTTGCTTCGATAATACTTGAATTTAATTGATTAGTTAAAAGAAAACTAAATTCATTTCCATCTTGGTAACCAGAAATATTAGTTAAAATATGATTCCAAATAGTTTGAACAAAAGGAACGCTTTCTTCTTCAATTTTTAAAATTTTATCATACTGACTATCAATATGTTCTAATACATTTTCTTTTCCATCTACCATAATAGCATTTAATATTTTATCTGTTTCTATGATATTGTTTTCAATTAACATTCTTTCTCTCACTGTAAATAAAAATTGATGCTGTTGAATATTCATCAAACTGTTTTTTAAAGAAGCTAAACGTTTTAAATGAACCATACTTAATTTTGTTTTTTCTTCTTTCACTTGCTTTGATAATCCAGAAACTCCATAATTTAGATTTTCATATTCATATAAAGAATCCGTAAAATAAACTTTTCCTATTTTTTTAAAATAATCCAAATAAACTTTATCTAATGTAGTCTGTAACTCCTCATAGCTTTCTAATTCATTATTTTCAATATAAGCATTATAAGCATCCTGAACAATTTGTTCTTGATTACTAATCATTCCAGATAAAAGTACTTTTTCTCCTACAATTTCTTTTAAATAAACTGCTACTTCCTTTTCTTTTGATGGAATCCAATCTTCACAAGGTAATTTGTATTTTACTTTTAAGTAATCTACAATGATATCAGCCACACCTAAAGAGATTACACTTTTATCACACTTTAAAAAATATTTAATAATTTCTTTTAAAATCTTATTCTTTACAATTGCGTAAACATTATTTTCATTTTCTATTAAATAATGAATGTAATCTTTTCCTTGAACAGAGATATCAACTAAAGTTTCTTCATTTTTTAAATCATTTTCTTCGATAAACTTTGGCAAATTCAAGTGAAAAATAATTTTTTTATCTTGAATCACACGAAACATTAATTCTTCATTCCACTCAAAAATATCATTCATAGCTTGTATTTCATTTCTAGTACTTTGTGTCATATAACTAGAAAATTCATTTAAATAAATAACTTTAATATATTCGAAATATTCATTCATTGATTTTTTCATTACTTCTATATCCAAAGGTCTTCACCCTACCTTATTAAGTACATTTTAACAAATAATGTCAAAAAAATCTATAGTTTGTATAATAAAATTGATTTTACCGATACTATTGATAGGTGATTCTCTTGAAATACTTAATTATTTTTATCTTAAAAATCATTGAAAATTCTTTAGCAACTCTACGTCTTATCCTCGTTTCAAATGGAAAAAAATGGCTTGGAGCTTTTCTTCTATTCACTACTTCTATTATTTGGATTGTCTCTAGTCACATCGCAATTATTGATATTAACATTAGTATGGTTCTTATTTTCTCGGTAGGATCACTATTGGGTTCTTACATAGGAAGTATTCTGGAAGAAAAAATGGCAATTGGTAACAATATGTTAATCTGTATTACACAAAAACAAATGAGCGAAATTTTAAGACAAAATGGCTACATTATTACAAAAATTGAAGGTTATGGAAAAGATTCTAAGAAAGAAGTCTTATTTGTTATTTTAAAAAGAAATCAAAATAAAGATTTGATTTCTTTGATTCGTTCCTTGGATCAAGAAGCCATTATTGTAAGTGAACATACCAATATTCTATATGCAAAATAAAAAAGACTTATCGGTCTTTTTCATCACGGTACATAATAATTAAACGAAGTAAGCTTAAAATAGAAGAAATAACACTAGCAACATAAGTAAGTGCTGCTGCTTTTAAAACATTAGTCGCCCCTTCTATTTCTCCTTGGTCAACTATATCAAGTTTTTTTAATTGGTCTAAAGCTCTTTTAGAAGCATCAAACTCTACTGGAAGAGTTACTAATTGAAATAATAATGTTACTAAAATCATTAAAATTCCATAGATTAAATATCCTGTAATACCTGCCACTAAGGAAATCAAAATAACTAAGAATCCAGCACCGCTAATAAAGTTTACAAAAGGTACTAAACTAGCTCGAATTCTCATGAAGGAATAGTTTTCTTTGTCTTGAATAGCATGCCCACATTCATGAGCCGCAACACTAATAGAGGCAATACTAGTATTATGAAAAATATCTTTTGATAATCTAACTACTTTTCTAGTAGGATCATAATGATCTGTTAATTCTCCAGATATTTCTACAATATGAACATGATTTAAACCATTTTGATCTAATATCATTCTAGCAACATCAAAACCAGTCAGATTTTTTGTACAAGAAATCATTTTATATTTGCGATAATTACTTTGAATTTTAAGTTGTGCATAAAGTACAATTACAGTACCTATTATAGCAAGAGAAATCGTAAGCATATTTTCCATTCCTAACGTCATATAATTCATATTATTACTCCTTTATTTCAAAAGTTGTTCCTTCTCTAGTATCTTTTAAGAAAATATTTTTTTCTTCTAGTTCTTTTCTAATTTGATCAGCTAAATCATAATTTTTATTTTCCTTGGCTTGTTTTCTTTCTTCTATTTTTGTCAATATATATGTTTTTAATTCATCTTCTATAACTTCTTCTTCACGATCTAATAAATTTAAAGATAACACTTGATCAAATTCTTTTATTAATGATAACTTCGTACGATTTGTCAATTGTTCATCTTTTAAGACATCATATAATACTGTAATAGCATTTGCTGTATTTAAGTCATCTTTTAAAGCATCTTTAAATTGTCTAGGATAATCTGTGTTTTGAACTTCTCCTGTTGGATTTTCTAATAAGGTATCTATTTTTCTAAGCAATTTTTCGTAAGTAGTTCTTGTAGTATCTAAGTTTTGATAAGAAAATACTAATTGTTTACGATAATGAGAATTCAAACAAAAAAGTCGATATACTAAAGGAGAGTATCCTTTTTCTTGTAATAAAGAAAGTGTTAAAAATTCTCCTTTTGACTTACTCATTTTTCCTGTTTCATCATTTAAATGTTCTCCGTGACACCAATAAGAGCACCATTTATGGCCTAAATAAGCTTCTGATTGGGCAATTTCATTTGTATGATGAGGAAATATGTTATCTACTCCTCCACAATGGATATCTAGGTATTCCCCTAAATACTTAATACTGATTCCTGAACATTCGATATGCCATCCTGGATACCCTGTACCATATTTGGATTCCCACTTTAATTCTTGATCTTCAAATTTAGACTTTGTAAACCATAAAGCAAAATCGGCTTGATTTTTTTTATTTTTATCTTCTTCTACACCCTCTCTTACTCCGACAACCATCTCATCAATTTTATGATTGGTTAATTGGTAATAATCTTCCAGCTTAGAAACATCAAAATATACATTTCCACCAGATTGATAAGCATATCCTTTTTCAAGTAAACGGTCAATAATTTTTAAATACATTTCTATGTTATCAGTTGCTTTACTAACTGTTTCTGGTATTTTATTATTTAAAAGCTTCATATCACTCATGAATTCTTTTGTATAAAAATCAGCAATTTCTAATACGGTTTTATGTTCTCTTTTAGCGCCTTTTAACATCTTATCTTCACCAGAATCAGAATCACTGACTAAATGACCAACATCTGTAATATTCATTACACGGTTCACATGATATCCAATATAATTCAGTGTTTTTTCTAATATATCTTCAAAAATATAGGTTCTAAGATTTCCAATATGAGCATAATGATACACTGTAGGTCCACAAGTATACATTTTAACTTCATTTTTTTCTCTTGGAACAAAATCTTCTATTTTTCTTGTCAAAGTATTATATAATTTCATTTCCATCACCTATTGTTCATTATATCATAATTCTAAAGTATTTCATAACCTAATAATTGGATTTCATTAGACACTATATTTTTTTGACTATAGTCTTGATTTAAATCGGTACTCAAATATTTTTTATTATCATCTGGAAATACTGTTACAACTTTATTATTATGATTGATTAAAATGGAAGCAAGTAAATTAGCGCCAGATGAAATACCAACTCCAATCCCCAATTCACGAGCTATTTTACTAGCCATATTAATTGCATCTTCATCATGAATTAATACTACATCATCAATTATACTTTGATCCACAATACTAGGAATAAAATCATCCCCTATTCCTTCTATTTTATGACCTGTCTGGATTCCATTCGTTAATATTGCCATAGTAGAAGGTTCCAATGCAATTATTTTAGTACCATAAAGTTCTTTTAAATATTTTCCTGTTCCAATTAGAGTTCCTCCTGTACCAATACCAGAAACAAAGTAATCTATATTTGGTAATTTAGAAGCAATTTCTTTTCCTGTTGTAAAGTAATGTGCTAAAACATTATCATAATTATCAAATTGGTTAGTAGAATATCCTCTCAATTCTAAAGTTTTCTTTTTAGCCTCTTCAATACATTTTTGAAATCCACCTTCTTCTTTAGAAAAGGTAGTTACTTTAGCACCATAAAGTTCCATGATTTTTTTTCGTTCCTCACTCACAAAGTCTGGCATAAATATATAGACAGGGTGTTTGTAATAAGCGCCTATTGCTGCTATAGAAATTCCTGTATTTCCACTAGTTGCTTCAATAATAGGCATTCCTTGTTGTAATTCACCACTCGATATTGCTTTCTCTAAGATATAAGATATTACTCTATCTTTTATACTACCAGAAAGATTATAATATTCTAGCTTGGCATCTACATAGTCAATTTTATTATTAAACCGATATTTTATTTGAATCATAGGAGTATTTCCAATTAAATTATTCATAAAAATCACCTATTATAATATAATAAAGTAAAAGATTTTTGTTACTTTTTATATTTTTTTAATTTTAATTCTTGATTAATCATAATTATTATGCTATGATATAGAAGTCTTGAATGACGGACCCTTAGCTCAGTTGGTTAGAGCATCCGGCTCATAACCGGGCGGTCGATGGTTCGAGTCCATCAGGGTCCACCATTACTTGCGAGTGTGGCGAAATTGGCAGACGCGCTAGACTTAGGATCTAGTGCCTTACGGCGTGGGGGTTCAAGTCCCTTCACTCGCACCATTATTGATATATATGTTTGAGTAAATCAAACTTTAAATATTCAGTCTGAAATAAGACTGTTTTTTTATTAATAAAAATTCCAATATATTTAACATTTATGTTTTTGTGAGACAATATTGATATATCTATATTTATTTGTTATAATACCCTTACTTTTCAAAGGAGAAATATTATGCCCTATTATAATAGAAATTATAAAAAAATAGATTTAAGTTCCATGGAATTTTTAGGAAATGGTGGATGCGCAGAAGTATTACATAATAAAGAAATAATATTTAAAAAGTATTATCCAAAAATATCACATAATTTTAGAATAAATGAAAAAATGTTTGATATATTCAAAAATATAAATAATCCTCATTTTGTAGAGTTATTTGATATTTATAGCAATTTTAATTTTATAGAATTATTAAAAAATAAAATGAAAATATTACCCTCTTCTGTCGATGCATATACAGCCAAATATTACCCTGATAATTCAGTAAATGTATTATTTGAACACAAAGATTATATATTAGATAATTTTAAAGAATTAGAAATGCTATTTAAAATATTTTCTGAAAACATGATATGTACAGATGATATTAAAAGAGATAACGCCATAATTGGAAAAGACGGTATTATAATAATAGATCCGGATTTATTTTATACTATGGACTCTTCTAAAGATTCTATATTTACATTAAACAAAAAGAATTTACTAAAATTATTTAGAAGTATTTTTATTAATTCTTTTTCTGTAGAAAACGAACCAGATTATGGAAAATTTATATCTTTTATTGATACTGAATTAGTTAATATCGAAATAACAAATAATACAGACGTTGTTCATGAAATTTCCAAAAAATTAAAATATGTAAAAAAGCCTATAGAACTTTTTAAAAAGTAATATTTCATATAATGATTATGATATCTGCAGTACTTGTACTATAATTATTGAAATATAAAAGCTTTTCATGTACAATAATTATATATTTTAGGAGGTTTATTGATGAGCAATTTGAGTAAAATTTTAGCCAAAGAAATAATAAAATCAGGTGGAACAATTATTTGTGGAGATGGGTTTAAAAATATTCAACCTAATATCGAATGGAGCAAATGGTTATCTTATGAACCAGAATTTGAAAAAGAAAGAATACAATATTTTGATTCTAAAAAAGTATCAGAATTATCATATGAAGAACTTGAAGAAGCTAGTAGATATAGTAAAAATAAAATTTTTGCTAGATTATTCAAAATATATGGTACAAATGAATGTTCTGAAGATAATGCTATGAAGGTATATGATTATATGAGTCATGAATCCATTGAAAATTTAATGTTAAGTAAACTAACGTTAGAAGAACTACAGTATGCAAAGCAAGAAATAGCTAGGTTAAGCAAAGTTCCAAAGGAACAATTAAGTAATAAAATAAAACAAGATCAAGGAAATTATGAACAATTATCAATGGTTGATTCTTATATTTTACATTATATTTGTAATATTAATTATAATAAAAATATGACAAATTTAAAAAAAGAAATTAGTGCACAATTGGATCAAAATGAGATTATGAGACAAAAAAGTTTATATTATGCCGCAAATCCATATATAAAAAAATAGTTTTAATCTACGTTACCTACCCCAATTTTTTAAAGCAATTTCGTAAGATTGCTTTTTTTATATAATTTTCAAATATTGAATTTAGAATAAAAAATAAAAAGACGATTTTCATATCATAATCTAACCGTCTCTTACACCTATTTTAAATATAATATTTTTGAATAAGAAATATCATTTTGATTCTCATTAAATGTTAATGAATTCAAATCAAAAATACCGTATTTTGCTTCGATATTCATATCCACACTATATACAATACTCAATTTATCTCTAGAAATTAAATTTATACTATCAATTGGGCCATCAAACTCATATATTTTTTCACTTTTTTCATTTGAATATTTATTTAAAGTATTTTCATTTACATAAACATAATAGTTATCAATAGGAACTATAAACGAATCATCAACGCCAGTGATAGAACTTGTACTATCACTGATTTGTCTAGAACTACCATCTTTTACATTGTATTCATAGTATTTCCATTTTGAATAATTGTTTAAAGTATCGTATTGTACATAAATAATCTTGTCATTATATACATATTCAAAACTAGCATTTGAAGAAATCATCTTTTTAGAACCATTTTTAATATCTATTATACCAATAGATGGTGATTCATTAGTAGTGCCAGCAGTTGAATAACCCAGCTTGCTATTCGAAATAGTATATAATTGAACTCCTGTTTTCCCACTAAAATCGAAATCACTTAAAGTAGTAAATTCTTTGGTGTCAATGTTATATTTATATATTTCATCATAGGCAGATGATGAAATATAAATAATACCACCAACTATAGCAATTGACTCAGGACTACCTTTTGTTTTAACATCAGCTAATTTTGTAAATTTATAATTATTAGTAGTTAAATCAATATATCCCAATATATTATTGTCTTTAGATTCTTGAACTACTTCTCCCGTTTGAGTATTTGTTTTTCCTGCTGCATATTTGTATAAGTATAAATATAATTTTCCATTATCATAAGTAGATACAACACCACCATTATATTCAGATATATCCATTAATTCAATAGCATCGCCACTATACGTTAAAGCATATATTTTATTATTAGACTCTTTAACAATAGACATAATATTATGATTAATAGTATTATTTTCTTCTTTTGTTACATTATCAGTGATAGAATTATCCTTTTTTGGATCACTAATTTTATTTTTTTTAAATAATAAAATATCACCAATTACTAATAGTAAAACAAATAATATACATACAATTAAAACTTTATTCTTTTTCATAACTCAGCTCCATCTACTTACAATAATATCATAAAATATAGTCAATTTATCCTTTTTCTTATATTTTTTAAATTTATGTATTAATAAATTTAAAAAAATGATAAAAGAAAGAAGGCTTTAATACATGAAAGAAAACTCAATACTAAAAGAATACGAAATAGCGATTAATGAATGTGAAACTAAATATCATAATATCTTAGAAGAAACAAAAGTGTTAGAAGATAAACCTGTATTAAAAAATATAAAAAATTAGAAACCGACTTATCTATGTTATCAAAAAGATATGCACGTCTAAGAGATGAATATTCCCTACTTTATCAATCAACTTGTGAACATCCTTTATGGTATTTTTTAGAAGATGATTCTGATAGATTTTAAGGAAGACAAAAATGGGTATGTAAATGCGTAAAATGTGGAAAGATAGGAACAGGACACTCTAGAGAATTTAAAGGTAAATTAATTATCGAATCTGGTAATATGGGATTTGGTGAAAGATGTCTAACCGATTATGGCATTGTTAGAAATGAATATCAAACACTTGTAGATTCTAATAAAAAAATATAGTAAAAACTTTAATAAAAAAATATAATAATCAAAAAAGCAATAAAAAAATCTTGAAAATCAAGATTTTTTTATTTTAAACGTTCTTCCAATAATTTTTTTAATTGTTCAATTTTCTCAAATTCAGAATGTTTATTACTTTCTATCATATTCTTATACATTAAATAAAATCTCGTAATAACTCCAATAAAAGTAACTAAGATAAATAATATCCCTAAAAAATAAATATTTTGAATTAATAAAATAATTCCAAGAGTAATTCCTACTAAACTGATAAAACTTAACAATGCCGTTAATCTTCTATTTTTTAATTCTAATTCTAAAATTAAGTTTCTATTTTTTAGGTAAGCTAATTGCTCCTCAGTCGTTAAATTCAAATTGGAAATAATATTATTATAGATAATTTCTTCACGGTCACTTTCATCACCATTAATCATAATATTAATCTTCTTTGGATCCTTAATTTTCATATATACTCCCCCTTATTGACGTATATTATAACATACTTTAAAAAAAATACGAGTCTTTTTAATAATTTTTTAAAAATTCTACTAAATTTGAAGCAACAGTTTCAGGTAAAATACTTGATAAATCCTCTACTGTTAACTCTTTCATTTTAGAAATAGTTTTATATTTTTTCAATAATTCTTGTCTTCTTACAGTTCCAATTCCTTCTACTTGATCTAAGATACTACTCAATGATCCTTTACTACGAAGTTGTTGGTGATAATGAATTGTAAAATTGTGTACTTCATCTTGCATTCTCTCCAAAAAATAAAACAAATTACTTTTTTTATCAATAGGGACTTCTACAATTGGATCAAAAGCAAGCAAACTATTAGTTGCATGATGATCATCCTTCTTTAAACCTACTATAGTAATAGAAAGACCTAAGCTATGGATAATTTCACGAGCAATATGAATCTGACCAATTCCACCATCTACAACGATTAAATCTGGTTGTCTTAAATGATCTTTCAAGACTCTAAAATATCTTCGATAAATTACCTCTTTCATCATACCATATTCATCATTGGTATCTACTTTTATTTTATACTTGCGATATTCATTTTTAGCTGGTTTCCCATCAATAAAAACAACCATTCCACTAACACTATATGTTCCAAACAAATGAGAATTATCAAACAATTCTATTCTCTCTAAAGAAGGTAATTGGAGAACTTGTTTTAATTCTTGATTTGCAACATAAGTTCTATTTTCATCTCTTTCAATTAACTCAAATTCATTTTCTAAAGTGATAGAAGCATTTTTATTAGCCATCTCAATCAATCTTAATTTTTCACCTCGTATTGGTATTCTTACAGCAACATTTAAATAACTACTAATTAACTCTGAATCAACAATATCAGGAACTAATATCTCTTTTGGTAAAATAAAATTATTTTGATAAACATTAACAATATAACGAGTTAATTCTGAAGAAACATCATCAATTAAAGGAATAATTTTAGAATGTCGTTCTATAATTTTTCCTGCTCGAATAAAAAATATTTGAATAGATAAATATCCCTTATTTGTGTAAAATCCAAAAATGTCTCGATCAATATCATCTCTAATTTCTACTTTCTGTTTATCTAAAGTAACCTGGATATAATCTCGAAGTTCCTTAAGTTCTAAAGCTTTTTCATAATTCATTTTTTCACTTTGTAAATACATTTCTTCTTCTAGTTTTTTTGTAATTAATGAATAATCTCCTTTTAGAAATGTTGTAATATCTTTTTTCATTTGTTGAATTTTGTTTTGATCTACTTCATTCGCACAATAACCTAAACATTCACCTATATGATAATAAAGACAAGGTTTTTTCGCAAAATTTTTACATTTTCTCAAAGGATACATTCTGTTTAATAAGTTAACAGTGTTTCTAGCTGCCGTTACATTAGGATAAGGGCCATATAACTTTCCATGGCCTTTTTTATGTAGATTTCTTACAATTAATAATCTTGGAATTTTTTCTTCGGTCAATTCAATATAAGGATAACTTTTATCATCACGAAGTAATATATTATACTTAGGATCATATTTCTTTATTAAATTATTTTCTAAAATTAAAGACTCCTTTTCACTACCAACAACAACATATTCAAAATCAGTAATTTCACTTACTAATCTAGCTGTTTTACCAGTATGAGTTCCTCTAAAGTAAGAAGATAGTCGATTCTTTAATTTTTTAGCTTTTCCTACATAAATAATAACACCATCTTTATTTTTCATTTGATAGCATCCTGGTTTATTAGGAACTAACGATAATTTTTGCTTAATATAATCCATAGTAATCACCTTTTATTTTAAAAATTCTTGTTCATCAATATCTTTTGTTAAATCATACCAATCCATTCTATATTTCGCATATAATTCTTCAAACTTTGAAATATCTGTTTTTTCAATAGAAAGTTCTTGAAAAATTCTAGATAGTTCTTCCAATTTTGTGGCTTTTTCTAGTTCAGTTTCATAATGAAATTTAATTCGAAATACATTTCCTGTTTTAATATTATCATCAATTGAAATAAATAAATGATGATATATATATTGATGACGAATACGGAAACGTTTTAAATCAATAGATAATCCAATTTTTGTAAAAATATTTGTTAGATCATTTTCATATTGTTTCGTAATATAAACTTGATTTTCTTTTTCAATCGCACTATTTGGCTTAAAGTCTATTTTAACATAATTTTTAGTTTTAATTAATCTAAAATTTCCTTCTGTATGATAATCGTAAATAACTTGTTTTTCTTCTCTTTTTTGAGAGGCATTTTTTTCAAAATAATCTAATAATTGCATAATTTGTTGTTCTGTTATAAAAGTTCTTTCTTCATATATCATTTTCTCACCTACCATACTTATATTATACAATAGAATTGTAAAAAATAAAGGAATACGTTATAATTTGTATGGTGATTTTTATGAAATCAATTAATCAAAATGTAGAATCTATCTATTTAATTCAAAAATCAAAGTTTATTACTAAAATGATAAAAGTTCATTCTAACAACGAAATAGAACCTATATTAAATAAATTAAAAATTCAGTATCCTAACGCAACACACTACTGCTACGCATATATCATTGATAATATTAAACGTTTTAGTGATGATGGTGAACCAAGTGGAACAGCTGGGCTTCCCATTTTAAATGTATTAGACAATAATCAATTAAATTATATTTTATGTGTTGTAATTCGTTATTTTGGCGGTATTAAATTAGGAGCTGGTGGACTTGTAAGAGCCTATACAAAATCAGTAACAAATTGTTTAGAATTAGCTGATATTTATGATTTAAAGGAATGTTTTTTAACTAAAATTGAATTTTCTTATCAAAATCAAAAATATATTGATTATTACTTAAAAGACTATAATATTTTAACAAAACAATTTCATGAGACAATAGAATACACACTCTATATTCCATGTAATGAATATCAAAATATTTTTGAAAAACTATCCAATATTACTATATCTATGAGCAAAACAGACAAATTAATCATATAAAAAGGCACTTTCATAAAAGTACCTTTTTATATATAGTAAATTACAATATCATATCGGATTGTTTGATATGCCGCAGAATAAAATGCTATTTGATATGGAACTTCTCCATATCTATTATATCCTGCTGTAATAGCATCATGAGAAGCACTGTTACCATACGTTTGACTATCTGTTAAGCCACCTCTAACAATCGCACCACCTAAAATTTTATGACCGGCATTTGCTAACTCATTATATTTATCTCTTACAGCTGTACCATCTGTATAACCAAAGTATTTATACATACCAAATTTAGTACTATCATTACATTCTGTTGATGCTACACCCGATGTTTCTACTATAACTGATTTTACAGAATTATTTGTTATCAAAGAAATTACCTCTGATTCCGTATAATATCGATCATCGTGATTATGTGATATGTTAGCTTTTCCATCTAATTTTGTATTTAAAACATTTAATTGACTAGCTAAAGCATATTTTGATAAATCACTACTATTCGCTTTATTATTCAAATTAGTATTTAAGCCACTGATTAACTTATTTTGATTGATTAATATTTTACTAATACTTCCATTACTAATACTACTTAAATCTTCTGTTCCTACTTTATTCCATATACTTGTTACATCACTATCATGCTTTGTTTGTAATGTTGCTATATTACTTGTATTTTGATTAGATTGTTGTACTTGTGTTTTTAACTGTTTTAC
>URDT01000002.1 GCA_900546745.1 uncultured Mycoplasmatota bacterium | reverse complement strand
AGCGGCTTAACACACTGCCCTTTCACGGCAGCATTCACGGGTCCGAATCCCGTACTGGTCACCATAGATGAAATTAACCTTCATAAGAAGGTTTTTTTTGTTGTAATATAACTATTTAGACAAAAAAATGTACTATTCAGGCATTCTAAATTTGCATTTAAAAAAAAACGTGTTATAATAACTGTCCACCAAGAAGGAGGGGAAAAATATATGCAAGAAGCTTATGAAGTGAAAGATCTTTTAATCGGTGAATTAGTTACAGTAATGAATGGTTGGATGGGAACACCTCATACTTCAGTAGAAGGTCCTTTTATCTTTTTTCAAAAAGAATCAGGAAAATATGCTGAAATATTTACAGAAGAGGAATATGGCATGAATGCTCCATCAAATTCAACCATTCAAGATCTTTATAAATTATCTTTAAATAATGAGGAAAATAAATTTGGTAAAACCTATGTTAGACCTACATTATATACTATTACTCAATATCTAACAGAAGAAGAAAGACAACAATTCACTAATGGACAAGTTAATTTTTCTATTAATAAAAAAAGAATTTTAGAAATTTACAACATAATAAGAGAACAACAATCTATTAAAAAAATGGAAAATGCTTCCCAAGAAAAAGAACTTGAGAAACAATATATACTTAATCATAAAAAAGGACAATAATTTGTCTTTTTTTAACCTTTAAATTTTCATTTATCTATCATAATAAATTCACAATTGAATTATATACTGAATATGTAAGGAAGAGAGGTGAATCAATAAGTTAAAAATTATAAATACACTGACAATTACAAACTCCTAAAATTAATATAGATATTAAAGGAAAATCAAAATAGATTTTCCTTTTCTTGTATTTTTGTAATAATGATGTTAAAATAATATCCACGAAGGTGATACTATGGATTTAGTAGATAAAATTTTTTCAATTTCTTCTAATATTTTTAAAATTTATCAGGAATTAATTGATTTAGAAAAAATAAATTTTAATACAAAAAAAATATATCAAGATAAACTGGAAATATTAAAACTATATAAACAATTAGAAGATCAAAATTATAAAAAATTATTTGAACAGTCCGATTTAAAAAGATTGATAAAGTTAAAGTGTCGATTAAATCTTGATAATATGTTAGAAATACAGTTGACAGATTTAGATTTTATTACTCATGATCAAATATTAAATCAAGAGGGAATTGACAATATTGTGAAAAGAAGAATTTTTAATACAATTTCTAATAAAATTGTAGAATTGTCTAATTCTGACGATGTTATTAATCAATTAAGAGATGAAGCATTTAGTTTATGTGATTCCTGTGTAGACATAGGAGATAAAATAATATTAACAGCAGGTCGTGGAAATACCGTATATAGTATTTTTGAAAAAGCCATGGACAATATTTTACTAAAATATATTTATTTTATACAATTATATATCGTAACGGGGAATATTAACCAACTAGGTTTTTTAATTCAAAAGTATGATTTATTATTTTTAAATAAAAATTTAGAAAATAAAATGTTTGAAGAAAGCTTTCAAATTAATTTGGATTTTATTGATAGAGTGAAAAATCAAGAAGATTTTAAAACAAATCAAGAATTATATTATTTTTTTCTAAAAGAAAAAAGTATAGAAATATTTTTAGACGCTGTTTATCAGACTCTAGAAATGCAAGATCAAGACTTTGAAAGTAAAACAGCAATTATTAATTTGTTTCAATTAGAAAAATTAGAATCTATTATTAGGGCTTGTGCTTTAGAAGTAGATGAGCAAATAAAAGATGAGCAAATATATGAAATTCAAAATATTAAAAATTCAGGAAATGAGAAAATTAGAAAAAAATTAGTAAAAACTATAGAATATACAAAAAAAGATAGAATACAACTTTCATATCATTAATTCTATCTTTTTTTATTCTACTTCCAAGCTTAAAAATTTAATTGCTAATTCGGTATCTTGACTTTTTTCAGTAAGTTTTTCGAAATCTAAACGTTCTTCAACATCACGCTTATAAAATAGATCTACATAATTTGATATAATTTCTTCAATATTGTCAAAATCATTAGTAAGCCATTCAATAATATCACTATAATGTTTTTTACCAATTCTGTTAGTGATATAATTAGCACATTGATCAGAGTAATCAGCACTTCCCTGCATCTTTCTAATTAAAATATTATAAGCGTGTTTTTCAATCATAGTTTTTAAAAATAAATTAATTAGATTTTTATTACCTATTGTATAAATATTATTTCTAATATTATTTTTACTTGTAAAAGAATGCATATCACCTTTTAAATAGTTATTTAAAAGTTCTTTAGCGTATAATTTTTCATCATTTACTGTAATATTTGGCATTTGTTTTTTTATTGTTGTAGAAATTCCATAGTCTAAGTAAAGCGCAATTCTATTTAATTTTTCTAATCCAGGAAAATTAATGTATTCAGCAATATCAAAATTAGGGTTATCAAAATGGTTCATACTCATCCCTCCACTAAAATTATAAGGGAGTAAACAGAATGAAGTCAATTTTAAATTTTAATAAATTAAAATGTTCGTCAAATTGTGTAAAGAATAACATTTATAGACATAAATAGATAAAAAACAAAAAGAAGTTATGTTATACTCAGATTGTAAGTGATAACTTACATATCTGGGAACAGACATGAAAGAATTGATTTCAAATAGAAATCAAAAAAGGGGAAAATGATAATTAATTATCATTTTTTTTGTAAAAAAAAAGAAACTGTCCCCCTGAGAACAGTTTCATAAAAGAATAAAAAGGGGTTGGCTAGTGTGATACTAGCGCCAATCCGGTATTACCGAACTGGTGCTTTATATACTAACCGAAAAGACTCTAAAAGTCAAGAAAAAATTAGGATAATTTGGAAAAAAATAATAAAAACAAAAATATGTTCTAAAAATAAATTGACATTCAAACAAATGTTTGCTAGTATTGTTCTAGAAGGTGATTACTATTAACTTAGAAGATTTGAAAGGAATTGGACCTAAAAGTGTTAAAATTCTAAATAAATTAGGAATTAAAACGATGGAAGACTTAATTACTTTTTATCCATTTCGCTATAATGATATAAAAAGAAGTAATATTGATGAATTAGAAGATGGGGATAAAATAGTAATGGATGGCATTATTGAAACAACACCATCTTTATTTCATTTTAATCGTAAACTAGAAAAGATGACATTTAAATTAAATACTGAAAATAATTTATACACAATTACAATTTTTAATCGTGGTTATTTAAAAAGCAAACTTTCTATTGGTACATCAATTACGCTTATTGGAAAATTAGACAAAAAACATAATAGCATTGTAGCAAGTGAAATGAGATTTGGTAGAATTTTAAGAGAGTACTTAGAACCTATTTACCATACAACTTATGGAATGAGTAATCACCAAATTGCTGTTTACATAAAAGAAGCTTTAGAAAGTAAAACAAAAATAAAAGATTATATTCCAGAAGCTATTCAAGATAAATATCGTTTTCCTTCTAAAATGAAAGCTATAGAAAATGTTCATGATCCAAGAAATATCAAAGAATTTAAAAAATCTATTAATCGATTAAAATATGAAGAGTTATTTTTATTTATGTTAAAAATGAATTATTTAAAAAATAATAAAAAAAATAAAATTGGATTACAAAGAAATGTAGATTATGATAGTGTACAAAAATTTATTAATTCTTTACCATTTTCTCTAACTAGTGATCAACTGAAAGCTATTGATGATATATATCATGATCTAATAAATGAAAAAAGAATGAATCGTTTATTACAAGGTGATGTTGGTAGTGGTAAAACAATTGTAGCAATTATTAGTATGTTTATTAATTATTTAAGTGGATATCAAAGTGCTTTAATGGCTCCTACTGAAATTTTAGCTATCCAACATTATGAAAATTTAAAAAATTTATTGAAAGATTATGATATTAAAATTGGACTTTTAACGGGTAAATTAAAAGCAAAAGAAAAAAGAGAATTATATCAAAAATTACAAGATGGAACAATTGATTTTATAGTAGGTACACATGCTTTATTTTCTGAAGAAGTTCTATATAAAAATTTAGGACTTGTGATTACAGATGAACAACACCGATTTGGTGTTAATCAAAGAAGTAATTTAAAAAATAAGGGTATTACACCAGATATTTTATATATGAGTGCTACTCCAATCCCAAGGACATATGCTTTAACACTTTATGGGGATATGGATATTTCTTCTATTAAAACTGTACCAAATGGTAAAAAGGAAATTATAACAACTTTGAAAAAAGAAAGTGAAATGAAAGATGTATTAACAAGTATTTATGGAGAGCTAAAGAAAGGACATCAAGCTTACATTATTGCTCCTTTAATAGAAGAGAGTGATAAGAGTGATTTAAAAAATGTATTTGAATTGGAAGAAAATATGAATAAAGCTTTTGGTAAACTATACAAAATTGGCGTTTTGCATGGTAAAATGATAAATTCAGAAAAAGAAGCTATTATGAATGATTTTAAGGAAAATAAAATTCAAATATTGATTAGTACAACTGTAATCGAAGTAGGAATTGATGTAGCCAATGCCACAATGATGGTTATTTTTGACAGTTTCCGTTTTGGACTTTCCGCTTTACATCAATTAAGGGGTAGAGTTGGTAGAAATAAACTTCAATCTTATTGTATTTTAATTAGTAATCGAGAAACAGAAAGACTAAATATTTTAACAAAAACAAATGATGGATTTAAGATTAGTGAAGAAGATTTTTTATTGCGTGGAAGTGGAGATTTATTTGGTTTAAGACAGAGTGGAGATATGGTATTTAAATTAGCTAATCTAAAAAATGATTATCCTATTTTACTAAAAGCAAAAGAAGACAGTGAAATTTATTTAAAGAATAATGATTCTACAGAACTAATTCAATATATTGAAAATTCCATTGATTTAGATTAATTTGACTTTTTACGACAAAGCATTTATAATGATAATAGCGTGATGGTATTCACGCATACACTCTTACGATAACAGTTGAGAGTGTATACCAAAACCCCCTGAAGAGAGCATTTAACCGTGCTCTCATTTTTTATGCCCATTTTATAAGGGTTTGCGGGCATATGTAAAATTGAAAATAATTCTTGGGAACAACTCGGGAACAATTTTTGTTAAAATTGCATGATTATTGCAGACATTTGAGAGATAAAGTAGTATAATGTAATCATAGAGTTCTATACAATTTAAAGTATAGAATTTTTTCTTTTATAAGGAGGATATTACATGGATGCACAATTGGAAAAATTAAAGAAAGACATAAGAAAATCTTTAGCAGATGGTGAAGCGGTACTTGCATTAGATCGATTACATACTTTTACTATCAAAAAAATTAGAAGTTATTGTTTATTGCATAATATTGATATTTTAAATGATAAAAATGAAGGACTACCTTTACATAGTTTAATGGGCATGCTAATAAAGTATTATTCAAGTGAAAATCAAATTAGTGAATTTAGTATTCAAGCATTAAAACAATCTATATCCATTTTTGAAAAGTTTAATGATATAAGAAATAATAAAAGTTATGCACATGATAATAATGTTTTATCAAATGAGGAATCTTTATATGTTGTCAATTGCATAATCAATACACTTAATTTTTTGAATTATTTAGAAACAGGGGAATCACAGTTAATTAGTTCAAGTATAGTTAATTTAGATGAAATATATAAATATATTTGTATGAATTATGCTACTACTACTAAAGAAATTGCTAATAATTTTAATATTTCCATTGAAGAAACTAAGGATATGTTAATGGAACTATATAAAGTTAATGAAATAATAAGACCTGCTAGTATAGATCAAATTCCAGAAGATGATGATTGTCAGTGGTCAAAAGTGAGGTAATATGGCAACAATTAGTAATATTTATAATTTGAATAAAACACAATTAGAATTAGATTTTGTAAATATTGATACTGAAAAAGATATTCCTTTATTTGTTGATTCAACGTTAATAGCAAAATGTAACTCTGATTTTACAGTGGCATGTAACGACTTGTTACAAGATTTCTTCTCATATTTAATTGGTCTGTTAAAAAACAATATGGATGATAAAGCAAGAATGATTTGTACCAGAATAGGCGAAGTAAATGAAACACATCTTGGATTATCAAAGAATAAATCAAGAGGGAAAGGTATTGGACAAAGTGGTACCTTGGATATTTTTACGCAATTAAAGAATAGTAAGGCTATCGAATATGGTGTATTAGAAAATATTGAAGACTTGAGAATATTTATTGAAAATATAGACAGAGATAAATTATCAGATTTAATAACAAATATTATCAGAATAAAACTCTTAGATTATACAATTGAACAATGCGAATTAAATAATATTCCTCTTACTAAAAATGTACCATCAGGATATTATTGGAATATGGAAACCCACAAATGGGAAAATAAATACATTGATAGGTTAGTAGTAAACAATTCACCTGTATTATTAGTACCAAAATCAATTATAAGCTTTTGTGAAACATATACACCATCAAAATATAGACAACATTTTATTTTAAATTTTCTACAAAAGGAAAATATTGAAAACGAAACATCTTTGGTGAAAATTAGAAAAACAACAAAAGAAAGATATGTTACAAAAAAGTCTATTATTGAAAAAGAACCAGTGATGGATAAAAAATATATCTTGGATTTTACAATAAAACATCCAGAAATTTTTTGTAATTTTAAGAGCAAAAACAAGAATACTAATTGTATGAACGGAGAACTATTGACTGAGGTTAATTATGAAGATGTATGTAATTACATGATAGAAAAATTAAAATCCATTCCAGTTGGAACAGATAGTGCTTCTGATTATCATAACTTAATGATAGGAATATATGAGTTCTTAACATATCCAGATTTATCTAATCCACGAAAAGAGGAAAAAATCCATGATGGAAGAAAAAGAATAGATATTATCTTTTCGAATATAGCTGAAACTGGTTATTTTGCAGTAATATCAGACAAGATTAAGATGACAAGTCCACAAATAATAATCGAATGTAAAAACTATAAGAATGATCCGCAAAATCCAGAATTGGATCAGTTACTTGGAAGATTTAGCACAAGAAGAGGACAAATAGGCTTATTATCATGTAGGACAATTAATAAATATGATAAGTTTATTAATAGTTGTTCAGATGCTTACCTAGATGAACATGGGTTGATTTTACCTATAAAAGATGGAGATATTATCAGAGCATTAAAGTGTTATGAACATGCACATAAAGAATTTTTAAATGTGCTTCAAGAAAAAACAAATTTAATAATTTCTAAGGTATAAAAATAACCGATAAGACTAATCCTCGGTTTTATTGTTATCTAAATTATCTATTACTGCAACAACTTCATCTAAAGTACTTGTAAATAGGTGTGAATAAGTTTTTAAAGTTTCTTCGACTTTTGTATGACCTAAGTATTTTGCTACAACTTGAACATTAGCTCCTTTATTAACCAGAAGAGAAGCACAAGAATGTCTGAAATCATGCAATCGAATCTGTTTGACATCTGCTAATTTACAATTAACATTTTTATGATTAGTAAGTGTATTGCTACATACAGGAAACATATCTCCAGCTACGAAGAAATCATTATTAAATCCAGGTGACTTTTCTGCCTCATTTTTCATTGTTTTAAGGTCATTTGTGAGGACTTGTGGCATCTTTAATATTTTTATACTACTTTTAGTTTTTGGAACCGAGAATCGCCAATTTTTAACTGATCCACAACGATCATTAATTTGCTTGGTTATACTCAAAGTTCTATCTTTAAAATTGATATCTTTCCATTGTAATCCTCTAAGCTCTCCACGTCTTAATCCACAGTAATATAATATCTCAAAAATACCAATCCATTTGATATCAGTTTCAACCGAAAGAAATTGTTTAAATTCTTCATAAGTGAAAAATAATTGCTCTTTAGGGAATTCATTAGGATCATTAAAGTTATACATTTTAGGGTATACCTTAGCGAAGTTAAATTCATGCCATGCAGTAGCATAATTCAAAATAGTTTTTAATAACTTATATATGTCATTTTTAGTTCTTGTAGCAAGATGTGTACTATTTATTTCATCATGCCATCTTTCAAAAGTAGGGTAGTTAAAATCTTTAAGTTTAACTTTATATAATGATTTTAAATAAGGTAATTTGTTATTATAACCATATAATGTATTCTCTTTAACTTTATCTTTTCTAAAATCAATAAACATCCTAATCATTTCTTCAAAAGTAACATTATTAGTATTTTCGTATTCCCTTAGTTTTAATTTAAATTCAAACTCAGCATCTTCTGCTTCTTTTTTAGTTGCATATCTACCTGATTTCTTAGTTTTATGAGTACCATCAATATCTTCATATTGTGTCTTATAAAACCATATTTTACCATCTTTCGTAGGCCTATTATCTTTATACACACCCATATAAAAATTCCTTTCTACAAAGGAAATACCGTTAAAAACTTGTAATATTATATAAAAATGGTATAATTAATTTAGGAAATCCCATTACATTGTATTTATATAATGTTTATTTGTTTAAAGTTTCTCAGACTCTAACAAACGGTATTTCTGATTGATCTCGTATTCCAGTACGAGATTTTTTTTTATATATTTTTAGAAACCCTTATAGCCTTATGAGGTTGTGTAGCACTTTCTGTAAATTCTTTCTTTGTATAAAATCTAGGCAAGATTGATTTTGAATTATTGTTATTAAGTGGTGCAACTAAGTAGCCATCTTTTTTTACATAAATATGAATGAATAACCAAGAATCATATTCTTTTAATTTAACTAAATAATCACCATCTTCTTTAATTGATTTATTATTTAGAAATTCAACTAATACAGTATCGCCAATATCATATTTAGGTGACATTAAATCATCAACAACATCAAACATCAAATATCCTGTTTCTGGTGTTAAGTATTTAGTAGAAACCCATTCATAATCAACAGGGTGAATAATCCATTCTTCAGAGCCAATATCTATTACAGATATCTTGGCTTTTTTTGATGATTGTTCAGGTTCAAAACCATTGTCATTAATTAATGAATCTCCATCAGTTAATTGTTCAACAGTAGTCTCCAAATAATTAGCTAACTTTCCTAATTCAATTTCACTTGGGTAAGTTCTAGCTCTTGTCCAATCACATACCTTTGTATAAGATAGTTTAAGATCATCAGCAATATTCTTTCTTGATATCTTTTTATAGTCTAATAATGCTACAAGATTATTAGCTAAGACTTTTCTCATTTCTACTTTATTCATATTTCCTACCTCCAATATCATAATAAAATAAAATGATAAATTTGTCAACGCAAAAGCAAAGAAAAATGATGAAAATGATAAAAAGATATTTACAAACAGAAATGTTTATCCTATAATGGAGAAGAAGATAGGAGGAGGTGAAGCAATGAAAATAACACTTAAAGCATTAAGAGTAAATGCTGGATATACAATAGAAAAAGCTAGTGAAGCATTAGGAATAAGTACAGTTACATTAAGAAGTTATGAAACTAAAAAAACAATTCCAAATATGGAAATGCTAAATAAGATGTTAAAACTATATGATGCTAAATTTAGCAAATTTGAATATTCAGCAAAAGATAATGCATTAGTATTAAATTAGAGTCTGAGAAGCTTTAAAGAGATAAATATTATATTAAATACAATAGAAAGGATTTTTATTATGGGAAAAAGAAGAAAAATGCTAACAAAAGAAGAAATAGAAAAAATAGCAGAATATCAATGGGCTAGTATTAAAGACATAATGGATATTGGTGCAATTGGTAGAAATAAAGCAAGAGAAGTATTAAATGTGATAAGTAATCAGTTTTATGATGGAAAGTCAAAAGTACAAAATGGATTAGTTCCAATGGATATGGTTCTTGATTATTTTAATATTCCTAATTACAAGCATGGTGAAACAATAAATGGCTAGAAGAAGAATGTTTAGTCTTGATATAGTTGATTCAGATCAATTTACTGATCTACCAGCTACTGCAAGATTACTTTACTATGAATTAGGAACAAGAGCATATGATGATGGCTTTATTGGTAATCCTAAAAAAATAACAAAGTTTGCAGAATGTACTGAAGAAGATATTAAAACATTAATTGATAAAGGATTTGTTTATTTATTTGATTCAGGACCACTAGCAATAAGACATTGGCTTGCTAATAATCAAATAAGAAATGACAGATATCATGAAACTTATTTTAAAAATGAAAAAAATATGATAGGAGTAAATCTAAATAACAAAACATATTACTTATATAATGAAGAGGGGTTGCCAGATGGTTTACCATTGGTTGCCTTAGATGAGATAAGAAGAAAAAAGAATAATGAAGAAGAGGAAAAAGAAGAAGAGTTTAATTCAGAACAACAAAAAGAAGAGGAATATAGCACTTTTGATGTTTCTGACATTGATCCAAAAATAATAAATCAATTTGAATTTTTATGGAATAAATATCCTAAAAAAGTTGGGAAAAAGGAAGCTTTATATTATTATAATCAAGCAATAAAAAATGGAGAATCATTTGATTTTATAGAACAAGGGTTGGATAACTATATAGATTATTTAAAGAACGAGGGTACTCCTGATATTCATATAAAATATGGTTCTAATTGGTTTAAAAATGAATGTTGGAATGATGAATATGAAACAAATAATCATTATTTTGATGATATATTTTAAGCATCACCCCTGGGGATAGCCCTTTTTATTTGAAGAAAAATCAAGACCTACCTGCCACCTAAATACACACAAATTAAAATTTTCCGTGAGTTTTTTGGAAAGCAAATCATTTATGAAACAAAATAGAATCAAAATCAAATCAAACAAAAATCAAAATATAATCAAATTGAAATCAAATAATAATCAATGACCTCCTAGGATAAGAATAAGGATAAGGAAAGAATAAGAATAAGAAAAGAATATATATTTTTATTGTATTATTACTACTACAATAAAAAAGCATTAGCAATCACTAATACTCAATTATTTTGAAGTTCAAGGGATCCTCACTTATTATTTCTAAAGAATATTTTAATCTGAGTAGCTTAATAACTTCAGCTTTCATTTTTTTATAATTTCTACACATCAAATTAAATGTATCAAAAGCAGAATTAAAATGTTGTTTGAAAGTTGCTTCCCACATAGCATTTCTATAGAAAGAACTAGCAATATAAAATGCTATAACTTCAGGAATAACATATTCTTTCAAATAACTATCATAGTTTTCATAAAAGGGATCAATAACCTTTTCGCATTCTTCATCGCTTATATCTTCATCAGTACATTTCCTTAACATAAACACCTCCGTATGTATTAATCACTCTAAACAAAAAATAAGTCAAATAATTACAATATTAATATTATTATTTGTATTTTTACTTAATTCAAAGGAATTTTTGTAATGATTATGGTATAATTATATAAGGGAGATTATAGTATTGGAGGTGTAATTTCATATGACTGATTTAGGACAAGTTTTTACAAAGAACAGTGTTGCACAATTTATGATATCATTATGTGAAATTAGACCTGATGATTATATATTAGATCCATGTTTTGGAGCAGGTGTTTTTATAGAAGAACTATATAAAAAAGGTTATAGAAATATATGCGGTTGTGAGTTGGATCCTAAATTATATAATAGAATATCTTCAAAATATGATAATTTATATTGCTATGATTTTTTAAAAAAAGGATTTAACAGAAAATTTGATTTGATAATTATGAATCCCCCATATATTAGACATGAAAAAATAAATGATTTGCAAGAATATGGAATTAATAAAGCATTAATGCAAAAGAAAACTATATTTTCAAATTTACCTAAAAATGCCAATATGTATATGTATTTCATTGTTAAAAGCATTAATCTCTTAAAAAAGAACGGACAATTAGTTGTTATATTTCCTGGAAGTTGGCAAAAAAGTAGTTCTGGTAAAAAATTTATAAAGGAAATAAATAACACGTGCAGAATTGAAGAAATTATTAATGTTCATGGAGATGTATTTGAAGATAATGTTTTAACTGATGTTGTAATAATGAGATTAAAAAAGAACTTAAATGATAAAAATGAATATAAAGCATATAATGTAGTTTTCAAAAATAACAGAATTTATTATAAGGATAACATTGAATATCAGGATTTATCTGGAAGCTGTGTTAAGTTTGATAATGTTTTTAAAATTAAAAGAGGTATAACAACTGGATATAATGATGCGTTCATAAATCCTTCTATTAAGAATGAAGAAAACTTAAAAAAAATTATTTCAACACCTAAACAAATATTGGGATATACGACCAATAATTCTAAATATGATAATATTTTGATCGTAGATAATGAAAAAAAATGTAGTAAATATTTATTAAATGTTAAAAATAGAATACTTAAAGAAGGTAAACCGAAAACTCTTTATAATAAAATTAAAAATAATAAAAAATGGTATCAAATAAAAACATTTAATTGTACTGGAATAATATTTAATTATTTTATTAGAAATGATATTAGATTTATATATAATAAAAACTTTGAAATAGTTAGAGATAATTTTTATATAATAAATTGTAATATTGATGAAAAGTTAGCTTTTGCACTTTTAAATAATTATTATATTTATTATCAACTTGAAAAGACAGGTAAAAAATATGGTAATGGGTTATTAAAGATTCAAAAATACGATTTTAATAATTTAAATATTGTGAATCCATTAATAATTACGAATAGTGATAAGAAAAAATTAATTGAACTTTCTGAAAATATAATGAACGGAAAAGAAAAAAATGGCATTGAAAAAATTTCATTTATATTAAGTAAATATATGAATATGGAATTTGAAAAAATAATAGAAATATATAATTTAATAAAAGCAAATAGATTGGAGGCCCAAGATGTCTAAAAATAAAGTTGTCAGTTTATTCTCAGGTGGTGGCGGTTTAGATTTAGGATTTAAGCAAGCTGGATATGATATCATTTGGGCTATAGATAATGAAAAAAATGCGGTAGAAACTTATAAAAAAAATATTGGAAATCATATTATATTAGGTGATATAAACAAAATAGATTTAAATGAAATACCAAATGGTGATATTGTAATTGGAGGTCCGCCTTGCCAATCTTTTTCATTAGCAGGTAAAAGGAATGTTGAAGATGCTAGAGGTCAATTGGTTTGGAGATATTTAAAAATAATTAATAAAATCAAACCTAAAGCATTTGTGTTTGAAAACGTTACTGGTATTCTTTCTGCTAAAAATAGTGCAGGAGAAAAAATTTTAGATTTACTAAAAAATGAATTTAGAAAAATTGGGTATGTAATTAATACTAAGGTATTAAATGCGGCTGATTATGGAGTTCCACAAAGAAGGAAAAGGGTTATTATTGTAGGATTGATGAATGATTCTTTCGAATTCCCATCACCAACTCATAACGAAGATGGAACTAATGGATTAAAAAAATATGTTAGTGTGGAGGATGCATTAGAGGATTTACCAAATATTATTGATGGAAAAATTGAATATAAATATAAACCGAAAAATGATTATCAAAAATTGGTGAGAAATAACAATAAAGTAGTTACAGATCATATAATGCCACAAATGAGTGAGCTAGATAAAATAATAGTAAATAGCGTTAAACCAGGTGGAAATTATATGGATATTCCATCAAATATAAATTCTCAAAGAATTAGAAGATTACAAAAAAGTGGTGGACATACAACTTGTTACGGTAGATTAGACCCTAAATTGCCATCTTACACAATAAATACTTATTTTAATAGACCTAATGTTGGATGCAATATACATTATAAGGAAAATAGATTAATAACAGTAAGAGAGGCATTAAGGTTACAATCATTCCCAGATTATGTATTAGTTTCAAGTAGTAAACAGGGAAAAAATTTAATTGTTGGCAATGCTGTTCCACCATTATTGGCTAATATAATTGCTGAACAATTAAAAAAATATGTAGAGGAGGATTAATATGTGGATATCATATTCAGATTCTGAAGTAAGAAGATTTCATCCAATTTGTGAAAAAGCTCTTAATAGAGCAATTAAGAATTTAAAAATGGATAGTCAATATGAAGTAATACACCATCAATATACGGGAAGTCTAGAGATGGATTTTGTAATTAAAAATAAGTCAACTGGGAAGTATGCATGTGTAGTTGAAGTTAAAAGAACACCAGCTGATGTTAACAGTGCTAGATATCAATATCAAGCAATGTCTTACGTTCAAATGAATAGTGGAATTACTGAAAAACCTTTTTATATTATTACAAATTTAGAATATGCATATTTACTAAGATATGATCCTTCTAAAGAAAAAGTTTTTCAACAAATATTGAAGCCAGGTCTATGTAAGATTGCTTTGTTTAAAGATACAACAGAAGAAGAATTTATAGATTTATTAACAGATTTTTATATCGAAAAATTACAAAGTTTTTTTAATGATAGTTATGATTATTTAATTACATTTGATGAATTTGCAAATATTGCAACTTCAGTAAAGGAAAAACATAAAGAATGGAAATCTTCACTTGCACTGATGCTCTATGAATATATTAGAGGCTCATTTGATTTTATTAGAAGAAATGATTTGCATGATATTAGGGTATTCAACAATAATATCTCTAGAATATGTAATGAAGCATCAAGAGTTAATTTTAAAGATATATTTTCTTATGATTCAGATAATTTTGCCCCTGATGTTCAAATACCAAATAATGTTTTAATAGATTTATATGAACTTGGAAAGACAAATATAAATGGTGATACAATAGCTGATATATTACATCAAATTGTATCAACTGGTCGTGAACACTATGGGGAAGTTCCTACGGACTTGGAATTAGGAAGATTGGTGTCAGTACTTGCAAAATCAATGACTGACAAGAATGATAATATAATTTGTGATCCAGCTGCTGGAAGTGGAAACTTAATAAGCTCAGCAATTGATATTTTTTCTTTAAAGCCTAATCAAATAATAGTAAATGATGTAAATATAAAATTATTAGAATTACTTTCTTTAAGATTGGGATTAAAATATGCAAATATTATTAATAAAGAAAACTCACCTAAAATATATAATAGAAATATAGCAAATTTCGAAAGAAAATTTTTTAATACTATAGATATTATTTTAATGAATCCACCATTCGTAGCGGGGATTAATTGTGTAGACAGGAAAAATATATTATATTCAGCTATAGAGGAAATTAAAGGTAGTAGAGCAATTTTAAATGTTGGACAAATGTCATTAGAAGGTGTGTTTTTAGAGTTAATAAATACTTTGGTTTCTACAGGAACAATTATTGCCTGTGTTTTTCCAAAAACACATTTAATGGCTAGAGGTGAAGAAGCAAAGGCAATACGAAAATATTTATTAAATAATTTTGGACTAAAAAAGGTATTCATGTATCCAGGACAGGGAATATTTAATGATGTTATGATGGACACATGTGTTTTAGTGGGAAGTTCAAAACAAGATAATAATGAGATTGAAATAATATCAAGTTATGATAATATACCAGACATTGATATACATTTATTTGAAAATGTTTTAAAAAATGAATTTGATAATGAGTTTAAGTCATATATGCCAGGTATAATGTGTAAAAAGGTTAGCAAAGATGAATTAGAGAATTCTATAGATGATGGATGGAGACAACTTAATAATGAAATGATAGAATCAATAGAATATGTTAAAGAGAACATAGAAACTTCTGATAAACTTGAGATGTTTGAAGAATCAAATACAATTTTTAGAAGAGGTCAAGCTGGAAATTCAGGAGGAAGTGATTTGTTGTTTATTGACTCAAGAGATGACTTTTGGAGCTCAGTTTCAAATCTTGGGGTAAATACATCTATAGGTATTAGAAATGCTTTTATGGATAATTATGAAATAACTAATGGTGATTCAAAGTTTTATAATATTTCAAATAACGAACCACAAATAACTTCTGAAATAGTAAATTTATATTTATCTTTGCCAGCTAGGGAAGGAAGACAACAAAGAACCCAAAAAAGTTATGAAGAATTAATAGCTATTCTTAATAGTGAAAGTAGAAATGCAGTATCTGCAAATTCTGTTTTAATTCCTCGTGCAATTAGAAAATCTGGAAAAGTATATTTAACAAATGAAACATCTTTTGTTTCAACAAACTTTGTAGTGTGCTCTATGCAAGACTACAATTCAGCTTTGGTATTATCAAGTTGGATGACCACAATTTTTTATCAATTATTATGTGAAGTTTCTTCAAAAGATCAAGAAGGAATGAGAAAAATGGAAGTAAATGATATTAAAAAAACTTTTGTTCCAAAAATAAATAAAATTAATTCTAACATGATAGAAGAAATTAATAATGAAAAATCAAATATAGAGTTTTTAGATTTAAAAAATCCTAAAATAAGAAATATAGATATTATCTGGGCAAAATATTTATTTGGCAGTGATTATGAATTAAAATTAAATGAGGCATTAAGATTATTGGAATTTTTGGCGAATAGAAGGGATTCATGATGTAGATAAAGTAGAACTTAAAAATGAGTTCTATTTTTTCTTGGGAACAAATGGGGAACAACTACATAGAGCAAAATAGGTAAAATATGGCTATTTACGAGAAATATAGCAAGTGATAAATCAATAATAATGAAAAATATGACAAAAAAATAGGGTATTCTTTTTCACCCTGAAGAGAGCGAAAGCTCTCATTTTTGTTTATATTAAATGCTTTTATAACTATTAAGTAATTTTATACCCTCATTTAGGTACTCAAATTAAAAAAAAGAATTTTCCTGAATTTTATATTTTTTTGAAATTTTTATAAAGAAATTTTTTACAAAAAGTGTTGAAAAAATATAAAAAAAATGATAAAATTGTTCCACTAGAAAAAATTCTTGTAAGACATAATAAAAATGTTTTAAAATCAAAAATTAAAAAGACAATTAGTGGTATTCCAATTAATTATCTATATTAATTTTTTGGATATAATTTCCCATATAATTTTTAATCTTTTTTAATAAAAAATGTGAGGTAAATATGAAAAAAACAGATAAATTTAAAATTATGTCAATTGCACTAATGCTTTTATTATTAGTTCAATTAATGTTACCAATAAAATCTTATGCAATAGATGTTCCAACAAAAAATTATTATTATATTTCTGATATGGACTATATAACTGAAAATAAGTGGTCTTATGTAGGTTGGGGAGAAATAAAAAAAGACAAGAACATCGAAGGAAATAAAATAAGTTTATTAGTTGATGGAGAAAAGGTATTTTTTAATAAAGGAATGGGAGTTCACGCAACTAGTCAACTTACATACGATATATCAACATATTCAAACAAATATACAAGATTTGTTGCAAAACTTGGTGTTGATAGTTCAAAAAATGGCCTTGGTGATGTTTGGTTCAAAATATCAGTATCTAATGATGGGAAAGATTGGAAAGAAATATATAAATCTGATCCTGTGACATCTCAAAGTAATGCACTTGAGATAGATTTAAATATCAAAGACTATAAATATTTAAGACTATATGCTGATCAAAACGGCTCAAATGCTGTAGACCATGCTGTTTATGCAGATGCTAGATTAGTCGAAGAAAATTACAATATTAAAACAGAACTATTTAATGAAATA
Source organism: uncultured Mycoplasmatota bacterium (assembly GCA_900546745.1). Classification (GTDB taxonomy): domain Bacteria; phylum Bacillota_I; class Bacilli_A; order RF39; family UBA660; genus CAJOJO01. Next base: position 50,266 of record URDT01000002.1, on the reverse strand, counting down.
GAACCGCTTTCATATTATGATAATATTTTAAATAAAAATAGTGTAGAAGAAAATTATAAAGATAATCTTGAGTTAGTTTTCAAAAGAGAGTTAGTTAATCGATTAGGTTATTGGAACATACAAACTGCAGTGAAAGATGATTCAACTAAAACAATGAAAGAAACCTTAACTTGGCTACTAAATGATATGCAAAATTTACAATTGTTTATAGAATCTGGAAATATCAATAATTCTGAAAAATTTTTAATTGCCTTAAATAATCTATATACAAATAATAAAAAAATCATTGGCGATGATAAAGATGGATTAATTTATAAAAAAATGTTAATAGCTTTAGCATTTGCTTATAGTTCTGATCTCCCAGCAACACCACTAACATTTAATTCTCCTATGGCAAGCTATGATATAAACAAAAGATTTGATCTTGTAAAAAATCTTTATGATAATAATTTAATTTTATATAAAGAAGATTTTAAAAATTATGAAATGGAATTATTAAGATTTATAATGAATAATTCTATTGCAAATGATGAATTAAATTGGTTGAGAGAATATGCAGAATATAAGTATGCAGACTTAAATAAACGTTTAAATCCTTATAATTATATGAATTATATTCATCCAAACTATAATCAAGATAGATTATATTCTAAAGAAAACGAAAAACAATTTAATGAAAAATACTTATTAGAAAATATAATATAAAATATGGCTTAAATGATGATGAAACAAAAACTCCAAAAACATGGATGGTAATGGAAGCTGGGGGTATATGTTGGAATATATCAAGATTAGGTCAAAACTTAGCAAAAACACATGGAATTCCATCTGTTGGAGTATATCAACCAGCTCATGAAGCATATTTAAATTATTCGTTAAATTCTGATAAAAAAGGAATTTGGTCATTAGGAAATAATATCTTCGGATGGGGGAAAAGTTCGACATCATGGTATGGTGGTAATGTTGTACGTTTATTATTTAATTGGAATAATAAATCATTTACTGTTAAAACAGCTAATGATTCAAAAGCAGGAAATAGTGCTGGATACCAATTACTTGGACAAGCAGCATTAAATGAATATGATAAATATTTAGAATCTTACTTTTATTATTTGATTGCTAATTCATATTCTGATTTAAATAAAAAAGAAGAAATTTATAATAAATCGTTATCTATTTTAGATATAAACTTAGATGATTACGATAAATTAATTACAATTTATAAAGAAATTGGTAATAAAACTAGCACAGATTGGAAAAATCTTGCAAAAAAAATAATAGATGCTTACACTTATTATCCAATGGCAATGGTAGATTTATTAAAATTGATAGAACCAAACTTAGATAATACTGATGTAATTGAAATTGACATGTTAAAAACAGAAAGTCTAAAGATAGCTGCAGATGCTAAAAAAACAGCAACAAATAAAGATACAATACAACCTGATGCAACAGCTGAAATAGCAGAAGTTCTACTAGGAACAAGTAAAGTAGATCTTGCATCATTCTCATTTGATGGTGAAAATGCTAATAAAATTGTAATGAATTCAAAATATGATAATTATGATTTCCAAGTACAATACTCTTTAGATGGTGGAAATACATGGATAGCAACTTTAAATCATGTTATAACATTAACAAAAAAGCAAGTTAAAAGTATTAATTCAAAAGATGACATAAAGGTAAAAATTAGTGGATCAAGTCAAATATTTACTATAGATATTACAAATGGAGAAACAGTAGATGATCTAACATTAAATATGAATGATGATGAAAATATTTTTATTGGTAAAACGGATTATTTAGAATATAGTTCAAATGATGGTATTTCGTGGAATGATTATAACAATCAAAGATTTGAAACAAAAGAAAAAATTAAAGTAAGATATAAATCACATGGTACAACTTTAAATGGAGAAATCAGAGAATATCATTTTACTAAAAATGATGATAAGACATTAGAATACGTTTATGTAGAAAATATTAATTATATTCAATCTGGTTCATTCCAAGGTGGATTTGCTCCTGAAAACATGATTGATGGAAGTCCATTCACTTCATGGCATACTAAATGGGGTGAAGTAGCACAAGATAAAACATATGTGATAAGCTTTAATAAAGCTAAATACCTATCACAAATATCATATGATCCGGCTGGATTAAATGGTAGAATTAAAACAGCAAAAATCTATACAAGTTTAGATGGTGTCGAATGGAATTTAGTTAAAAATTCAAATGTTTTAGCAAATGATACAAATAGGAAATATATCAAATTAGATGAGTCCGTTGCAGCAAGATTTGTTAAAATAGAAGCCACAGAAACATATGGAAATCATGAAGGACCAAATAAGTATGTAAGTGGAACAAGATTTAATTACTATGAAGATACAACAAAAGAATTTAAAGAACCTGAAATTGAATATTCAATAAATTCAATAACAAACAAAGATGTAGAAGCTAAAATAAAACTTACCTATGGTTGTACATCTATTGGAAAAAACAGCCATACATTTACAGAAAATGGTATGTACACATTTAAATATAAAGATGTAAATGGTGAAGAAAAAGAATTAATAGCAAAAGTAACATGGATAGATAAAATAATACCAACAGCTACTGTAGAATATGATGTTACAGGTGAAACTCAATTTCAAGTAAAAGCAACATTAAAAAATATATCTAAGAAAAATGTTACAATAATTGATGGTTCAGATGGAACATACATATTTACTAAAAATGGAGAATATACATTCAAAATTAGAGATAATGCTGGAAATATTGGTGAAATAGTAGCAAAAGTAACATGGATTGAAGAAAAACAAGAAATAGAAGAAATAATAAAAGGAGATATAAACGGAGATGGCGTTTTTGATATCGTAGATTTAACAATATTAAATAAACATCTAACCGAAATTCAAAGAATTATTGATTCTAAATGGTTAATTGCTGCTGATTTAAATAAAGATGGAAAAATAGATATTGTGGATTTATCAATTTTAAATAAGAAAATTAACAAATAAGTTATCTTAACTTAAGAAAGGAAAAATATGTGCAAAAATATATTAATAAGTATTATTGTGGGGTTAATATTTTATTCAATAAATGTAAAAGCATTAAGTAATATAGATACAACATTAAATTCAAGTGTAAATGACAAAAATGTAATAGTTACTTTGAATGTAAAAAAAGCAAATGAAGGTATTGATGCTTTAACAGGGAAAATAGAATATGATACATCTAAATTAGAATTTGTAGAAGTAAAAAGGGCAAATAATAAATTAAAAGAACCCTTATATAATGAAAATAACGGTAAATTCACAATATTAATAAAATCTGATTCTGTAATAACACCATCTGATATAGTGACATTTAAATTTAAAATCAAAAATAATATTAAAGGAAGTACAGAGATTAAAATAAAACAAATAACTGCAGCCACATCAAGTGATAAAAAAATAAACTTAAATGATAACTCAACTATAATTAATATTAGTAATACTATCGTAGGTAATAATGATAGCAAAAATAATAAAACTGATGGAAAAATAGATAATGATGGCGAAAATGACAATACTAGTAATAAAATAGATAAACCTAATAATGAAGATAAAGTTAAAACTGATAAAGAAAATTCAGATAATAAGCAAACTAATGATAAGATAGATAATAAAAAAGAACCCTCTGAATTATTGGAAGATTCAAAAAAAGAATATAACAAATGTATATATGTTATAGTTGCAATTTCTATTATATTAATAATTATTATATGTAAAGTAAAAAAACATAATAATAATTAAATGTTAAGTAATCTATAAATTAGATTAATTCTATTTTATAGGTTTTTAAATGTATGAAATATTCATTTTTGATTAGGTTTATCAGCCTTAAAATTTCTTTTGGTATATTAGATTGAACATTTTCTTCAATACTTTTATAATTATTTGTAGTCCTTTAACTTCTAACTTTATAAATGATAGTTACCTAACTTTTAAATTAGGAAGTAGTCAATTAGTTCAAGAAATGGATCTTTATTAAAAATAATTTTTTAAAGCATTTGAAAAAGAAAAACAAGGTTCTAAAAAATATAGAATCTTTTTTATTATTTTTTCTTGACAGAGATACCCTCTACTCCCTATAATGACTACAGGTGATATCAATGAAAAAAGTTTGTGAAAATTGTACTCGTTCGAAACATCGAACAGAAGAAGAAAAAAAAGACTTAACAAGACGATTAAAAATTATAGCAAGACAAGTAAACGAATTACAACAGATCATAGAATATGATCGCTACAGTTGTGATGATGTATTATTACAAATTGCTTCTACGACAAATGCTTTAAAAAGCTTAGGAAATGAAATATTAAAGAGTCACATGAAATCTTGTATGGTAGAAGATATTCATAAAGGAAATCTAGAAGTAATTGATGATATTATTAATTTGTTTGGAAAAATAAAATGAAAAAGATTTACTTAAAAATAGAAGGAATGAGTTGTAGTGCTTGTTCTACAGGACTAGAAAAATATTTAAATCACCAAGAAAAAATAATTAGTGCTTCCGTCAATTTAGTTTTATCCCAAGCTTTAATTGAATATGAGGATTCTTTAACGATACAAGATATCAATCAAATGATTAAAAAAGCAGGATTTAAAAGCTTAGGAATTTATAATCAAAAGATAGAAAAAAAACAAGATCATAAAATAGTATTAATACTTTTTGCTTTTCTTTCTTTATTAGTTTTATATATTTCAATGTCTCATATGGTTCATTTGCCTGTAATTCCATTCTTGCATATGCAAAAACATCCTATTCATTATTCTGTTTGCTTATTTTTACTAACCATTCCATATTTAATTTATGGATTCGATATTTTTAAAAATGGATATAAAAATATTATTCATAAAACTCCTAATATGGATACCCTTGTATCGATTGGTGTAGCATCTAGTTTTTTCTATAGTGTATTTAGTCTCATTATGATTTTAAATGGAAATCATAAATATGTAGAAAATTTGTACTTTGAATCTGCTTGCCTTATTATATTTTTTATTAAACTTGGCAGATATATTGACTCAAAAAGCAAAGAAAAAACAAAAGAAGTAATTCAAGAGTTGGTAACAATTACTCCAGATAAAGCAATTTTAAAGACAGAACAAGGAGAAAAAGAAGTCACCATAGATGAAATCAAAAAGGGAGATATTCTAATTTGTAAAACAGGTATGAAAATTGCTGTGGATGGAATCATTACAAAAGGAAATGCTCATTTAGATGAATCTTTTATCACAGGAGAATCCACTCCAATAAAAAGAAATGAAGAGGATCAAGTAGTAGCAGGAAGCTATAACTTAGATGGTTTTATTGAATATAAAGCACTTAAAATAGGAAAAGATTCTACCATCTCAGAAATTGTAAAATTAGTCGTAGAAGCAACTAATACAAAAGCACCAATTTCTAAATTAGCTGATCAAGTTAGTGGTGTTTTTGTACCAGGTATTATGCTGATTGCTATATTTACTTTTTTCATTTATCTATTACTTGGATTTTCAATTTCTACTAGTCTTATTCACTTTGTAACAGTGCTAGTAGTAGCTTGTCCTTGTGCCTTAGGTTTAGCAACTCCTCTAGCAATTGTCATTAGTGAAGGAATGTGTGCAAAAAATGGTATACTAGTAAAAACGAGTGAAGTATTAGAAAATGCTCATAAAGTTGATACTATCGTATTTGATAAGACAGGAACTTTAACATATGGAACTTTAAAGATTAGTCAAATTTATAATAATAGCTCCTATGATGAAAACACACTTTTACAAATTGTTTCTAGCTTAGAAAGTAAATCTACTCATCCAATTGCAAAGGCATTTAAAACTAGTTCATTATTAGAAGTAACAAATTATAAAACTTTAGAAGGCATAGGAATCTCTGGAGATGTCAAAAATAACCATTATAAATTAGGAAATTATAAGATACTAAATAATTTACAAAATCCATATTTAGAACAAGAAAAAAAATTAAAAACTACTGGAAATAGTATTGTTTATGTAATTGAAAATGAAACAGTAATTGCTTTAATTGGTGTAAAAGATATTATTCGTGATAATGCCAAAGAAGTTATAAAAAAATTAACAAATTTAAAAAAGAGAGTTGTTATGTTGACAGGAGATAACGAAACTACTGCTGAAATCGTTTCTAAAGAACTTGGAATTCAAGAATTTTATTCAAATGTAATGCCTAGTGAAAAAACAAAAAAAATCAAAGAATTTATGAAAACAAATATGGTAATGATGGTAGGAGATGGAATCAATGACGCTCCAAGTTTAGCTACTTCTAATATTGGGGTTTCTGTATCTAGTGGAACAGATATTGCAAATAATTCTGCAGATGTTTTACTTATTCATAACGATTTAATGAGTTTACTTGATTTAATCATGATTAGTAAAAAAACAATTCAAAACATAAAACAAAATTTATTTTGGGCTTTTTTCTATAATATTTGTATGATTCCACTAGCGATTGGAGTCATACCAAACTGGAATATGAATCCAATGGTTGCAGGATTTGCCATGACAATGAGTAGTTTAACGGTTATCCTAAATGCTTTAAGACTAAAAAAAATCAAATTGAGGAGGAATGAAAATGTTTGAAAAAAATATCAATACAGTAATTAAAATAGAAGGAATGAGTTGTGAACACTGTGCAAAAAAAGTTTCGCAAAATTTATTAACAATAAAAGGTGTCAAAAAAGTAAAAGTTAATTTAAAAGAAAAAGAAGCTATTATTTCCAGTAAGGAACCATTAGACTTAGAACAAATTAAAAAATTAATCGATGAATCAGGATATCAAATGATAGGTGAATTATGAAAAAAATTATTTTAATGAGTATTATATTTTTCAGTTTATTAACAGGTTGTTCTAAAAAAATAGAAAATCAATTTATAATGGTAGAAGCCAAAGATGATGAAATTATTATCAGTAAAGACTATGTAGAAAGTTTCAAAACAAAATTTCAAAATTGGAATGGGCCAATAGAATAGAGGTAAGTATGATTTATTTAGATTATGCTGCTGGAACTCCAGTAGATCAACAAGTATTAGATTTATTTTATGAAACAACAAAAAAGTATTATGCAAATCCTAATTCTTCTCATCAATTAGGAAAATTAGAAAAAAATATGATTGATCAAAGTACTTCTAATATTTTAAAAAATTTGAATTTAAACGATTCAGAAGTAATTTATACTAGTGGTGCTTCAGAGTCTAATAATTTAGCTTTAAAAGGAATTTGTGAACGATATAAAAATTATGGAAAGCATATTTTAATTAGTAGCTTAGAACATAATTCCATTGTTTCTTCTGCAACAAATTTACAAGAGCTTGGCTTTGAAGTAGAATTAATTCCTGTTAATAAACAAGGTTTTATTGAAGTAGAAACATTAAAACAAATGATTCGAGAAGATACCATTCTAGTGAGTGTTTGTTCTGTAGATAGTGAAATTGGCTTGAGACAACCAATAGAAGACATCGGCCTTATGCTAAAAGAATATCCACATTGCTATTTTCATAGTGATGCATCTCAGTCTATTGGTAAAGTGAATATTGATTATACAAATGTTGATTTGATTACCATTACACCTCATAAATTTTATGGATTAAATGGTTTTGGAATGTTAATCAAGAAAAAAATAATTGGATTAAAACCACAAATTAATGGTGGAAAATCTACGACTATTTATCGTAGTGGAACCCCTTGTTTAGCAGATATCATAGCCTGCGATAAAGCATTAGAAATTGCTTTAAAAAAGACAAAAGAGAGATATCAGTATATAAAAAGTTTAAATGAAAAAATAAAAAAACATTTCAAAATATACTCTGATGTACGAATCAATAGTACAGATTATTCTATACCACATACACTTAACTTTAGTGTAAAAGGAATCAAAGCTCTTTCTATTCAAGAATATCTAGAAAAAAAGCAAGTCTATGTATCTACCAAAACATCTTGTTGTCCCATTGAAACTCCTTCTAAACTAGTCTATGCTTTAACTCATGATAAAGGGATTTCCTCATCTTCCGTTCGAATCAGTATTTCTCATTTAACAAAAGAAAAAGAAATAGATGAATTTTTAGAAATTTTTGATATAATGATGAAGGAGTTTGAGGAAAATGGAAAAATATAAAGAAATTGAAAGAAGTATTATAAAAAAATATCGAAAAGAAATATGGAGCAAATTTGTAAAAGCTGTTCAAGATTATGAAATGATTCAAGAGAATGACAAAATTATGGTTTGTATATCTGGTGGAAAGGATTCCTTTCTTTTAGCAAAATGTATTCAAGAATTACAAAGACACGGAAAGTTTCCTTTTGAAGCAATTTATGTAGTAATGGATCCAGGATATAACGATTATAATAGAGAATTTATTTTAGATAACGCGAAAATATTAAATGTTCCTATTCAAATGTTTCAAAGTGATATTTTTGATGTTGTAGCAACAATTGATAAAAGTCCTTGCTATTTATGTGCAAGAATGAGAAGAGGGTATTTATATAGTAAAGCAAAAGAATTAGGATGTAATAAAATTGCTTTAGGACATCATTTTGATGATGTGATAGAGACAACTCTTTTATCGATGTTTTATGGTTCTGAAATTAAGACGATGATGCCAAAATTACATAGTGATCATTTTGAAGGATTAGAACTAATTAGGCCCCTTTATTTAGTCAAGGAAGAAGACATCATTTCTTGGAAAAAATTTAATGAATTGACATTTATTAATTGTGCTTGTCGATTTACAGAGGGATGCTCTTTAATTAATGATGGAACAAGTAAAAGAAAAGAAATGAAAGAATTAATTAAGAATTTAAGAAAATTAAATCCAAACATTGATTATAATATTTTTAAAAGCTTAGATAATGTCAATTTAAATTGTGTATTAGGTGTAAAGAAAAATGGACAATATAAAAGTTTCTTAGAAGACTATGAATAAGGGTTCTTTGTCAAATAGTGTTGGTGGAATCAAAAACTAATGATAAATGAATTTAATATAAGAGGTCAAAACGCAAGTTTTGATCTTTTATTATGAAATTTTATAAATACCTGTAACAAGTAATATTCTAGTTTTAAAATGACTAAAAGATTTAAAACCAAACGAAATTCTTTTGATACATTTAATTAAATTATTAGTTCCTTCGATTAATCCGTTATTGTAATCATATTTTAATGAATTGATGATATTTGATTTGAATTTTTTATAGGTTTTTAAAGTTGTTTTCATATAATCAGAAATATTATTATGTGAGCCTTCAATTATTTTAATAAACAAAGAAGAATCTTTATTTTTAATAGATTTTATAATACCTTGATAAATATTATAAGTTTCCTTAATAATTGGATTAGTATTGATTAAATATTGAACTATTTCATATTGCGAAATTTCTTTTTTAAAATAATTAGAATATGATTTCTTTTTATTATCTAAATCATCTTCATACTTTTGTAATAATTTCCAAAAATTTTTAAGTTTTTTATAATTTTTTTATCCTTCTTCATAATTTGTATTCTAGTACATTTAAAAGCATTATTAGCTTGAGCAACAACGTGAAATCTATCGGATATAATAGTAGTATTAGGGAAAATAAATTTAAATAAATCAATGATAATAAATTTAACAGCAAGTCTTTGTTTTCTAGGAAATCTAAAAAAATATTTTTTTAAATAATTAGCTTTTCTAGATTCTAAAATATCAAAAGTTTTATGAGTCCTAGTATCAGTAATAATAAAAGCCATTTTACCAATAGTATCCTTAGTGGCCTTAAATTCATCAAAGTTCATAACGGTAGGAAGAGTACCAGGTAATACGGTTTTTCTAGATAATTCATGCATAATATGATTAACTTTATTAGAAGAAACATTATTTCTTTTGGCAATATCTTTTTCACTAATTTTATTCATTAAGTCTTGCCTAATGGAAAAATCAACATCATTAGAAATTTGTTTATGAAATCCAACTATGTTAGTTTTGGCAGTAAAAGTATGATGACAATGCTTACAATAAAATCTTTGCTTATCAAGTTAAGTATTATAATTAGAAATTTTATTAATTCTAATATCTTTAGACCTTAAATAATTCCATGAATAATATTACTGTTACAACTGATGATACAGGAGCTAATGGTATATTTAGTTATGGTGGAAGTGCTACTACAAATAATTCCTCTAGCGATGGAACAAGTATTACAATTAGTGATTCTTCCATTACTACTATGAAAGACAATTCGGGAGGAATTATGACTACTGGTGGAGGAATTATGAATGCTTCTAATTTAATTATTCAAACAGCAGGGACTTCAAGTGCTGCAATTAGAACAGATAGAGGTGGTGGAACTGTTAATGTTGATGGCGGAACCTATACAACAACAGGGCAAGGTTCTCCAACTATTTATTCAACTGCCAATATTACAGTAAAAAATGCAAAGCTCGTTTCCAAGGCTTCCGAGGAAATTGTAATAGAAGGAAAAAATTCAGTAACCATAGAAAATTCAACATTAATTGATAGTAATACCAAACTAAATGGACAATCCACAACATATAAAAATATATTTTTATATCAATCAATGAGTGGAGATGCTGCTGATGGAAGTGCTACATTCACAGCAAAAAATAGTTCTATAACAACAAATAATGGAGATACTTTTTATGTTACAAATACAAAAGCAATCATTAACTTAGAAAACAATTTTATTACAAACAATGATTCTAGTGGTAATCTTTTAAGAATTCAAAAAGATTCTTGGGGAAATACAGGATCAAATGGTAGAGAAGTAACATTTAATATGACAAATCAAACAGCAATTGGAAATATCGTGGTAGATTCTATTTCTACTTTAGAGATGAATTTATCAAAATCATATTATGAAGGTACTATTAATGGAGATAATAGTGCTAAAGAAATTTCATTAAAATTAAGTAAAGATTCTACTATAAAATTAACTGGAGATAGTTATATTACTAGTTTAGAAGATGAGGATACTAGTTATAGTAATATTGATTTTAATGGTTATAAATTATATGTAAATAGAACTTCTATTAACTAATTATCAATTTGACAGAAACACATTATAGAACTATAATACATCTTGTCTAACGAAAGTTAGATAAGGAGGCTTATATGAAAAAAAATCATAAAAAATTGATGTATCTATCAGGAGCATTAATAGGATTAGGAGCTTTAAAGATTTATTTAAATAGAGTAAAAAGAAACGAAGAATTAAAAGAACAAAGTGATGATTCATTTGATTCAGAAATAATGGAAAGAAAATATATCAAAATAAAAGAGATACCTTTTGAAGAAAAAACAAAAGATGTAGAAAGAAAATATACTAAGATAAAAGAAATTCCTCACAAATAAGGAATTTCTTTTTATTTAAAAAAACATTTGCCATTAGTTATTAACTATGATATAATACAATGTAGTATAGTGGGAGGCTAAAGAATGGAAGAATTAGAAACAAAAAAAATTCAAATTAAAGATAAAGATGGCATTACAAAAGAAGCAGAGGTAGTACTATATTTTAGTTTTGATAATAAAAAATTTGTCATCTATACTTTAAATGAAACTGATGAAAATGGTATGGTTATTTTATATTCTTCTTTAGTAGAAAAAGAAGGAACAGAAACAGTATTTAAGAAAATTGCTCCAGAGGATTGGACTAAAGTAAAACAAATTATGAATAAAGTTGTTAAAGAAGGGAGAGAATAGTATTATGAGTATGAGATCTAAATTAGAATCTATTTTAGCATCAGAAATGGCAATTCCAGAAAATGATGACGACTTAGAGTCAGTTCGTGTAGAAGATGCAAATCGTAGCAAAGCAAATACAGGAATACTATTTTCTATAAAAAAAGCATACTACACTTGGAAAAGAGACTTTAATTTAAAAAAATATGAAAAAATAGATAAAAAAATTGATGAAACAAGTGATAACTTTGCAATTTCAGATAACTATTCAGAAGAATTAGCACATCAATCTGCTTTAGAACTTAACAATTTAAATGAAAAAAAAGAAGAGGCGCAAAATAAGGCTAATCAAGCTCAAGCAAAATTGGATGAATTAAATGCTAGTGTTGAAACTAAACCAGTAGAAATCACAAAAGATATTCCTGGTGTTGAAACTGAGCCAGCAGCAGAAACTACAAAAGATATTCCTGATGTAGAAATTAATCAACAAAAAATTGAACAATCTTTAGAAAGTTATGCTGATAGAGAAGCAATGAATGAAGACACAGAACCAACAGCAGAACAACCTAACTTAAATTCGGAAGAAACTCAAGAAGAAATAAAACCTATACCACAAGAAACATTAAAAAATGAAGATCCAACACAAAGTGAGATTATTGAACTAAAAAAACAACATGAACAAGATAAGAAAAAAATAGATGATCAATTTCAAACAGATTTATCAAATTTAATTGCTTCATATGTTAAGAATTCAAGAAATGAAGAGTCTGATTTTTACAGTAAAAGTTTTGATTTAATTTATGCACAAGCAAATAATTTAGTTATAGGCTTACAAAAAGATTTAGCAAATACCCAAAGTAAAAATAGTATGTTACAAGCAAATTTGGATAAATCAGAAAAAATGGTTCAAAATCAAGATGCTACTATTAAAGAACAAGCTAGTGCAATTAATGGTTTAAATGATTCTATAGCTGCTAAAGAAAAAGAAAATGCTGCTTTAAGATTAGAAATAGAGAAAAAAGACTCTACAATAAAATCATTAAATAGTATTGTAAGTGGATTCCAAGCTTTAAACATAGTAGAAACAGATGAATATGCTTTTTCTAAAGGAAAAACAAAATAAGCAAATTGCTTATTTTTTTGTTGTATTATAATACTTCAAATAGTATAATGTAAATAGGTGATGGAAAATGTTTTATATTTGGTTAGCAATCATCATTTTGTTAGCAATAGCAGAAGCTATGACCATAAATTTAGTAACAATTTGGTATGTAGCAAGTGGTATAGTTGCCCTTATTTTATCATTCTTTATTGATAATTTTACAATTCAATTTGCTGTATTTACATTACTAGGAACATTTTTATTAATTACCACAAGACAATTTTTACAAACTTTTCTCAATACTAAAAATGTTAAAACCAATTTAGATCGTATTATCGGTATGAATGGAATTGTAGTGGAAGAAATTAATAGGAATAATAACGGTGCTGTTAAAGTAGACGGAAAAGTATGGACAGCTTATGCTGATAAAAAAATAAAGGTGGATAGTACGGTAAAAGTACTTGAAATAAATAGTTCAAAAATTAAAGTAGAGGAGGAGTAATTTTGGACATTTTAATAATTTTATTAATTTTAATTGTAGTAATTGTACTTCCTAATATAAAGGTAGTACCTCAAGCAAAAGCGTACGTAATTGAAAGATTGGGATCATATTACACTACTTGGACAAATGGTTTACATGTAAAGATTCCTTTTGTAGATCGTATTTCTAATGTAGTGACTTTAAAGGAAATTGTAAAAGATTTTGCTCCACAACCTGTAATTACAAAGGATAATGTAACAATGCAAATTGATACTGTTGTTTATTTTCAAATTACGGATCCTAAGTTATATACTTATGGTGTAGAAATGCCTATTAATGCGATTGAAAATTTAACGGCTACTACACTTCGTAACTTAATTGGTGATTTAGAATTAGATCAAACATTAACTTCAAGAGATATCATTAATTCTAAAATGCGTTCTATTCTAGATGAAGCAACAGATCCATGGGGAATTAAAGTAAATAGAGTAGAAGTTAAAAATATTATTCCGCCAAGAGATATTCAAGAAGCAATGGAAAAACAAATGCGTGCCGAAAGAGAAAGAAGAGAAAAAATTCTTCAGGCAGAAGGTGAGAAGAAATCTAGTATTTTAATTGCTGAAGGTGAAAAAGAAAGTGCTATTTTAAGAGCAGAAGCAAAAAAAGAATCACAAATTAGAATTGCTGAAGGTGAAGCAGAAGCTTTATTAAAAATAAAAAAAGCTGAATCAGAAGGAATTAAATTATTAAAAGAAGCAAAAGCAGATAGTTCAGTATTAACATTAAAAGGATTTGAAGCATTAGAAAATTTATCGAATGGTCAAGCAACAAAAATTATTGTTCCATCTGATTTACAAAATATAGCGACAATTGGAACTACAATAAAAGAAATGATGACAAATAATAAAAATGAAAAATAAAAATTTTTCGAAATATTTAAAAATATTAGTTTGGCCAGTCCTATTTTGGATTGGTCAATTTTTATTGTTGCTATTGGTAGAAATTTTATATAGTCAATATCATTCATTAGATAATTTTAGTGATTTTATTAATGAAAACTCCTATATTATAGGAATTTTAAATATAGTAATTTTTTTACCTTTTTTTTATCACAAATATCAGCATTATCAAAATAATTATACAGAAAAACTAAAACATCCTATTTTTATTATTTTGATAGCCATATTAATTTCTTCTTTTTTAAATGAAATAATTTTAATTATTAAAATATTCTTAAATGTAGAAATGACTGCAAATTTAAATATTTACTTATTAATTAATACCATTTTTATAGGCCCCATTTTAGAGGAATATTTATTTAGAGGAATTGTATTTAATCAATTGTTAGAATTTAATAGCGAAAAAAAATCAATTTACTTAACAACACTCTTATTTGCTATAATGCATGGTAATATATTTTCAATTCTATATGCCTTTATTGTAGGAATTTTCTTAAATAGGTTTTATTTAAAAGAAAGAACTATGAAAGCTAATATATTATTTCATATTGTAATTAATTTTGTTTCCTCATTCATTATACCTTGGATTTATCTTTCAATTTGACAAAATAAAATTAATCAGTATAATAGTGAATACTTGACTGAAACAGTCAAAAAGAGGTGTTGTATGAAAAATGGAGAGCTGATTAGTGTAATTGTTCTAGTTTATAATACGGAACAATATATCACAAAATGCTTAAATTCAATTTTAAAACAAACGTATGAAAAATTAGAAGTCATCGTTGTTAACGATGGATCAACAGATAAAAGTTCTAATAAAATCCATAGAATTGCAGAACGTGATCGAAGAATTAAAATCATAGAAAAAAAAGAAAATAAGGGAATTTATCAATCTAGACTAGCAGGTTACAAAAAAGCTAAAGGTAAATATATTATGTTTGTTGATAGTGATGATTGGATTCAAAAAGACATGATCCAAATCATGTATGATCGTTTAAAAGAATATGATGCTGATGTAGTACGCTGTCAATATCGAAAATGTTTAAATGACCGAATTATCGTTCCAAAAACAAATTTGAATCGTGATGTTTTAATGGATGTTGAACATTTAGAACCACAATTTTTTGATTTGTTATATCGTACAAATTATTGCAATCCAATTTGTAAACAATTGATAAAAAAAGAATTATTAGAAAATATATCTGAAATAGATCAAAATTTAAATTATTGTGAAGATTTAGCTTGTAATTTAAAAATTTATACTCAAATGAAATCAATATTGTTTATTCCAGATGAATTATATATTTATAATACAAATCATAGTTATCAATCTAGAAAAAAAATAGAAGAAGAAGTGAAGAAAAAAATAGATGATACAATTTATGCATATTATAATTTACTTCTATCCACAAAAGAATTTTCTATGAAAGATCGAAAAACATATAAAAAAATTGCGGCAATGCGTATGATAGAAAAATTGTCAATTTTGTTCAGTGATCTTACAAAAACAAAATTGTCTAAAAAAGAAATTGTTTTATATTTTAATAATCTTATGCAAGATAAAAGAATACAGGAAGTAAAAAAAATATTAAATAATGAAAAAACAGAATTAATCTATAATGAAATTCAACAAATGAATAAGCTTACAAAAAAGGCTTGTGATTTGCTTCTTAATGATAAATTAACTCAATTATATAATTTTGATAAAATGATTTATAATTTAATGATTAAAAAGAATGCTTAGGCATTTTTTTTTTGTTAATTCATATATTTTAATGTAGAAAGGAATGATTTAATAAATATGGAAACACTTAAAGTTTCATCAAAATCTAATCCAAATAGCGTTGCAGGAGCTTTAGCAAATGTATTTCGCGAAAAAGGTTCTGTAGAAATACAAGCAATAGGGGCTGGAGCACTGAATCAAGCAATAAAAGCAATTGCTATTGCAAGAGGTTTTGTCGCACCGAGTGGTAAAAATTTAGTATGTATTCCAGCATTTACAGATATTGTAATTGATGGAGAAGAAAGAACTGCTATCAAATTAATTGTGGAAGCTATTTAGGCTTCTTTTTTAGTTGCTTTTTTATATAAATTGTGTTATAATTTAATTAGTAATCGTTACTATTAAGGAGAAACTATGAGAAATACAAAACAAAAAGAATTAATATTGAATATTATAAATCATAGTAATACTCATCCAACAGCTTTTGAAGTTTATGAAGAAGCTAAAAAAGAACTCCCTAATATTAGTTTAGGAACAGTATATAGAAACCTAAATGTTTTATTAGAAAACAAAAAAATTATACAAATAAAAGGAAAAGAAATAAATCATTTCGATAATATGAATCAAAAACATTTTCACTTTATTTGTACAAAATGTGGTAATATTATAGATATTTATCAGGAGTATAAGATAGATAAAATAATTAATGGAAATGTAGTAATGGATTATGAAATTAATATGACAGGTATTTGTAAAAACTGTTTAAAAGAAGGAGAATAAAGATGGAATTAAAAGGAAGTAAAACGGAACAAAATTTAATGACTGCTTTTGCAGGAGAAAGTCAAGCCAGAAATAAATATACTTTTTATGCTAGTAAAGCAAAAAAAGATGGGTATGAACAAATTGCTTCAATTTTTGAAGAAACTGCTCAAAATGAAAAAGAACATGCTAAAATGTGGTTTAAATTATTACATAATGGTGCTATTCCTTCAACAGAAGAAAACTTATTAGATGCTGCGAATGGGGAAAACTATGAATGGACTGATATGTATGACAGTTTTGCTAAAACAGCTGAGGAAGAAGGATTCGATCATATTGCATTCTTATTTAAAGAAGTAGGTAAAATTGAAAAAGAACATGAAGAAAGATACCGTAAATTACTTAAGAATGTTGAAGATAAATTAGTATTTACAAAAGATGGAGATTCTATTTGGCAATGCCGTAATTGTGGACATATTGTAATTGGAAAATCAGCTCCAGAAGTTTGTCCTGTATGTAATCATCCACAAAGTTATTTCGAAATCAAAAAAGAGAATTATTAGTAGTATTGAAAAATGCTTCATGTAGTGTTATACTATATGAAGTTTTTATTAGGAGATGACACTATGGATTCTAATTTAAAAAGAAGCATTATTTTAGAACATTACAGTAATCCAGTAAATAAAGGTTTAATTGATGATGGGGATTATATATTAGTTAATACCAATAATGAATCTTGTATTGACGAAATTAACTTAATGGTAAAAGTAGAAAATGGAATTATAAAAGATGCTAGATTTGATGGGGAAGCATGTGCTATCTGCACAAGTTCTACTTCTATCATGATTCATACTATTATTGGTAAAACAATTGATGAAGCAATTAATGTTTTAAATAATTTTAAAAATATGATTGATGAAAAAGAATATGATGGTGATATCTTGGAAGAAGCAATTGTTTATGATGATATTTATAAACAAGCCAATCGTAAGAAATGTGCATTATTACCATGGTGGGGACTAGAAAAAGTAATTAATCAAGTAAGGAAGTAATCGATATGGAAAAAATATATACAACTACAATTTATCAATTTGAAAGAATTGAACAAGGGGATTTCAGCAAAAAATATATCATTGATGAAAATAGTATAAGAGATATTTATACAATTTATGATGAAGATAAAATGGTTGATATTGAAACAGGGAAACAATATCCTATTTTAAAAAGAAAAAAAGATTCTCTATATTTAGATCAAAATCAAGAAATTGTTATAGGAAATGATTATGTCTCTCATATGCAAGAATATCCAAATAGTATTTTAACAGATAAAAAAACTTGTATGCTTTATCTAAAAGCAATTCAAATGAGAAGAAAATTACAAAGTCAGCATGAATTTAAACAAAAAGTAAAAGTAAAAAAGTAATTTTACTTTTTTTATTTTTTAAATTTTAGTATAATATAAAAGGTGATGAATATGGAAGGTAAGACTTTAAATGAAGAAAAAGTAATAGAAATTTCCAATATAAAAAAGGAACCAAAATGGATGACAGAATTTCGTTTGAAATCTTATCATAAATTTATAGAACTAGAGAATCCTAACTTTGGACCAAAACTAGACATTGATTTTGATAGTATCAATTTTTATAAAAGAGTTGCTGATGAAGTAAAAGATAATTGGAATGAAGTAGATAAAGAAGTAAAAGATACTTTTGATAAAATAGGATTGATTGAATCTGAAAAAAAATATTTAGATGGTGTGGGAGCACAATTTGAAAGTGAAGTTGTATACCATAATATGATTCAAGAGTTAATGGATAAGAATGTTATCTTTTGTGATACAGATACTGCCTTAAAAAAATATCCAGATTTATTCAAAGAATACTTTAATAATTTAGTAAAATATGATGAAAATAAATATACTGCTTTAAATGGTGCTGTATGGAGTGGAGGAACATTTATATACATTCCACCTCATACAAAAATTGATCGCCCTCTTCAAAGTTATTTTAGAATTAATAGCAAAAATATGGGGCAGTTTGAAAGAACAATCATTATTGTAGATGAGGGTAGTGAACTTCATTATATGGAAGGTTGTACGGCTCCAACATATACTTCTGATTCCTTACATGCAGCAGTAGTTGAGATTTATGTGAAGAAGAATGCTAAATGTCGATATACAACAATCCAAAATTGGTCTGGAGATGTTTATAATTTAGTAACTAAGAGAGCAATTGTTGAAGAAAATGGATTAATGGAATGGATTGATGGTAATATTGGTTCTAAAATTAATATGAAATATCCATGTTGTATTTTAAATGGAAAATATGCAAAGGGAAATTGTATTAGTATTGCTGTAGCCAAAGAAAATCAAATTCAAGATACTGGAGCTAAAATGATCCATCTAGCGCCATATACAAAAAGTAATATTATTAATAAATCTGTTTCATTAGGAGGAGGAAATGCTTCTTATAGAGGAACAGTTCACATTATTAAAAAAGCAGAACATTCAAATAGTATTATTAAATGTGATACTTTAATATTAGATGACAATTCAAAGAGTGATACAATACCTACTAATATTGTGGAAAATCAAAATTCTGATTTAAATCATGAAGCTACAACATCAAAAATAAGTCAGGAAAAATTATTTTATTTGATGAGTCGTGGATTAAATGAAGAGAAAGCAAAAGAATTAGTCATTATGGGATTTATCGATCGATTCCGTGAAGAATTACCAATGGAGTATGCAGTAGAGTTAAATAATTTATTAAAAAGCTATTTTTAATAAATGTTCATTTTATTACATTGAATTCTAAAATTTGAGTTAATAAAATAATAAAATTTAAAAAATAAATATATCTAAAAATAGAAAACATTCATTTGTTTTCTATTTTTTTATTGGTTATATTGTAATTGGAAAGGAGGGTTAGAATGTTAAATCAGACAGTAATTGTAGGAAGATTAATAAAAGATCCTGAGTTGAATGAAACTGAAAATGGAAACAAAGTTACAAATATTACCTTGGCAGTTCCAAGAAGTTTCAAAAATGTAAATGGTGAATATGATACTGATTTTATATCCTGTGTATTATGGAAAGGAATTGCTGAAAATACAGTGGAATATTGTAAAAAAGGAGATTTATTAGGTGTAAAAGGTCGTATTCAATCAAGAAAAATTAATACAGATGAATCCAAAAAAGAAATATTGGAAGTTGTTGCTGAAAAAGTAACATATCTTTCTAGCAAGAAAAAAGATAGTATTGAATAGCGAACAAAAATTTGGTATAATTAAATTGGTGACAATATGAAAATACAAAAAATAAAAAAATTAAAGTCCGGTAAATATAAGTTAGAATTAGAAGATGGTACCTCTATTCAATTATATGATGAAGTTATATTGAATCATAATTTACTTTTTCATAAAGAGATAGATTCCGAATTATTTAGTCAAATTGATAAAGAAAATAGTTATTATTATAATTATTATAAAGTATTAAAATATGTGCTTTATAAAATGAGAAGTAGATATGAAATTGAAGAATATATGACAAAGCAGGATATCTCTATAGAAGATCAAAATAAAATTTTAGAAAAATTAGAAAAGAATAATTTATTAAATGATAGTTTATTTATAAAATCTTTTATTAGTGATAAAGTGCATTTATCAAATGATGGACCCAATAAAATAAAAAATGAATTATTAAAGTATAAAATGGAAGAGAGTGAAATAGAAGAGATATTACAAGAATATGATGATAAAATATTTGAAGAAAAATTAGAAAAATTAATTCAAAAGAAAATGGCATGTAATAAAACAAAATCTATTTTTGCTATGAAACAAAAATTATTGAATTACTTGATTAATTTGGGATATGATTATGATTCAATTATACAAAAACTAGATCACACGAAAGGTGATAATAATTTAATTATAAAAAAAGAATATGATCGTTTATTTCGTAAATTATGTAAAAAATACGAAGGAGAAGAATTGAAGTATCAAATAAAAAATAGATTATACCAAAAAGGTTTTTCTTCAGATGATATCAATCAAATAATATAAAAAAAGGTGATTTCAAAATCACCTTTTAATTAACTGTTAATTGTTTTTTCATAAGCATTTTTAAGTGTAGTATCATTAATTGTAAAGTTATATTTTTTTCTGATATCAACCCAAGTTTTTGTATAAAGTGTTGAATCATCACTTAATTTGTTTTCAACAATTTTTTCCATAACTTCATCTTTAATATCTTTTAAAGCTTTTTTATCTGTAGAGCTAACTCTTAGAATAACATGGTATCCATAAGAACTCTTGACAGGTTCTTTAGAATATTCACCATTTTTTAGATTGTTTGTTTCAGTGAAGAAAGCATCATCAACATCACCTTTTGTGAAGTTTTCTACTAATCCTTCATTATCAACAGAACCAGTATCTTCAGAATATTCTTTTACAAGAGAAGTAAAATCTTCACCATTATTTAATTTATCAATAACTTCTTGAGCTTTTGCTTTTGCAGCATCTTCAGCAGCAGATTTTTCTTCATCTGTCATACTATCAGTTGTAGCTGGTTTAATTAAAATATGTTTTACAGTATAAGTACCATAAACTTGATTTTCATAATATTCATTGATTTCAGCATCTGTTAAATTATCTTTTAAGTATTGTTTAGCAACATTTTCTTTTTGAATAGATGTAGTAAGTTCGTTTAATAATTCATCTTCATTGGAATATCCATATTGAGTTAAAACAGTTTCCCATTCATAACCAGAAGATTCATATTGTGAACGAATACTTTCTAAATTTTCTTTAGCTTTCGTTTTAGCATCAGAATCATCTTTCACTTCTTTACTAATAATATATTTATCTACCATATTTAATAAATTATTAGAACCATATTGTTCTTTTAATTCATCAAATAAATCATCAGCAACAAAATCTTTACCATCTATACTAGCAATAATTTCTTTACCATCAGATAGTTTTACTTTGTGACCATTTATAATTAGAATGATATTAATAGCTAAAAGAAGAATGATAATAGCTCCACCAATTACATTCAAGTTATCTTTTACATTAAATGTTTTTTGAGTATTTTTTACTTCTTTTTTAGGTGTTTCTATTTTTTTTGTTTCTTTTTTAACAGTTGCTTCTACTTTTTTCATTTCAGCTTTTGGTTGTTCAACCTTTTTGACAGTTGTTTTCGTTTTTTCTTCAGCTTTTACGTTTTTAGTAACAGGTTTTGTTGTTTTTGTAGTACCTGTTTTCTTTACTGTAGTCTTTTTAGTGCTACTAGTAGTTTTTTTTGTTGTTTTTGTACTATCACTTGAAGTGCTTTTTTTATTTGCCATACTTAAATCCTCCTTGTACATAAACAATATTATCATTTTTGTATAAAAAAAACAAGAAAATTGCAATATTTTCACCTTTAAATATACACATTTTTAGAAAAACACCATACAATAATGTGAAAAGATAAAAAGGAGGAATGCTTTATGTGTAATACTGGAGTATCAGGTGCTGCAATCGTACTAGTATTATTTATTCTTTTAATTATTATACTTGGGGCCTACATTTAGGTCAAAAGGAGGTGTAAAAATGTCTTGTCCAAATTCTAACAGTGAATGTAAACAAACAACGCAATGTAATAATCAAAGTAGTTGCGGAGGATATGGATACAATGGATATGTTTGTATCATTGTATTATATATATTACTTGCTATCATACTAGGAGCGTTTGTTCGTTAATAAGAGAGGTTTTAACCTCTTTTATTTTTTTCTTTGACTATCACATTATATGATGGTATACTTTAATTATGCCGGTATAGTATAATGGTAGAACAAATCACTCGTAATGATTAGATGTAAGTTCGATTCTTACTACCGGCACCAGATTGATACTAAACTCGAATTTTTCGAGGTAATATAAAAACTACTTTCAAATTAAATTGAAAGTAGTTTTATTTTGGGAGTTTAATAACACACTTGAAAATTGACATACCAATTAATATGTGTAAAAAGACTTATTCTTTTAAATTTTATATAAGCAAAAAGTACAAAAGATTATGATATAATAGTATTAGATTATTCTTGGAGGGGTAATAATGACTAAATTAGAATGGAATTTACAAGAAATATTTGTTAATAATCAGGCGTTTTATGATGAGATAAATAATGTAAAGCAATTGATAGAAGACATCAAAAAGTACGAAGAAGCTGAATTAGATTCTACTTTACTATTAAATTCGCTAGATAAAAAATAGAAAATAAAAGAAATAAGTGATAATATTTTAATTTATGGTTCTCTAATGTATTATAAAAATGTTAATGATACCGAATGTATTGAATTAAAAAGAGTGGCAGAAGCGTTTAATAATGATATAAGTACTACATTAAAATTTGTTGATAGAAAAATATTAGATTTAGGATTTAAAAAAGTTTCTAATTTTATTATTGAAAATCCAAAATTAGAGATTTATAAATTATCACTACATAATTTATTTAGACTTGAAGAACATATACAACCAGATGAAATAAGTCAAAAAATAAAAGAAAATTGTAATAGTATAAATGAACAATTAAGTATATATAATAATTTACTTAGGGATATTGAATATGGAATTATAAATGTGAATGGTGAAAAAATCAAAATAACATCATCAAATTTTGTAAAATATATTTCATCTAGAGACCGAGATACGAGAAAACAAACATATTATGTTGTTAATAATGCTTTCCAAAAAGAAAAAGATAATTTTGCAAATTTATTAAATAGAATTTATGGTTGTAGAATAGAAAATTCAATTTTAGAAAAATATAATTCTGTTTTAGAAAAAATATTGTTTGAAGAAAATATTAATCCTGAAATTATAAGTAAATTAATTGAATCAGTAAATAATAATTTAGGCCTTATTCAAAACTATTTAAACAAACAATGTATACTGAATTTGAAAATGATTTATATAATGTTAGAACCAATTATGAACTAACATCGGAAATTTTATGTGAGAGATACTATAACATTTTAAAGAAATATTATGGTAATAATATTTCCTGTGATCAAATAGCTCATGTTGAATGGACTAGACTTGGACATCTATATAGATGGAGTTATTATCCATATAAATATGCTACAGGATTATTAATGGCAAGTATAGTTACCGATTCTTTAGTTAATAAAAAATCATTATCAAAAGAAGATTATATTAGGTTTTTATCATCTGGAAGTAGTCAATATTCATTAGACTTATTAAAAATACTTAATATTGATTTATTAAATAGCAATATAATAGAATCTGGTTTTAATGTTATGGCAGAAGATATAAATGAATTACAAAAAATTTTGTCCTTAAGCAAGAAAAAGTTTAATAAAAATTAGACGATATGTGTATGACCGATAATATTACTATTTTAAATAAAAATAATAGTAAATAATTTATTATATTTTAGATTTTTTTTTGGGGGGAAGAATATGATCAGATATTTAAAAGAACTAGAGAATAAAGGAAACTTCTATTTACCACTTATTAATCAAGATGATAGGGGAAAAAAAGAGCTTGATGATTATCAACTTCCTATGTCATTTATTGAAAAATATCAAAATATTTTTAAAAACTCAGAAGTTTTAATTATGATTTATAAAAATTTTGATATTTATAAATGGTTCAAAGAAAATAGTTTTATTGATTATGAAAAAGCTTGTTCTTTATGGGATGAATTTGATAGTATAAAAGAAGAATTATGGGTACTAGAGGAATACCAGAAAATAGGCGTTCGATCAAAAAATATTGAAAGATATTTTAATTTAATTAAGAGAATATCATTTTTATTAATTGAATTAATTCCTAGAAATAAAGAATATTATGAAAAATTAAATATAACTTTAAAAGAAGCTCAGAAAGATTTAGACAAAATTATGACTATCTTATGACTATCTATTATGTCCCTAACAAAGTAGATAATATTTATTTACCTGATTCCTGGTTTATAACACCAAATGGGTATTTGTATAATCCAGGAAAAGATGGACATAAAGGATGCGATTTTACATTTGATTATAATCAATTGAAAAAAAATATTTCTAAAAATAAAATAGATATTAATAAAAAATCATCAATAGGATATTTTAAAATTGCTCATGATATAGAGGGGAGAAGATATATAACGGCTGGTCAATTTAAAGTATATTTTAACTATATTAGTCAACCAGCTTATTTGGATACTATTGATGGAATTCCAATAACCAGGGAAAAACATATTATTGATATGGCTATTGGAATAACCATGGCACATGCTTATTTTCTTCAATTTTTTGAAGAATTAGTGGAAAGCACGAAAAATCCACAAGAAGAGTTAGAAAAAATACGTGAAATAACAAAAGATGATATTTCCGATATCTTAGTAAGATGCTGTGGATTACATAAAATTGATTCTAATTCGAAAAATACAATTATTACAAGTTGCTTTAATTATGAAATAGAATTAGCAGAATACATTGAAAATGGATGGAATATTCAAACTGTAACACCAATTGTAATCAATAAAGAAAAGGGATGCATAGAAGAAAGTTCAAATGATTTTTTTACAATCAAAAAACTTTTGAAAAAATAGTTTATGTTATTGACATAAATTATTTTTTTAACATATAATATTAATATATGAACAATTATTCATATACAGGAGGATTTATGAAACAATTAAATGAAGATCAAATTATTGATTTATCAGAATTATTTAAGATTTTTGGAGATTCTACTAGAATAAAAATTATTAATATTTTATTAGATGAAGAATTATGTGTAAATGATATTGCTAATAAAATAAATGTTAGTCAATCTGCTGTTTCTCATCAACTGAGAATTTTAAAAAGTTCAAAATTAGTAAATTATAGAAAAGTGGGGAATATGATTTACTACTCTTTAGCAGATGATCATGTGGAAAAAATATTTAGAATGGGGTGTGAACATATCAATGAATTATAAATATAAATTTACAGAGTTAGATTGTGCTAGTTGCGCTAATAAAATAGAAAGTAAATTAAAACAAGATTCTAATATTATTAACGCAAATGTAATTTTTTCAAAATTGACAGTTACTGTAGAAACCAATATGACAGAACATGTCAAAGATTATATAGAAAAAATTGTTCAACAAATTGAGCCGGATGTCTATTTATTAGATTTAGAAGAAAAACAAGAAAGTAAAAAGATTTCTTGGACCCATGTTATTCGTTTAATAATAGGAATTGTTTTCGCAGCATTAGGTTTTTTGTTAAAAGGAAACCTTTCAAAAGTATTAATTATTTTAAGTTATATTATTTTACTATCTAAGACTTTTATAAATGCAATTAAACTACTTATTAAATCAAAATCTATTAATGAGAGTTTATTAATTACGATTTCTTGTATCGGAGCTTATTTTACAGATAATATTTCAGAAGGACTAATGGTCATAATTCTCTATGAAATAGGAAAAGTATTAGAAGAAATGGCAATTGATCATTCTAGAAAATCAATAAGCTCATTAATGGATATCAAACCAGAATATGCGAATTTAAAAAAAGAAAATCAATCTGTTGAAGTAAAGCCAGAAATGGTTCATGTAGGAGATATCATAATTGTAAAAAGAGGAGAAAAAGTACCCCTTGATGGTACCATCATAAAAGGAGAAGCTAATTTAAATACTTCGGCTTTAACAGGAGAAAGTAAACTGAGAAAAGTAAAAATTGGTGATGAAGTTTTATCAGGCTCTATTAATCAAGAAGGATTAATAGAATTAAAAGTGTCAAATCTTTATCAAAATAGCACAGTTTCAAGAATTCTAGATTTGGTAGAAACTGCCACTGATAGAAAAGCAAAAACCGAAACATTTGTAGCATCAGCTGCTAAAATATATACACCAATTGTTTTAATTTTAGCGCTTTTAGTAGCTATTATATTTCCAATGATTTTCTCTTTATCTTGGAATGATTCTATTCAACGTGCTTTAACATTCTTAGTAATCTCTTGTCCATGTGCGATTGCTATCTCAGTACCACTTAGTTATTTTTCTGGAATTGGTAAAGCTTCCAAAGAAGGAATTTTAATTAAAGGAAGCGATTATTTAGATGCTTTAGGCCGAATCAAAAAAATTATATTTGATAAAACAGGAACCATTACTACAGGAGAATTTAATCAATATCATTTAGAAGTATTAGACTCTAATTTAGAGGAAACTGAAATTATAAAATTATATGTCAAAGGTGAAAAATTATCTAATCATCCAATCGCAAAATCTATTTTAAATCATTTTCCTATAGATACTACAACTGATGATGTAGAAGACTATAAAGAATTAGCTGGGAAGGGAATTATTTATCAATATCAAAATCAAATAATTAAAATAGGATCTTCCCATTTTGTTGGAGCTTCAGAAAAAGATAAAGATATTTATTTAAGTATAGACGATAATATTGTTGCAAAATTAAATTTATTAGATGGAATTAAAAAAGAAGCTCCATCTGTTATTCAAAAATTAAAACAACTAGGAATTCAGGTAAAAATGTTTACAGGAGATTCTAAAGAGATAGCCTTATCTATTGGAGATAAAGTAGGAATAAAAGATGTTAGTTATCATTTATTACCAGACGATAAATATCAATTATTGGAAAAAGAAATTCAAACAAACACTCAAAAAACAGCATTTGTAGGAGATGGTATTAATGATGCTCCATCATTAGCTTTAGCAGATGTAGGAATTTCTATGGGAAGTATTGGTAGTGCTTCTGCTATAGAAGCTTCCGATGTTGTTATTATGACAGATGATTTAGAAAAAATTGTTACAAGTATCCAAATATCTAAATTTACTACCCATATTGTCAAACAAAATTTAATATTTGCAATGATTGTTAAAATAGTTGTATTGCTTCTAAGTGGACTTGGTGTTGCTTCTATGTGGCAAGCTGTATTTGCCGATACTGGTGTCACTCTTCTTACAATTTTGAATACTACTAGAATTTTAAAACTACATTTTTGATGTAGTTTTAATTTTGAAATCATATATTTTATAGGAGGGATATTATGTATCAATTAAAACCATTGCCGTATCAATATGATGAATTAGAACCATTTATAGATACCCACACATTAGGACTTCACCATAATAAACATCAACAAGGATATTTGAATAAATTAAATGAACTATTACTGAAAAATCATTATGATTTTAGGTATCCAATAGAGGAACTATCACACCATGTCTTAGAATTTAATAGTGAGGACAGAGAACAAATTATGTTTAATCTAGGTGGTGTTTTAAATCACAATTTGTATTTTAGTAGCATGTCACCTAATCATATAGAACCTAATATTTTATTGAATCAATTAATTATCAATACATTTGAAACTGTAGATAATTTAAAAAAGAAAATTAAAGAACAAGCACTTTTATTACAAGGATCAGGGTATATATTTTTAGTACTAGATAATTCTAATTTAAAGATTGTAACATTAAAAAATCAAGAAAATCCTTATTATTATAGATATATTCCATTAATTGCTTTAGATATGTGGGAACATGCCTATTATTTGAATTATAAAAATAATAAATCAGAATATATGGATAACTTTTTTTCTATCATTGATTTTCAATTTGCGAATGAACAAATTATGAAGAATCAATAAAAAATAGATAGTAAAATTAATTCTAATTTTTTCTTTCTCATATGATATAGCAGAAAGGAAGTGTAAATATGGATAATTGTCCATCTAATAAATGTGGAAAGAATTTAAAAAAGGCTTATGAAAAAATAGCAAAAGATTCTTCCCATAAACCAACTTGTTGCGTTGGCCCAACAGGACCTCGAGGACCGATAGGTCCAACTGGACCAGTTGGACCTGCTCCAACAATTACATCAGCTTTTTTTAGAGCTGTTCAAACAAAGGCAACTACAGTAAATGCGGATACAGATTTTACATTTGATGAAGTTCCTCTTTCAAAGAATATTACTTATAATTCAGCAGATAGTACAATTACTATTCAACAAGCAGGAACTTATTTAGCTGCTTGGCATGTTTTATTTACAAATACTAATGTTGAACAAGAAGTAACTATAGAATTAGAACGTGTCTCACCAGATACAGCATCTATTGGAGAATCTGAAACTGGTGTTAAAGTACAACAAAATAGTTCTTCAGCAGTTCATGGAAACGCTATATTTGAATCACCTGCTGGAGCAACTTATGCTTTTGTAAATCGATCAGATTCAGGAATTCAATTAAACGAAAGTAGTCTTTATAATACTGAGTTAATTATCGTAAAAATTAGTTAATTACTAAGAAAAGTAATATTTTTGAATTATTACTTTTCTTTTTTTTATCATATGATGTTTAGAGAGGAGTGATTCTATGAATAATTGTCCATTTAATAAATGTGGAAAAAATTTAAAAAAAGCCTATGAAAAAATAGCAAAAGATTCTTCCTATAAACCAACTTGTTACGTTGGTCCAACAGGACCTCGAGGACCAATGGGACCACCAGGTCCACAGGGTGAAATGGGACCACCAGGTCCACAGGGTGAAATGGGTCCTACAGGGCCACAATTAATGAGAAATGCTTATTTAGTAACATTTAATGATGGAACATTACTTTCCATTGCTTCTGGAGAAAGATTACCCATGAATAGAGTAGAGTTAGATATTAGCAAATTGGTTAATTTAGATTCTAACGAAAAAACGATTCAATTTAATGTAAAAGGTTACTACTTTATTCATATTATAATATCAGCTTATTCATCTAAAACAGATGTAAATTTTGATCCTACTAAAGATTTTGTTTCTTTTGGTTTCAGAAAAGTTGGAACAGATAATATTTATATAGGAGCTAGCGAGTGGTCACAAGATGAAGTGGCAAGACAAATTTCAGCACATGGAATTATTGCTGTAGAGGATTCATCTAACATTTATGAATTAGTAAATACAAGTAAACAAACAATAAATTTAAATAGCCCAGATATTAAAAATATTCAATCGCAATCTTATTTTACTAACTCATTAGTAACTTTAGCAATAGAATACTTAGGAAGACAAGGCTCTTAATAGGAGAAATTTATGGAAAATAAATATAAAATATGTGTATATACAATTTGTAAAAATGAAGAAAAATTTGTAGATAGATGGTTTCATTCTATGAAAGAAGCAGATGCAATATATGTTTTAGATACTGGTTCAACAGATAAAACAGTAAAAAAATTAAAAAAATTAGGAGTTCATGTAAAGAAAAAGAAAATAAAACCTTGGCGTTTTGACATGGCTAGAAATGAATCTTTAAAATTAGTACCCGACGATTTTGATATTTGTGTTTGTACAGATTTGGATGAAGTATTGGAAAAAGGTTGGCGCCAAAAACTAGAAACCATTTGGGATTCCAATATAAATCGTCTTTATTATCAATATAATTGGAGTTTAGATGAACAAAATCAACCTATTATTAGTTTTTACAGTGATAAAATTCATAGTCGAAAAAACTATCAATGGACACATCCTGTTCATGAAGTTCTCACTTATTTAGGACCGACGAAAGAAGAGTTGAAAGTGACCGATAAAATTGTATTAAATCATTACCCAGATAGAAGTAAATCCAGAAGTAGTTATTTACCATTATTAGAACTTTCTGTAAAAGAAGATCCCGAAGATGATCGTAATATGCACTATTTAGGAAGAGAATATATGTATTATGGTAGATGGAATGATTGCATTGATACCTTAATAAAGCACTTACAATTGAATTCAGCTACTTGGAAAGATGAAAGATGTGCATCCATGCGTTTTATCGCTCGATCTTATAAAAATTTAAAGAGATATGAAGAAGCAAAAATGTGGTTAGATAAAGCAATTATAGAGGCTCCTTATTTAAGAGAACCTTACGCTGAGCGAGTATTATTAGAATATCAATTAAAAAATTATCAAAAAGTAATTGAATATGGTAGTAAGGCATTAGAAATCAAAGAACATCCTAAAAGTTATATGAATGAGCCTTTTAGTTATGATGAAACCATTTATGATATGATGGCTATTTCGTATTATGAATTAGGAGATTATCAAAAAAGTCTAGAATATAATAAAATGGCTTTAAAAATAAATCCAAATAATGAAAGAATTCAAAATAACCAGATCATCTTAGAAAATTTGATTCAGAAAAAAAACTAGTAGGAATACTAGTTTTTCGTGTTATAATATATTTAATTAGGGGGAGTTTGAATGAAAGATTTACGACAAATACAAAAAAAGAAAGGAATTCGTTTAATTATATTCTCTATTTTGTTATGTTTCTTTGGAATCATTATATTTTTTATTTCTAATGAAGATAAAACAATTACAGGAATGTTTACAACAAAATGCTCTATTAGTAATACAAGTGATTTATATCAATGTCAAAAACAAAATAGTTATGTAAAAATTAATTTAACGAAAGTTTATTCAACCACTTATGTTTATCAAAAACATGATAATACAGTAGCTTATTATTTAGATATTGATTTAGATGGAAAAAGTTTGATTTCATTAGTAGATAAAGAAACAGCTGAAAAAGTATTAGACGGAAAACAAAAATATATGGAAGGAAAATTAATCCAATTTGAAGATACTCACGCAGATGCTCTTTTACAAATTAAAGCCTATTATAATCAACAAAATATTGAGGCACAATTTTTACCAATTCAATTTAGTAATTATGATATTAACGGAGAAGCATATGCAATGATTTTTATATTAGCGCTTATATTCATTTTTACAATATTTGGTATCAAAAAAGCAGTTCAATTAATAAAATTTAAAAATCAGTTTTCTGATAAAATAGATGAAATTAATCAAGAGTTAAATTCTACACTACATTATCAATCAAAGCAAATGACAATTACAGATCATTATATATTGATAAATCAATTCTTTGATTTCAAAGTTTATAAAGTCGATTCTGTTAAATGGATTTATCAAAAAAATACTAAGAAATATGGTATTACAGTAAATAAATCAATTGTTTTATGCTTTGAAAATGGAGATAATATTGTTCTTCCAATGAAAAATGAAACAGGATTACAAGAATTAAAAACAGATGTATTAATGGGTTACACAAAAGAAAATCAACAACAATATCAAAGTATAGTAAAGCAATATAAATTAAATCACAAAAAATAGCAGGAGGATATATGAAGGAAATTATAATAGATACTATAATAGATGCTCTAAAATTACTTCCATTTCTTTTTATTACTTTTGTACTATTGGAATACATGGAACATAAAACAAGCAATCATACTAAAAAGATTGTAGAAAAGTCAGGAAAATTAGGGCCAATTATTGGCTCTTTTCTTGGTATTTTTCCACAATGTGGCTTTTCAGTAGCAGCAACAAACTTATATGCTACAAAGATGGTTACCTTAGGAACATTAATAGCAGTTTATTTATCCACATCCGATGAAATGTTGCCCATTTTAATTTCGGAACAGATATCCATTGGTTTAATCATTCAAATTCTTATAATTAAAGTGCTTGCTGGAATTATAATAGGAATTTTAATTGATACTATTATAAAACCTAAGGATAACGAGACAGAAATTGAAGAATTTTGTCATAATGAACACTGTCATTGTGAACATGGAATTTTAAAGTCTTCTATGAAACATACTCTTCACATATTATGTTTTATTGTAATCACAACTTTCTTTTTAAATGTAGGATTTTCTTATTTAGGAGAAAATACAATTAAGAAATTATTCTTAAATAATAATCCTTTTAGTTCCTTTTTAACAGGATTGATAGGATTAATTCCTAATTGTGGGGCTAGTGTAGTAGTTACAGAATTATATTTAAACCATACAATTACTTTTGGTGCTATGATGGCTGGTCTTTTAACAGGAAGTGGAATTGCTTTATTAGTATTATTTAAGACAAATAAAAATTTAAAGGAAAATTTAAAAATACTAACAATTTTATACTCTTCAGGGGTTGTAATTGGAATGTTCCTTGATTTCTTAGGAATCTTCCTTTAATATGTTCTTGAAAAAAAGAAACGAATTGTATATAATGATAGTATAAGTGGGGTATGATTATGAAAAAATTTAAATATATATTATTTAGCTTAGTATTATTATTTATAGGAATGAGTCCTATTTTAGCAGCTAATAATTGTGCTGTATGTGGCTCTGATGCCTTGCCAATTCCTGTTAAAATACCATTGTTTATTTCAAAATTGATTACATTAGCGCAAATATCAGTACCAATTATTATTATCATAACGGCTATGATACGATATTTCAAAGTAGTTACTAGTGGTGATGATAAAACTGCTAAAGAAGCAAATAGTGCTTTCGTCCGTAGTTTAATTACAGGAGTTAGTATATTTTTAGTGGTTGCTATTGTCAAAACAGCATTCAATATTGTTGGGAATGACGCCTCTTCTTCTTTAAATTGTGTATCATGTTTTGTTAGTGGAAATTGTCAAACAAAGGCCTGCCCTGAAAGAAGTACTAGTAATAATGATAATAAAGAAACAAATAAAGATTCTGGTCAAAGTACAACCCATACTAGTGATTCTGGAGTAGAAAACGGTGGAGGAAGTAAAAAATTTTATGATAATAAAGATACAAATAAAGATTCCGGTAAAAGTACAACCCATACTAGTGATTCTGGAGTAAAACATGGTGATGGTGATAAAAAATTTTAAGGGGTTTATAATTAAAAGGTGATGATATGAAAATAAATAAAGTAGATTTAGTTATTAGTGCAGTTAGAAGAAGCCAATATCCTACAGATAATAAACCAGAATTTTTATTAGTAGGAAGATCAAATGTAGGGAAAAGTAGCTTTATCAATACACTAATTAATCGTAAAAATTATGCTAGAACTTCATCTAGTCCAGGGAAAACACAAACTATCAATTTTTACCTAGTGAATGATCAATTTTACTTGGTAGATGCTCCAGGTTATGGATTTGCTAAACTAGGAAAAGCAAAAAAGAAAAAATTTGGACTTATGATGGAAGATTATCTAACAAATCGAGAAAACTTAAAACAAGTCTTTATGTTAGTAGATTTTAGACATAAACCATCTAGCGATGATATTATGATGTATAATTTCTTAAAATATTATAAAATTCCTGTTACAATTGTTGCTACAAAATCAGATAAAATAGGAATTACAAAACATCAAGCTCAAAGAAATTTATTAATGAATGATCTTGATTTAGTTGTTGGAGATGATTTTGTAGTATTTTCAAATATTACAAAGGCTGGAAAATCAGAAGTATACGAAAAAATAGAAAGAATTGTATAAAACAAATAGACAAAACTCACATACAATAGATTAGGTGAGTTTTTTTATGAAAATAATACAAGAAGGACAAATTATAAAAGTTTTTCTTAATGATATTCCAAAAATTGATTTTAAAAATATGGATGAATTAGAAACTTATTTTAGAAATCTATTTTTAAAATTAAAAAAAATCTTTCATATCACTTTTACAGGACTATATAATATTGATATTTATTTAGACCAATATTGTGGTGTTGTAATTGAATTGAAAAAAGAAGATTTAGAATATATCGATTACTATGATAATGAAATTGATATGAGAATAATTTCCCATGATGCAACTTTTTTATATGAAATTCCAGATATATTTATGGCAAAGAATATTCCTTATCAAACTATATATTATTATCATAATAAAATTTATATAGAACCAAAAAAAGAAATTAACACAATAGAACACTCCATATTAAATGAAATGGGAGAGATATGTTATAAAACAGATAATATCCTTTGCTCTGGTAAAAAAATACTTTATTCTACCTAAATTTATGATATAATACTACTAACTGAAGAGGTGATTCTAGTGAAGAAACAAACGATTGCATTAGTAGGAAGGCCGAATGTTGGAAAATCCACTATTTTTAATCGAATGATTGGAAAAAGGATTTCTATCATTGAAGATACTCCCGGAGTAACACGTGATAGAATTTATGGAAATGCTACATACCAAAATCATCATTTTTATTTAATTGATACAGGAGGAATTGACTTAGAAAATGCCTCTTTTAATACAGAAATTAAAATACAAGCTCAATTAGCGATTGATGAAGCAGATACTGTTATTTTTGTAGTAGATGGTAAAGAAGGACTAACTGCTAATGATTATGAAGTTAGAAATATTTTAATGCGTTCTACCAAAAAAGTAATTGTAGCAATTAATAAAATGGATTCAAAAGAATCAAAACAACATTTATATGATTTTTATGAATTAGGATTTGAACATTATGTCTTTGTTAGTGGAGAACAAAATATTGGAATTAGCGATTTATTAGATTTAGCTACATCCGACTTTAAAGAATACGAAGAAGAATATGAAGAAAATGTTATTAAATTTTCAATTATTGGAAGACCAAATGTGGGAAAAAGCAGCTTAGTAAATGCTATTTTAAATGAAGATAGAGCAATTGTTTCTAATATTGCTGGAACAACTAGAGATTCTGTTGATACTCCATTCACTTACCATGGCCAAGATATGGTAGTAATTGATACAGCTGGGATGCGAAAAAAAGGAAAAGTTTATGAAAAAGTAGAAAAATATAGTCTACTTAGATCTATGAAAGCTATTGATCGTTCTGATGTTTGTGTGATTGTAATTAATGCTGAAGAAGGAATTATTGAACATGATAAACATATTGCTGGGTATGCTATAGAAGCAGGAAAAGCCGTTGTCATTGCTGTGAACAAATGGGATACTGTTGAAAATAAAGATGCAGAAATGAAAAAGTGGAAATTGTTGATTGAAACTGAATTTTCATTTATTTCCTATGCCCCTGTTGTTTTCCTATCAGCCCTTACTAAAAAAAGAATTCATACTTTACTTCCAGAAATTTTAAAAGTTTATGAAAATAGTCATAGAGAAATTAAAACAAGTTTGTTAAATGATGTAATTATGGAAGCTTATCAATTGAATTTACCTCCATCTTATAAAGGAAAACGTTTAAAAATTTACTTTTCTAACCAAGCTAATATATGTCCACCAACATTTAATATTCAAGTCAATAGTAAAGGACTAATTCATTTTTCTTATGAGAGATACTTAGAAAATAAAATTAGAGAAGCATTTCCTTTAGAAGGAACACCAATTGTTCTTCAATTTAAAAATAAAGGTGAACAATAATGTCAAAAAAAAGATTTTATATCAGTAAATCTTTTTTTTTCATTTGAATAATGCTATAATCAAAAATAGGTGATACTATGAAAATAACAAATCAAGAATTAGAACGTTATGTATTAACAATTCGTGAAGAAGAAATGGGAAATGACTACCGTTTAGATGAATCACAAGTAAAATTGATTTCAAAAGTAAATCAAGCTTTAAAAGAAAATCCCAATCTACGTAATAAAATTACACAATTATTACAATCTAGTAGTAAAAGAGAAATGAATGCGATTCAACAGGGAAGAGAATATAAACCAGAACAACCAACTGTGACAAATATAGACTCATTGACATCTAAAAAAGTATTAGTTTTGAAAAATCAAAAAAGAGCTGGCTATGTAGATGCTCTAGTAATGGCTTTAGTAACTGGTTTTATGGGAGGACTTTCTACAGCAATTCTTTGGATGATGATAAAATAATCTTGAAAAAAATAATAATATTGTGATATACTACATATAGTTTTTAAAACAAAGACGAAGGAGTAGTAATAAGAAATGTTATTAATAGAGACTTAGTGGTTGGTGTAAACTAAGAATAACAGCTTATGAATTCACCTTTTGAGTGATATTAATCATATCCGGTAACGCGTTATAGTGAATAAGTGATTGATAATCAAATAAGGTGGTACCACGGCAAAGCTCGTCCTTAACATAGGATGAGTTTTTTTTATGGGAGGTTTTTATGAAAGCAGTGTTATTTATTCATGGATTATCTGCTCAAAAAGAAGATAATGAGTACTTTATCAATAAAATGAGTCAATATTCTAACATTCAACTGTTTACTTTTACATTACCCGGTCATGAAAATAATAAAATGACGAAAGTGAAATATGAAGACTGGTTAAATAAGGCAGAAGAAGAACTAAAACAAATCTTAAAGAAACATAAAAAAGTACAAATTGTTGCTCATAGTATGGGAACTATTATAGCTGTTTACTTAGCTTCTAAATATCCACAAATAGAAAGTTTAGTATTACTATCTTCAGCATTTGTTTTTGGAAACTTTGAACAAAATAAAAAAGATTTTTATCGATTGATACAAAGAAAAGTAGATCAAAATCTAGGAACTGGTTTTGAGGGTGCACTTACTAAATTTTTTCAAGTTCCTAAATCAGTTATGATAGAGTATTTAAAAATGGCTCAAAAAATAAAACCTTGTATTTCTAAAATTACTTGTCCAGTATTATTAATCCATGGAATGGAAGACAATGTTATTTCATATAAATCAAGTGAGTTTGTTTATCATCAATTAAACTGTAAAAAAGATATTTTACTAGTAAAAAATGTAAGACATCAAGTCTTTAAAAGTTTGAAAAAAGAAGAAATTACGAATTATATATATCGCTATATTTCTTCTAAAATGCTTTATAGCATAACTAGAAAAAGTGTAATATAGGAGGACTTTATGAAAGAAAAAATGAAAAAAATCGAAAATATAAGAAAAGAAATTACAGAATCATTAGAAACTATTGAACAATTAAAAGAATTAACAAACATTAAAGTTACTTATTTAGGAAAAAAAGGACCAATTAATGAACTATCTCAAAGTATGAAAGAGTTATCTATAGAAGATAAAAAAGTACTTGGAAAAGCATTAAATGATTTTAAAACAGAAATTACAAATTTAATCAATGAAAAAGAAGAATATTTAAAACAAAAAGAATTACAAGAAAAACTAGAAAAAGAAAAAATAGATATTACTCTTCCTGCCACAAAATTAACAGTAGGAGGAATTCATCCATTAATTCGTACTGTAGAAGAAATAGAAAATATTTTTATGTCTATGGGATATGATGTAGTAGAAGGACCTGAAGTAGAACAAGATTTATATAACTTTGAAAAATTAAACTTACCAAAAGGTCATCCAGCAAGAGATGCACAAGATACATTCTATATTGAGGATGAAGAAATCTTACTTAGAACTCAAACTTCAGGTGTTCAAGCTAGAACAATGGATGCGAATACAGAAAAAGGACCTATTAGAATTATTTGTCCAGGAAAAGTATATAGAAGAGATGATGATGATGCTACACACTCTCATCAATTTATGCAATTAGAAGCCTTAGTCGTAGATAAAAATATTAGTGTAGCAAATTTAAAAGGAACTTTAGAAGAAGTCATTCGAAAATTATTTGGAGAAGACCGTGAAATTCGTTTAAGACCAAGCTTTTTTCCATTTACAGAGCCATCTTTTGAAGTAGATGTCACTTGCTTTAAATGTGGTGGAAAAGGATGCTCAATCTGTAAAGATACTGGTTGGATAGAAGTACTAGGTTCTGGTGAAGTACATCCTAATGTTCTTAGAAATTGTGGATATGATCCAGAAGTTTATACAGGATTTGCTATAGGAATTGGTATTGAAAGAATTGCTATGTTGAAATACGGTATTACTGATATTAGAAGTTTTTATACCAATGATATGAGATTCTTAAATGATTTTAACCGAGTAGGAGGTAATTCTAATGAAATTAAGTAAAAAATTTTTAAATGATTATGTGGATATTTCTGATATCAAGTATTCTGATTTAGCAGAAAAAATGGTATTTGCTGGGAATGAATATGAAAGTATATCAAAATTATGTAATGCTCAAGGGTTAGTAATTGGAAAAGTATTAGAATGTGTAAATCATCCTGATTCTGATCATTTACATATTTGTCAAGTAGATATTGGTGATAGTATTAAGCAAATTGTTTGTGGTGCTCCCAATGTTAGAGCTGGTATTTTAGTAATTGTAGCGAAAGAAGGAGCTACCTTACCAGGAGGAATTACGATTAAGAAAACTTCTTTGGCTGGAACAGAATCAGAAGGAATGATTTGTTCTTTAGCAGAACTAGGACTAGATTCTAAATATTTAACAGAAGAAGATAAAAATGGTATTCATATCTTAGAAAATGATGCAATCGTAGGAGAAGATCCTCTAAAGTATTTAGAATTAGATGATGAAATTATTGATTTTGAACTTACTGCAAATCGTGCTGATTTGTTAAGTGTTATGGGAATGGCTTATGAAGTAGGAGCTATTTATAATAGAAAAATTAAATTTCCTGATACGACTTATGAAGCTACAAAAGAAAATATTAATGATCAATATCAATTAGATGTAAAAACAAGTGATTGTTCTATTTACTTAGGTAAACTAGTTCATAATGTAACCATTAAAGAAAGTCCAAAATTTATAAAATCGAGATTAATGGCAAGTGGAATTCGTCCTATTAATAATGTTGTGGATATTAGTAATTATGTAATGTTAGAGTATGGTCAACCTTTACATTTCTTTGATGCTGATAAACTAGGAAATCACATTATTGTTAGAAAAGCTAATGCCCAAGAAGAAATTACAACTTTAGATGGAATAAAACGTAGTTTAATGGATAGCGATATTGTAATTGCTAATGAAAAAGAAGCAGTTGCTTTAGCTGGTGTTATGGGTGGATTAGATACTGAAGTAGAAAATGACACAAAAAATATATTTATTGAGTCAGCTATTTTTAATCCAATTAATATTCGTTATACTTCTAAACGTATTTTAAGAAGTGAAGCAAGTAACCGTTACGAAAAAGGAATTGATCCAAATCGTACAGAAGAAGCTTTAAATCGTGCTTGTTATTTGTTAAATAAATATGCTTCTGGGGAAGTAACAGATGATATCTTAACGTACGATAAGTCTGAAAAAGAAAGTAAAAAAATAGAAATTTCCTTAGAAAAAATCAATGATGTTTTAGGATATGAGTTAACTGTAGAAGAAGTAAAAGATGTATTTGGAAAATTAGAATTTGCCTATGTCGAAAATGATACTGTATTTACTGTTCATGTTCCAACTAGAAGATTAGATGTTAATATTAAAGAAGATTTAATTGAAGAAATTGGCCGTATTTATGGTTATAATACAATAAAAGGAACATTACCATTACTTCAAACAAAGACAGGTAGAAGATCTCCTAGAGCAAATATGGTTCGTGAAATTAGAAACCGTTTAACATCATTGGGACTTCAACAAGTAATGACATATTCGCTTACTAGTGAAGAATTAAATCATCAATTTGTAATGGAAGAGGGAGATTCTA
This sequence comes from uncultured Mycoplasmatota bacterium, assembly GCA_900546745.1. GTDB lineage: Bacteria > Bacillota_I > Bacilli_A > RF39 > UBA660 > CAJOJO01. The sequence goes on along the minus strand of URDT01000002.1, from coordinate 10,227 downwards.
TCGTTGTTGCTGATCCAATGAGTGAAGATAAGAAAGAAATGAGAAAATCATTAATTCCATCTTTAATGAATGTATATCAATATAATGCTTCTAGAAATATAAAAAATATTAATATTTTTGAAACAGGATCAGTTTATTATAAGAAAGATGATTACATAGAAGAAAGCAAAGTTGCAGGATTACTTTCTGGTGAGTACTTAACAAACATGTGGCAAGGAAATGTAATAAAAGTAGATTTTTACCTTATGAAGGGTGTAATTGAAAATTTGTTATTATATTTAGGATATAATAATCGATATAGTTTTGGGGAAGAAACTCTAAATGAATACCATCCAGGAATCAGTTGTTCTATTAAAATAGATAATGAAATTATTGGATATATGGGAAAAGTTAATCCAACGATTACGAATAAAGATATTTATGTTTTTGAACTTTCTGTAGACAAGATTATGAAAAAGAAAGTTCGTGAAATTAAATATAAAGAAATTTCTAAATATCCTAGTGTGAATAAAGATGTTGCTTTTATTGTAAATAAGGATATCAAATCAGAAGAAATTATGAAAATATTAAAAAGAGTAGGTGGAAGACTATTAGAAAGTGTTGATGTTTTTGATTTATATGAAGGAGAAAATATTGATTCTAATAAAAAATCTTTAGCATATTCTTTAGTATTTAAAAATAATGAAAGAACTTTAACAGATGAAGAAGTAACAAATATCTTTAATAAAATGATTGAAGAAGTAGAAACGAAATTATCTGCTGAACTTAGAAATAAATAGATGTGTGAGAAAACACATCTTTTTTTTGATAAAAAAAACAGATAAGAAATCTTATCTGTTGTAGAATTCAACGATTAATGATTCGTTGATGTCAGCGTTAAGTTCGCTTCTTTCAGGATATCTTACATAAGTACCTGCCATTTTAGCTTCATCGTAAGTAACAAATTCAACACGATTATGAATTGCTTCTAAAGAGGCTTTAATCATAGGATGTTGTTTTGATTGTTCTTTAACAGCAATAACATCTCCAGGTTTTACTCTATAAGATGGAATATCAACTTTTTTACCATTTACAGTGATATGACCATGATTTACTAATTGTCTAGCACCTCTTCTTGTAGTAGCAAAACCTAAACGATATACTAAATTGTCTAAACGACTTTCTAGTAATCTTAAGAAGTTTTCACCATGAACACCTTTCATTTTTCCAGCTTCTTCAAAAGTCTTTCTAAATTGTTTTTCGTTTAATCCATACATGAATCTAACTTTTTGTTTTTCTTGTAATTGAGTTCCATAATCAGAAACTTTCTTACGACTTGTTCCATGTTGTCCAGGAGCATAAGGCTTTTTTACTAATTCTTTTCCGTTTTCTAGAATAGAAAATCCTAAACGACGAGATTTTCTATAAACAGAATCTACATATCTTGACATACTTTCCCTCAATCTTTCTAGCTAAAACATCAAGGCTTATTTTGTCAAATAATAGGGTGTCTATTTTAATATCTTCGCTTTGCAGCTAAAAGTTACACAATAACCCGTTAGGTAATAAACACATTATTATTTTCAAAATAATGCTGCTAGATGAATTCGCAGTTATAATTATAGTATTCTTTTCCTTTGAAGTCAATACATAAACCTTTGTTTTTCTAGATCAAAATGAATAAAAATCAAAAAAAGGTGTAAAAAAAAGTCGAATTGTGGTAAAATTATAATAGCGAGGTGGTATACATGAACACTATTGTTATATCAGTTGTTTTACTTTCTATAGTAACAATGATATTAGTCATTGGTGTTTTAGTTGCTATTCAAAAGAAGAATGAAAAGGGAATAAAAAAGCAATTGGAAAATCTTGAAATTGAAAAAAACAAAATTGATAGCATTCCAATTGTACCAGAATTAACTAAAATAGAATCTTTAAACAAGAATGAAAAACTAGATGCCATGTATAACAATTGGAAAGAACGTTTGGATGTGATTAGAACCAATCAAATTCCAAAAATTACGGATATGTTATTAGATGCAGATTATTCTTTATCAAAGCAAGATTATAAGAGTACAATTTATAAAATAGCAAAATTGGAAATGGAAATTTATAAAGTAAGAACGAACTCTGATTTTTTATTAAATGAAATTAAAGAAATTACTTCAAGTGAAGAAAGAAATCGAGCAATTATTACTAATTTAAAATCAAAATATCGTGATTTGTACCAAAAATATAATGAAGATAAAGGTTCTTTTGGTGATGTTGTAGAATCTATTGATTTGCAATTTGAAAATATTGCTAAGAGATTTGAAACATTTGAAACTACAATGGAAAACAATGATTATACGGAAATACCCAATATTATTAAATCGTTGGATGAAATGTTAAAACATATGGAAAATGTTATTCAAGAAATGCCAAGTATCTATTTAATGACTAGTAGTATTTTGCCAAAAAAAATTGATCAGGCAATGGAAGAATATAATACAATGGTTGAAGAGGGATTTCCTTTAGATTATTTAAATGTAGAATATAACGTAGAAGAAGCAAAAAAGAAAATCAGTGATATTAAAGATCGAAGTAAAGTATTGAATTTGGAAGACAGTCTATTTGAATTAAAAGTTTTATCAGATTATTTTGATTCTTTATTTACAGATTTTGAAAAAGAAAAGATTAATCGTAATACGTATGAAGAAGCAAATAAGGTATTTTCTAAAAAATTAAAGAAAAATAATCATATTCTAGAAGAAATGTTCAATCAATTAGATGAAATTAGAAGTTTATATAATTTATCAGACGAAGATATCAAAATTTTAGAAGGTGTTCGTGCAGACTTAGTAACTCTAAATGATGATTATCAAGTATTGATAGAACATACAGGAAATAATACATTTGCTTATTCTAAATTAACTAAAGAAATAGAAGGACTATCTGTTCGTTTAGCAAATATCGAAGAAAAAGTAGATATGATTTTGGATTCTATTGGAAATATGAAAGATGATGAAGTAAGAGCTCGTCAACAATTGGAAGAAATTAAAGTAATTTTAAGAGATTCTAAAAATAAAATTAGAGAATATAATTTGCCAGTGATTCCTCAACACTACTTTGTTGAGCTAAAAGAGGCTCAAGTAGCAATTAAAGAGATTATAAAAGAGTTAGATAAAAAACCAATTACAGTAAGTGTCTTAAATACTAGAGTTGATACAGCTAGAGATTTAGTATTAAAGCTTTATCAAACAACAAAACAAATGTTAAAAACAGCAAAATTTGCAGAGATGGCTATTGTATATGGAAATCGTTATCGTAGTGATGAAGATGATTTAGATAAATATTTAACTTATGCGGAAAAGTTGTTTTATAATGGAGAATATCAAAAATCGTTAGAAATTACAATTAATTCTTTAAATAGAGTGGAAAAGGGAATTTATGATAAATTGCTTCAATTATATTCGATAGAAGAAGATTAGAATGAAAAAATCTACAAAAAAAGTAGATTTTTTTAGTAAAAAGAGAAGTAATATGGTAAAATGAAACTAAGGTGATGATATGAAAAAGGGATATACATTAGTAGAATTACTAGCAGTAATAGTGATTATTAGTGTAATAGGAATAATAACAGTACCAATAGCGACAAGTTATATAGAGAAATCAAGAGTAGAAAGCTATAGAATAAGTGTGGAGAACGTAATAGAAGTAGCGAAAGAATACGTTGCAAAAGAAGAAGAGAATCATGATTTTCCAGAAACAGGAATCAGTGTAAAGAAAATAGAAGAAAAAATAGATGGAAAGATTATTAGCGGAAGAGTAAAAAGAAATGAAGAAGGAGTAATCGTAGCAGAAAATATTTATAACGGAACATATTGTGCATCAGGAAGTAAAAATAGTCTTGTAGTAACAAAAGTAACGAATGAAACAGAATGTGGGAAGTTAGATATAACACCTCCAAGTTTGAAAGTAAAAGCAAATAATGTAACAAATAGTAGTATAACAGTAGTAGCCATAGCAAAAGATGAAACAGAAATAAAAAGCTATCAATACTGTATAGGAGATGAATGTAGTAAAGAGATAAATCAAAACCATTATACATTTACGAAATTGAAGTCAAATAAAACTTATAAAATTAAAGTCACTGTAAAGAATGAAAATAGTGGAAAAGAAGGATATGATGCAAATACAACAGAAACAACCCAAGAAATAGAAGCAACAACAAAAGGAGTAGAAGCAGCTAAATTTAAAGTATCAGGAACTGGATATTCCGGAAGTAAAGAAGTAACAATCATATATCCAGAAGGAAACTATGAGTATCGTTATGAAATAAGAGATATAGAAGATAAAAATACTAAGAAAACCGAAATAGTAAAAGGAGATACAACATTAAAAATACAAGAAAATTGTATCATAAAGGCCTATGTAAAAACGGAAAGTGAAGAAATAGAAAGTGAAATTACAGTAATAGGAATTGATTCAATAGGACCAGAAGTATATGTAATCATGAATAATAACTGGGAGAAACAGAAACAAATCAGTGTCATAGCAATAGATACTGGAAGTGGATTAATGAGTAAAGCTTATAGTTATGATGGTGGTAAAAAATGGACAAATAATTCAAAGAGAATTTATTCAAATAATGGTGTCAGAGTACAATTAGCAGTAAGAGATAAACTAGGAAATATAACGACTAAGTATAAAATATGTGAAAGTATAGAAGAATACAATCATAATAATTGTAAAGAAACAGCCGGAATCATAATAGATAAAGTAGATAATGAACCACCAACATGTAAATTAACAGTAATAAATGGAACATTAGGAAAAAATGGATGGTATCGAAGTGATATAAAAATAGGATTTGCTGAAGTGAATGATACCCAAAGTGGAGTAAAGATACAAAAGATAGATAGACCAACAGTAACGCAAGAAGGAATCATAACAATACAAGGAAAAGTAGAAGATAAAGTTGGAAATGTAGGAACTTGCAACATACAAGTAAAAATAGATAAAACAAAACCATCTTGTGGAAGCTGGACGGGAGAAAGTACAACATGGACAAGAAACGTAAGAACAATCCAAGTTGGATGTAGTGATTCAGTAAGTGGATGTACAGCAAATCAATTTACGGCAAAAGAGTATAAAACAGGAACTATAAAAACAGAAAATATTGGAAATATTCAGATAGAAGATAGAGCAGGAAATATAAATACATGCTCAAAAAATAATGTAAACGTATATGTAGATCATGATGCTCCAACATGTACGAGTAGTGGTGGAAACAATAGTTGGACAAATGATAGTAGAACGTTAATAGGAACGTGTGGAGATTCAGGAAGTGGATGCCAAGGAAATGCTAGTTGGTATATTAATTGGGAAGGAAGTTGGATAAACTTATCACCAGGAACAGTATATGATAAAGTTGGAAATGCAACGACATGTCCATCTAATCAAACAGTAAAAATAGATAAAACAGCGCCAAGTTGTAGTGTCACAACAAGTGGAGGAACAGCAGGATCTAATGGCTGGTATAAAAAAGGAACAAGTAAAAGTAACCCAATAACAATAACAGGAACATGTAATGATACAGGAAGTGGATGTCAAGGAAATGTATCTAAAACAAGATATAAAGATACAAATGGAGAAGATGTATCACCAGGAATAGTAAGAGATAATGCTGGAAACGAAACAACATGTAATACAGTCAATATTAAAATTGATACGAAAAATCCAAGTTGTACAAGTAGTGGAGGAAATAATAACTGGACAAATGATAGTAGAACTTTAATAGGAACATGTAATGATTCAGAAAGTGGATGTCAAGGAAGCGCTATTTGGTATATCAATTGGGAAGGAAATTGGACAAAATTATCACCAGGAACAGTATTAGATAATGCTGGAAATTCAACAACATGTCCATCTAATCAAACAGTAAGAATAGATAAAACAGCACCAAAGATAAAACAAAATTCAGTATCAGTAGCAAAACATGGATTATATGCTAATCCAAAAGATGCAAATGATAATTGGAAAGAGAATATTTATATTAAACATACATATTCTATTACTGAGAATGGGTCAGGAATTAGTGCATATTATTGGGGAGAGAAAAAGCCTTCTGAATTAAGTTCCAGTGATTGGAAATCATATTCAGAAAATACAATTTCATTAGCTAGAGGATTTGTTAACATGAAAAATCTTAATATCATATGCGATAATAAACCTTGTTACTTTGTTGTTAAAGATGCTGGTGGAAATATATCTTATCAACAAACACAAAAAGCTAATTTTGGATATCACGATTTGTCTAAGGCTGGAGAATATACATTACAAAATAAACAAGGATACCAATATTTATATACATATGCTTTATCTTCAGACCCACCAATTAGCAATAATTATACATATACTGATATTTATGAAATTACAGAGAAAGGAATCCAAAAACAAGTAACAGAAATTAAGACTAAAAGTTGTAAAGCTGGTGATAGTGATTGTAAAATTAATGTTAAAAATGATACTACTATTAAAGTAAAACAAATAGGATCACGAAAATCAGGAGATAAAGATTCTTCTGGAAAAACAATAAGAGGTGGATATACAACATACTTCTTTACAGATGAAAATTTAAGTTGGTAAAAAATTATAAAATCTTTAAAGTTTATACTAAATAAAAATACAATAAAATTATTTAGAAAAATCTTTAGAGGTTTTTTTGTGGATAAAAATGTAATTACATAATAAAATTAAAAGAGTAAAAAGTGTCAAAAAAAAAGAAACCAATGTTTCTTAAAATAATCCACTTATATTTTCATTATCATCTATTTTTATATGAATTGCATTTGGTTTCTTAGGAAGACCAGGCATATCGATAATACTTCCTAAAAATACAACAATGAATCCAGCCCCAATTTTTAATTCAATATCTTTAATTGTAACAGAAAATTGACTTGGATTTCCTAATTTCTTTGGGTCATCACTAAATGAATATTGGGTTTTAGCTATACAAACAGGTAAATGATTTAAATTTAATTTATTTATTTGTTCAATTTTTTTCTTTGCTTCCTCACTATATATAATATTATTAGAATGATATATTTGTTTACAAATTGTTTCAATTTTGTTAATAATATTATCATTTAAAGAGTATAAAAATTTAAAATCATTTGGTTGTTTAGAAATTTGAATTACTTTTTTTGCTACTTCTATAGCGCCTAAACCTCCATTTTGATAAGAGTTACATACTTCAAATTCGCAATCAAATTTAGATACAAAATTCTTAATAAAATCGATTTCTTCTTTCGTATCTGTAGAAAATTGATTTAACACCACTAATATATGATTTGTAAATTTTTTTAAGTTGTGAATATGAGCTTCCAAATTACAAATTCCATTATTCAAATATTCTAATGAAGATCTATCTATTTCATCTTTAGGACAACCACCATTGTATTTCAATGATCTAATTGTTGCATTTAAAATTACTAAATTTGGCTGAATATCATTTCTGCATAGAATATCAAAAAACTTTTCAGCACCTAAATCCGCTCCAAAACCAGCTTCTGTAATAACATAATCTGCTAAAGAAAGACCTAGATTAATAGAAATTAATGAACTACATCCATGAGCAATATTAGCAAATGGTCCACCATGAACAAGAACAGGATTATTTTCTAAACTTTGTACTAAATTTGGTTTCATAGCATCTTTTAAAAGAATTGCCATACTATCAATACAATTTAAATCACGAGCAAATATAGCTTTTCCCTGATAAGTATATCCAATTAAAATATTTGATAAATGTGTTTTTAAGTCATTGAAATCTTTTGATAGACATAAAATTGCCATTATTTCACTTGCAGCAGTAATAGAAAAATGTTCTTTTCTGTTATCTAATTGAATTTCTCGTAATGCTCGATCATTCATATCAAGACATCGATGAAAACAAATAGTATCTGGATCAATTTCTAATTCATTTCCCTGATAAATATGATTATCAATCATTGCACATAATAAATTATTACAAGAAGTAATAGCATGCATATCACCAGTAAAATGTAGATTAATATCTTCCATAGGCATAATTTGGGAGTATCCGCCCCCTGTAGCGCCACCCTTTATTCCAAAGACAGGACCTAAAGAAGGTTCCCTTAATACTGCAATGCTATTGTAATTTAACTTTCTTAAGGCATCATGAATTCCAATCGATAAAGTTGTTTTTCCTTCTCCATATGGTGTTGGATGAATAGAAGTAACAAGAATTAATTTTCCTTTTTTTTGATTGAAATATTTTTTATAATTAATTTTAGCTTTGTATTTTCCATAGCATTCTAAATCTTTTTTATCAATTTCTAATGAATCAGCTACCTTTTCAATTGGAAGCATTGAAAACTTTTTAGAAATTTCTATGTCAGTCATAGTTATCACCTCTATTTCATTATATCAAAAGAATAAATAAATAAAACTCGAAAATAATAAAAATGGTGATAGTATGAAAAAAGTATTAATAACAGGAGCTGGTGGCGGACTTATGCGTGTTGTTATCGAAAATATAAAAGATCGATATTTCATTTACGCTACAGTTCATACTGAAAAACAGCTTGAATTATTAAAAAAGAGATATGATAAAGAAAAAAATATAATCTGTTTCGTTTTAGATGTAACGAAGGAATCCGATCGTAAAAAAGTAATAGACTTAGAAATTGACGTATTTATTAATAATGCTGCTATAGGATATGGTGGCAGTATTGTCGATATGAATATGAATAAGGTTAGAGAAAACTTTGAAGTAAATGTATTTTCTAATTTTGAATTATTACAAAAAATTGTCCAAAAAATGGTTCAACAACAAAGTGGAAAAATTATTAATATTGCTTCATTAGCAGGGATTGTTCCAATTCCTTTCATCGGAAGTTATGCAGCAAGTAAATCAGCAATTATTAAATTAACAGAAACATTGAAACAAGAATTAAAAATGATTAGTAATATTGATGTCTGTTTAATTGAACCAGGATTTTATGATACGGGGTTTAACCAAGTAATGTTCGATAATAAAGATATTGATCTTTATTTTAAAGAAATCAAAGAATATATTAACAAAAGTCAAGATTTTATACACCGATGGATTGAAAAAAAGAACTTAAATTCTATTGTTTTTAAAATTATCAATTGTATTGATTCGAAGCATCCTAGATTTATTTATAGAGCACCCTGTAGTCAAGTAATATTTTCTAAAATCTATTGTTTATTTTTTCAGTAAAATGAAAAAAATCACTATCCAAACAATTAAAACTATGTTAAAATGATAAAAGGTGATAGTATGAGTCTAGAAGAGATTAAAGTAGCGCTTGACAGTAATTCTAATTTAACAGATGAAATTCGTGATCATTTTTATAGCCTAATTTGCCTTTTCCATGAAAAGTATCCTAATATTGACTTAACAAATTTATGTAATCTTTTAAAAACTTTAAAAATAGAAAAATCTAGTAAATTTGTAAATAAGAGAGTTTCTAAATATAATCATTTAACAAACACTTTGGAATTAAATATAGAAAAGATAAATGAAGGATATGACATGAAACATGTTTTAATGTTTGAAATATTAAACATGATTACGAATAATGGTGAGTATACAGGATTTAATAAAAATGATAAATTTCGTGCTTTAAATGCTGGATACACAGAAATTTTAACCAATAATCTTGTTGGAAATGACAGTGATATTTCTGCTTTAGAAGACGAAGTTATTTCTACCAATATGATAGCTTACATTATTGGTGAAGATACTATATTTAATGCTTATTTTAATAATGACGCTAATTTATTAACAAACAAAATGTTGGAAAAAGGATTTGGTGAATAATATGAGTGAGACAACACAAATAGAAAAATTGAATCATTTTTTAGAAGATATGAATTATCGTTATGATAGTTATGGAAATACTGATTTGCCAACAAAACATTTAGAAATAGATGAGAAAATTTCTTCTGTAGCAATTTCTTGTAGTCAAAAAAATTTAATAGATTCAAATTCTTTTGATCAAATAGAAATGTTTGCCAGTATGAGTCAAGAAGAAAAAGCTTCTTCAATGCTTGTAGCTTATCAAAATCAATATCAAAATGAAAATAGTAAAGTTAGATAGAAAAATCTATCTTTTTTTGTTAATAAAAAAAGGAAAAACGAAAGTTATGTAGAATAATAAAAGTAGAGAGGAGGTGAAAAATGAAACTATTAGAACTAACTAGTGATGTCGTATT
>URDT01000001.1 GCA_900546745.1 uncultured Mycoplasmatota bacterium | reverse complement strand
TTGTGTCAGATAAACAAAATACTATAAAATCATGTGCTATTGATAAGGATGGTAATATTTTTGAAAAAGTACCAATTAATAAGCTTGATAAAGCAACTTTTGCTTCTACTAATTGCTGTCTAAATATTTTCAATTGGTTTGAAGGAGATTCAACAGTATTAGCAAGGTCACCCATTGCAATTTTTGCTTGTTTCAATGTTGCTATATATCTAAGTATTTCTTTTTCGGCTTGAGACATATTTTTTACAGATTCTGTTATTCCTAACGATTCAGCTATTGGTTGTAAGCTAGATTGAGTAACATCAATTCCATAGCTTCTTAAAGGTTTTGTTTGCCCAGCATACACCCCTGCTCTAATTGCCTCTGCTGTTGTCTTTTCTGTTTTGTTATATAAAGATGCTAAATCATAAGTTAATTTAGTCATCGTCTCAGACATTATAGATGAATACTTATCTTCTATACCGACAGTTTCACCCATTGATTCGAATATACCTTGCATATATAATGTTTGTGTTTTATTAGTTCCGAATGATTCATTCATTTTATATTGAAATTGTAAAGCAGACTTTCCTAATTCAGAAAACATCTGTTTTCCATTTTTCTCAGTATTATCAAATACAACATTAAATAAGTTTAATTGTTCTGTATAATCAATTGCTTCATTCGTCCAACCTAATGCAGTTGTTGTTAGTCTTTTAACACCCGCGAATGTAAAAACTTTTTTAAATGCATTCCCAAGTTTATCAGTACTACTAGTTGCTTTATCAGTTGATTGCTTTAATTGATTTATATTTTTTGTTGCTGTTGTTGCTTTATTAATACTAGAATCAGTTTTCTTTTCTATACTACCCATCTCTAGATATATATTTGTCAATACGTTTTCAACATTAGTTAAGCTTTTTACTAAGCTTTCAACATTTGCCTTTGCCTCATGTGCCTTTGCTTGTATTTGTAATTCTAATGTTTGTGAATTATCCATTTATTTTTTCACCTACCTTTTCGGTCGTCCCCTTTACGGTAGTGCTATTTTTTCTTATTGCATTTACTTGAGCTATTCTTGCTTTCATGTCTGCAACATTCATTTCTATTTGTTTTTTCTTTTGTTCTTCTGTTATTTCTGCCCTTTCTTCAAAGCCGTATGGTTTTTCAGAATATTTAACTTTTTGTTTACTAAAAGCATTACATAAGGCAACCGTTACTGCTTCATGAAAATATGCTCCTTGTAGCCATGCATTATTGTTAAATATTTCTTGCTCTGCTCTTAACTTAGTAAAATAAGAAAAACGATATGCCCAGAATAAGTTAGGGTCATCTTCCCAAAACTCTTTCACAGACATACCGTATGTTATTGCCATAGGCAACAAATCATAAAACCAATCTGTCAAGTTCTTATATTTTTTGCCTTTTTCTTCTTCTATATCGTTATCTACGCCTCGATTATCTCTAGTTCCTCGTCGTTCTCCTTCGAGTCTATATCGGCTAGGGCATTCATAAAAGCTTGATACTCTTCAATTGCAAATCTAACTACTTTAGCTGGATTTTTACCACTTTTTTTGTAAGCGTCCATTAGTTTGATTGCTAAACTTGGATTAACATCTTTATGATTAGTAATAAATAAACTTGTCCATACTAAGTCATAAAATGTAACTGGCTTTTTATCAAACTCTTCAATACTAAATCCAACTGCTTCAAGCCATTTAATACTATCTCTAGTCATTTCTAAAGTATAATCTTTATCATTTATTTTTAATTTTAACTTTCTCATTGTTTTTCCCCACTTCCTTTAATTATTCAGTTGCTATTAATGCAGTAACTTCTACTGATGTTTTATCAGCAATTTGAGTGCTTGGAACTGTATGTAATGTACATTCAATTACACCACCAACTGATACTTCATTTTTCCATGTTTGACAAATACCTGTATATAAAGCGCCTGTTCCATCTGGATATTTAATTAAAATATCTTTTGCTGTGTTATCGCATACTGTTTTTACAGCTGTTAAATTTGCTTCACTATAGTTATAAGTAAAGTCCATATCACCAGTATCAGGTCTATCTGGAATATATACTTTTGATGGATCACTTGAAGTTGTTATTTCAACTGTTCCACCTGCTTGCCCAGTTGCTGGAGAACCTTTAACTGCTACTAATTTTTCTTTTGGAAATTTTGCTTCAGCTGTTTCTTTTATTCTGATTTCAATACCTAAATCTAACATTATTTATTCACCTCTCATTGTAATTTCCCTTACAATTCGAGTGCTACATTAATTAGGATAAATAACTAAATTATCTAATCCATATTTTGTATCTAATTTTCCAGTTATTTTAACTATATTTCTATGTACATTAGAATCAGTATTTAATGCATCTAATTCTGTTTTAACGGTTACATGATAATTATTTTTAAAATAATCAACTACTTGTTCAGTAACTTCATTACAAATAGTTCTTTTTGATGTTCTTCCACTTACCATTGAATAAACATTTATTTCAATACCAAATGTATAAGTTTCTTCTCCGTAACTTAAATTATTATATTTATTAGTTACTGGGAGTAATTTAACTGGTACTATAGGAAATACTTTGCTTTGTTGTGGCATTGCTTTTGTAACTGTTGGTTTATATATTGACTTTTCTTCAACATATTTTTTTAATTCTGGAAAGATTTTATTTTCAAATATATTTTCAACTATCAATATAAATCACCTACTGTCTTTCTTATTTCAATGTCAACTATGTTTCCTATTTCACTTTTAATGTCTTGAAATGCACTATAGAACATATGCCTACTTGGTAAACCTCTAGTCCATCCATAAGTGCCATCTGCTTTAGGATATAGCCACCCTTCTTCACCATGTTCATTAACATCATATTTCCATGACTTAAATGGTCCGCCTGGGTTAGGGTGTGGATTATTAGAACCTACAATACCTGTACCCATTTCGTTAAAGATAATTACCATATCATTAGTCCATACTCTACCAGTCTTTGTATTATCGTCATATTGCCACTGTATTTGGCTTGTATGATTAGAAATACCATTCGCATAGCAATACTCTAATACTTTGTTATACATCATTTCTGTGGCATATTTAACGGCATTATCAATGCCTTTTGAATAGGCTTCTTGATATTTATTTAGAAACTTTTTTGCTTCCTCTAGGCTTTTCTTCGATAGTTCCATCGTTAGAAGTGTTTTCATCTTCTAATTTGACCTCTTTTATTTTTTCTTTTTCAATAAGTCTATAACCTGCTTTAATAAAGTCATCTCTTGTTTTTTCATCAAAAACTACTATTCCATTTGTAAATTTGTACATAATTACACCTACTTTCCTGTAAGTTTTTCAAAATATATAATTATAACTGAATTACCATCTCTTGGTGGTAATAATCTATAGTTAGCATTATCTCCATAATTCTCTTCTCCTTCTGGTGTTACACCATCAAGATAAGCCACATCAAATTCTTTAAATTGGCCTTGATATGATATAGGGATAACTGCTTTTTTCATTATGCTTGCTTTTTCTCCAAACTCTGCGATATCGGCATCAGTATTAACTGGTTGATAATTAAATTTATATGGTTTATTATTTGGTTTTTCATATACATTAATTTCATTACTTTCAATATCTAGTTGTGTTCCAACTTTACTTGCTATATAAACATCTTTAACCCAATCTTTAGGATTAGCTTTCACACTTATCATTTAGGAATACCTGCCTTTGGGACTAATTCTCCTAATAAATCACTTGATAATAACGATGTTAAAAATTGAACTGACAATCCATTTTCACTATAAGATTGATATCCAACTCTTTCCATAGCTTTATATAATTCAATAGCACATCTTGTTTGCCAATTTGCTAATCGTTTGTTGTTTTGAAAATCTATTGTTGTTTTTGTTAAATCATAAGGATAAAGTGTATTTAGAGCCACAATTTCTGCGTCATCTAGTTTTGATTTGAACACTTCATCTTTTGTGTCATCAGCTACATCGCCTAAGATTTCTAGTCGCATTTTCTTTAATTGTTCTTCTTGACTCATAAATACACTTCCTTACTTAGTTATATTTTTATTTTTCAGTTGTTGTTGAAGCTGTTGCTGTTTCTGTTACAGTTACTACTTTTTTACCAACTGGTTTAGTAAATTCAGTAGATAATCCTGTAATCTTTCCGTGGAACCATTCTGGACCATGATCTAATCCAATTTGACCAAATAATTGATATTTAGTTCCTGCTCCTGTTTTTGCTAATTCTTCTAAGAAGAAGTTACCTTTACCTGGAACTGGTTGTTCAACTGGTCCAATTACTGATGGATTAATAACTAATACTGTACCTGCTGGAATAAATTCACCTAAAGCACATCTTACTGTTGTTCCTACTGGTAAAATTAAATCTCTTACTTGAATACCATAAGCACTCATGTATTCTTTACCAATTGGCATACCTAATTCAACAGCATCACCATGTAATTGTAGTAAGTTTGTTGAATTCATTAATAATACTAGGTTAGAAATATCTCCACCATTATCATTAATTTTTGAAACAATATCATTTACTAACCATAAATCTAATTTTGCACCTTTAGCAGCGATTACATTAGTAGTGATTGCTTCTACCATACCTCTTGTTTTATTAACTGTTGCATCAGTTGTTGCTTTATTATAAGTACCTTGAATAAATGTTTTTTCAATACTTCTTTTTAATTTTTCCATTTTTCTAGCAACTTGGAATGATAACTCATCTTGTGGGTTTGCTTGTTGTCCAGCTAAATTAACACCACTTAATGTAGCCATATTAGATTGTTTTGCATATGAAATTGCAACAGAATCCATAAATATTTGAGTAACATTACTTATTTGACTTCTCTTAACAAATGATGCAGTTGGAGCAGTTAATGAAGCTGTTTCACTTATTTCTGGAATTTCCCCTTCTTCACTTGTATAAAATTGTCCACATACGAATTCAACTGAATTTGTATATTTAACTCCACCACTAATCATATTTAAAAATGGAGTTTTTGTATTTGCTTTGTTATATAATAGTCCTGAATAATTAGGAACATTAAAACTTTGTACTGTTTCAGCACCTGTCATTTTTATTCACCTCGTTTAAAATTTCTATTCCCTTTTTTTCTAAACGAGTGCTACATCATTATTTCATTAGTTTTGATTTTTCTTGTTCTGCCATGAAAATTTGAGTAGTTAATTGAGTTTGTTTTAAAATATCCTTGTTTTTTATTGCTTCATCTAACTCTTTTTTTAATTCAGCAATTTTATCAACAGGATTAGCACTTTGAGTACCACCTACTGGTTTTGGTGTACCATTTAATAATTCAGTAGTAGTTTCATTTTTTGTTTGTTCTTTTGTTTTATTTAATAATGTAATAAAATTATTTGCTAATTTTACTGATTTATCGCAATCTTCACTTATGATATTTTGTAAAGTTTCTTTTAATTCAGTATCTTCATCAGTAATTTTAATTCCATTATCTAAGAATAAGCCTTTTACTGCTAGTTCACTTGTTTTAAGTGCATTTGCTTTTTTATCTACTTCTAATTGTTTTAACTCTGCTTCTCTTTTTTCATCATCAGTCATTTTTGATTTTTTGAAATCATCATATTCAGTCGATAAAGTAGTATAGTTACTTTCTACTGTTCTATATTTAGCATTTAAATCATTATATTTATCTTTTGGAATCATTAATGTTGCTAAACTTTTCGCAATAGCATCAACTCTTTCTTCATTAGTTGTAAGTGTTTCATCACTTAATACTTTTTCGATTTCTTCTTTCATTTCTATACCTTTCCCACTCTTACGTTTTTATGGATGTCTCGTCTCATCAATGGAGTGTTGTAGATTTATGCTCTCTACAATAAGCAAATTTATATAAACTGATAAATCAGTTCGTATACTAAATGGTTGGGAAGACAGGATTCGAACCTGCAACCTCTTGAATCCAAATCAAGGCTTCTACCAAGTTGAATTACTTCCCAATATAAAGTTGTTAGTTAATTAAAATTAAACTAATCTCTCTATTGTTTTTCCTTCATTATTCATTAACCATATAGCACCAACTAATGCTGGGTGGTTCCCATCTTTGTCTATATGAGTTATTGGTATTAATTCAAGTTCATCTTGATTTTTAATTTTTAAATTCATAAATTCATCTTGATTTTTATCTCTAAATCTAAATATTTTTTCTACATTTGAATATATTTCTTCTTCATAAGCTCCAATAAATTCATCTTTAAAATGTTGCACTTTTACTATCATATCTATCTACCTACTATCTATCTAACTAACAACTAACATGGTGCCGAAAGTAAGAATTGAACTCACAACCTACTGCTTACAAAACAGTTGCTCTACCAATTGAGCTATTTCGGCAAAAATCCAAAGGCTTCTAAAGTTTCTTTGGCTTGGACTTACTTATAAGGCTTTATAGAAGTTGTACTTCCTTCAAAGTTTCTTATAATGCCATTTATTAAACCTCTCCAGACTCATCCTTTGAGGCAGATGTCGTCTTATTAAGACTTCCATCGCTATTCTCATTATTTTGTTTTATTTGTTTATTCGCTTGTCCGACGAACAATTTAATCCAATTTTCTATACCACCATAGAATTCCATTGATTTATTAAATGTTTCATTTGGATCACTATATAATCCACTTGTTGTCATAGCAACATCTGGTGATATACCACTTTGAATTTGATTCATCATACCTTGTGATTTAACTAAGAAATTATCTGATTTATTTCTTGTAAATTTTTGGTCTATATCTTTTAATGTTAATGTTTTAATTTGACTATTTGGAGCAAGTCTACATATTCTTAAAATTAATTTGAGCTCTGGTTTAGAACATCTTTTAAATTCCATTTCATCGCCATCTGCTCTTGCATCAGCCATTGTCCAACCTTCACCCAAATATCTAGCTTGTCCTGTATCTCCGCCACTTGCTTTATCACTATTTTTAGGAATACCTACAGTGTTTAAAGCAGTATTGAATAATCTATCGTGTAATACTTTTGTGTTATCATGTTTTATTTCATTTGATATTAGTTTTAAATCTGCTGGTCTACTTGGGTCTGAAGTTGCGATTTTAATTGCTCCTAAATCAAGTAATCCTTCATAATCTTCTCTATCAATATCTTGGTTAACAAATACAAGCAAACTTTGTATAAATTGTTCTAATCCGTCCATTTCATCAGATGTAATTCTATTTAAGTTATTTAATATATCCATAACTATTTCGATAATTCCTATTCTTGATTTATTTAAGTAATATTCAAATATAGGAATTTCATTTAATATAGTAGGTTTTATAAGTTTAACCTCAAATGCTGATGCAACACTCGGACTAGTCATTTCATAATAAGCATTTTTCGTATATACACTACCTTTTATCGTGTAATCCTTAACACCTCTCGTATAAGTACAACCAAATAGTTTCTTATGAGGTAATCTACTAGAATAAACACAAAATGTTGTTTTACTATCAAGATTTTCTATCATAAAAGGACTATCTTCATTTATATCTGGAAGAACTAATCTGTGTCCTATTCCTGATATATATAGGTCTTCTGCTAATTCAGTGTCTTTTGGATATTTATCCTCTGCTAACATATAACTATTTAAAGCTCCTACTTCTTCATTAGCAACATCACCACGTTGTACATACTGTATTGGTTTACCAAAAACAAATGACTTTTTAAATTCAACCATAAAATAAGCATTATTTTCTACTACTTTGTTATTTATAGTTGGTCTTATTTCTTTAACTTTATCTAAAATTGGTTGAAAACCTTTATAATAGTTTTCTAAATAATTAATTTCCCTTGAATTTTGTAAATGAACGCTGAATACGTCATTTAATATTTGTGTAATTGTTTGTTCGTTCATTTCTTCTGGTTC
The DNA here is from genome assembly GCA_900546745.1 of uncultured Mycoplasmatota bacterium. Classification (GTDB taxonomy): domain Bacteria; phylum Bacillota_I; class Bacilli_A; order RF39; family UBA660; genus CAJOJO01. The sequence continues at coordinate 78,207 of URDT01000001.1, read as the reverse complement.
ATAATCTGCATAAATAATATGTCTACCAAATAGTCTTACTTCATCTTGAACCGGCATTACTGGTTTATCGGTAGGTATTTGTGCATTTGTATTATCATCAACTGGTGTTTCAGTTGTTTTTACTTCTTCATTTTCCATTAATTCACCATCTTTCATATTTTGGTATTCCCAAAATATAAAATAAGGGAACACAACAATAAAAATTAGATTCTTACGGTTATGCTCCCGTGTAGCACTAAACGGTCAATGAAGGGAAAAACTAGACCGTTCGCTACATTTATACATTATTAATAAAAAAATTGTTAGTTATGAAGTATAAAAGTCCAACATAAATTGGACTTATTTGTCAAAAGGGTCTTCTTATAGCAACCGGTTTTGATAAAGTTCCTTTACCAAAAATAATTTCACTTGCATACATACATACGGAATCAATACCATCATCATGCACATTTGGTTTATCAAAAGAATATTTAGTTATATTATCCATCATTCTGCCAATATCAGTATTTGGTCTAACAATTGATTTATCAGGAAATACAATTTGTTTTTGAACAATACCACGATTATTCTTTATTCTTTCTTCTTTTTTAACAGTATTATATTTTTCAATAATAATACACCAATATATACCTCTAGCATGCAATCTATCTTCTAATAGTCTTTTTAATGAAGTATCAATGTTATTTTCAATTACTAATGTTGTAATTCTATGTTCAATTATTTTTTCAATTATTTCATCATATAAATCATCCATTGGTTTTTGTTTATAAATAGCTTCAATTAAATAATGATTACCATTATTATCATTCTTAAATATTGGCATAGATACATTGTCTTTCCCTTTACGAGCTGTATCTAATGTTGCCATTGAATTTGGTGTTAAATGAACATTTAATAATTCTTCATTTGTATATGTTCTAATACATTCCCATGCAAATTCTCTTCCTGTAGGCGCAATAGGATTTTGTTGATATACACAACTAAATAAAAATGGATCTGTATTTTGTTCAATTTGTTCTGCTATTTGTTGTGGATACACTTCACTACAAGTTGTTTTATGATTTTCATCAAGCATTGGTACACGAATAACTATCGTTGATTTATCTTCACTTTCCATAACATAAGGATTGTCAGTTGGTTGTAATGTTGATATTTTATTTCTATCTTCAATTATTCTATTTAAAATGTCTTCCGGTGTCCACTGAGTACCAACAAATATAAATTTACATCTTACACCATCTCGTCTATTCCACCATTCAGTATTCCACTTATCATATATTCCTCTATGAACACTTTCACTATTTGCTTCTTCTGCTCCCTTTGTCATATCATCAAATATAATTGCAAATGAAGCCCTTTCTCCAGTAGTTGAACCGTTACGAGTTCTTGCTATATGATTTGATTTAGGAACATTAGCGTTTTTTATTTTCCAATCTGATTCTCTTTCTACTTCAAATGGCTTTCCATTATATAATTTAAACAAAGGAAATATTTCGGCAAATTCAGGGCTAGATATTATTCCCTTAACAGTTCTACTAAAACCTAAAACTAATTCATCAGAATAAGACATTCTTATTACAGAATTATTAATACTTATACCATAACCCCAAGCAGTAAATAATGTTGCCAAATAAGATTTACCCATTGATGGTGGATAAGATACTACTAGATATTGTAATCTATCATCAAATGCTATTCTATTTAAAGCATCCACATATGGTTTTAGTACGTTTCTACGATTTGCTAATACCTTTCGTGGCATATTCCATTCAATATAATCAGCAAAGCATTCAAAATCTCTTCTTGCGCAAAAACAATAGGCTCTTTTATAATAATCAAAAAAGAGAGCCATATTTTCAATTTTGCTCCCTTCAATTAATTTATGTAATATTGGAATTAGTTTAGTCTTTGCTACTTTAACACTACCTAATTCATCTTGTTTATACATTTCTTCAAGAATACTCAAAGCACTATTACACCAGTCTAATTTATCATGCTCTTTCATTTTTGATGATTTAAGAACATTTAATATATCTGTAAAAGTGCTTTCAAGTGTTGTTTCTTGTTTTTTTATTTGGATTTTATCTCCAACTTTTATCATCTAATCACTCATTTCTGTATTTTCCCTTACAGATTAAAGTGCTACACTATTTTATAATAAATATAAAAGTAATTTAATACATATATACAATTCAAAAAATCTAAAAAGGAAAATAAGAACATTTAACGAATCTTCTATTATTGTTCCTTTTACAATTTTCAAAAATTTAATCATCAATTTTAATGCATTTGTTTTCCCATTTTTTATATGCATCTAAATATAATTCTTTTTTATCACCATTATAAGTTAATTCATAATACATACCATCACTTATATTAGTGCTTACTAATGCTTTGTTATTTTGAAGCGTTTTACAACTCCAAACAATAAATACATTATTTTCAGTTATTTTCATGTTATCAGTTATTTCAACTCCATTATTAAAATAATCAACAATTGTTTTTTTACATAGTTCTAAAAATTTGTCATTACTCATTTTTACACCTCTATTCCTTTGGCATTTCTATAAATACATTAGCACCATTTTCTAAACATTCAAAAATGTGCTTATCTAATTGCTTTTTAACTTCTAATGTTCTTTTGTTTGTAGGATATTTTGCCACTACAATATTGTTATCAGTAACAATTACATTTTCTAGTTCTTTATCTTCAAAATAGTCTTTATCAACACCTAATTTAGTTGTAATTAATTCTACTAATTTTGGTTTAGGTTGTTCTTGATTTTCTAATACTCTTTTAATATTATCCCTATAACTGTTACCTACTAAAGTGATGAGTTCATCACTTGTCATTTTCTTTTCTTCTAATAGTGATTTCAATTCATCACCTATAACTGTTTTAGGGTTTCTTTGACCAATTCCTAAAAATTTCACCATTCCTGTAAATTTTTCATCTTGACTTATAATTAACATATTATTCATTTTCTTTTCCTTCTTTCTTATAATTCTATTTTTTCTATTTCCGCTCTTACTTCGAGCATATGTAAATACATACCCATATATTTTGCTTGTTCTTTGTGTACTTCTAAAGCACAACTTGGTGTAAAATCACAAGTTCCTGCTTCCATTTTGATTATTAATTTATGCAACTTTTCATATCTAATTTTTGTTTGATAATATTCTGCTCTAAATCTTTCTTTATAATCTTCGCTATTCATTAATTCTATTGTATCTTTTAATTCTTTCATTTTAATTCCTACTTTCCAAATATTTATTTCAATAAACCGAACACTAATGCACATACTAATCCATGCCAAAATGTCCATACAAGTTTAATACCAAATGCCCATATTATTAGATTACCTAGTCCCCAAAATATAAGGGCTGATAAACTTAATACAAAGGCAATCATTAATATCGTTCCTAATCCAATTAATAAATATTTCATCTATTCACCTCTATCAAAATGTTCTTTTAATTGACCATTTTTCATTCTTACATATTTGCTTATTATATTTTTATAATTAATTACAAAACCTTCAACATTTCTATTTACTTTGTTTGTATATTTCTCATAAATACTATCTAATTGCTCTTTATTTGGCAAATTAATCAATTCAGTAACTTCTGGTACTATTCCAATGAAATTAGGTATTTCTTGGCTTACAAACGGATATATAAATAATTCATGATCATAAATTAAATTATATAAGTTATAATCATCATCTATATTTGCTTTTGCAAACATATACCATCTTTTATCAAATTCATCAACATTATATTTTAGGCAACCCATTCCTATCCATTCGCCACAAATTGCACTATTGTTATGTAACTCAGTTTCTAATATATCTTTATTGTCTAATAGCCATTGATACAATCCTTTATATAACATTCCTTTTTGTTCTTCAATTTCATCAATGCAAATAATATTATTCCTTTGTGCAAAGTATAATTTGTCATATTTCTTAAAAAATACTAAATTACTACCATCTATCTTTTCAGTAAGATAAACTTTATCACCTTTACAGCTAACTCTTTTTGTCTTGGGATAAATTTCTTTTTTTATCATTTAATTTCACCTACTTTTTTTATTATTTCTTTCAATTCTTTTTGTCCTTCTTTTGTTGTTGGTGGGGCAACCATTGATACAAGTGTATTTGGTTGTAGTCCTAATGCTTTTTCATATTTAACAAGAACTTTAGGTCTAAAAGACCATTGTCCATGAAAATAATTTGATATATTTTGAGGGGTTGTCCTACTTTCACCAAGTTGTTCTTCTATTTTGTTTAATTCTTGGCATAATTTAGCATTAGTCCATTTTTTCTTATGAAGAATCATTTGTATATAATCAGATACATTTATCATTAAATATCATCTTCCTTAATAATTTTTAATTTTCTTTCTAACCAAGAGGAATTAGTGTTTATTAACATCTTTTTTGTATTTATTAATAAATTCCATATTGTTTTATATTCACTTGTACTTACTTCCTTTACAAGATAATAATCATATAATTCTTTGCCATACCACCCTAATGTATTATCAATATAATCTCCATCTAAATTTTGATTTATGAAATGAACAATAACTTCTCCATCACCTATGCAAACTACCAAACATACCTTGTCACCGTTCTCATAGGCTTCTTGTACTGCATTTAAATGACACCTATGATTGCAGTAAGTCTTCCCATTTAAGAATTTAGAAGAATCAAGCAATTTATAATTTGATTTTACATAATTTACTATTCTATTTTTAATTTTTTGTTTCATTGTTTATTTCTACACCCTCATCCGTAATATAATGGCTTAAATCTGTAAAATGCTTGTAAGGATCAAATGGTATTTCGGAAGGAAAGTTCCTACTTAAATAATAGTTTCCACCATCTACTGATACTTTCCCACATTTGCATCTTTTGTAATCGTGTACAGTTTTGCTTTCGATGATGTCACCACAATAATTGCATTTTATTTTGTTAGTTATTATTTTCATTTGCCACCTCATTTATATAATCAATACACTCTTGTTCAGAATCAAATTGCTTTTCAATATTACCTGCCATTAAATATTCCTTATCATTATCACGTCTCCAACAACCTGCCCAATCAATCGGTCTTACATACCATTTTTTACTTATATATAATTGTCCATAATAATAATTTTTTAATATTTCAGCATTTGTTAGTGGTATATATTCATTAGTCATTATTAATCACCATATTTTGCTATTGAATCCAATCTACTAACACAATCTTGACATATTGTTATTTGATATACTTGAGATTTATGTGCTTTGATTACAAATACTTTCTTATCTTTTCTTTTTATTTCATCACCACAACAAATACATTTACCTTTTGTATCTAATTGTCTTAAATTTGCATTCATTCTTCCACCTCTTTTATTATTTGAATCGTTCTGGCTCGTCCATTTTGAGTTTTTATATATCCTTTATCTTCTAAAATAAGCAATTTCTTAAATACTGTATTAACATCACATTTTAATATATTGGCTAGCTCACGATTTGTAGGACTATATCCATATTCATTAATAAACCACTCAATTGCTTCCAATACAATTTTTTGTTTAATTGTTAACATCTAATCACTAGCCTTAAAGTTATATATTGGTTTAATTATTTTAATAATATCTACTGTATCGTCTATATTATCAATTATTTCTTGCATTGGTTTATATACAAATGGAGCTTCATCAATGGTATCTTCATTTACTGATGTCGTATAAATATCTTTCATACTTTCTTTATATTCATCTAAATTAAAAGTTTCTTTTGCTTTCATTCTAGACATTATTCTACCTGCTCCGTGTGGTGCTGACTGATTCCAATCATCATTGCCTTTTCCTACACCGATAATACAACCGTCTCTCATATTCATTGGTATTAATACCATTTCACCTTTTTTAGCAGATATAGCACCTTTACGAACTATGTTATCTTCAAATGATATATAATTATGTATTGTTTCAAAATACCAAAAATCCCTCTCAATCATATCTTGAGTATACCAATCACAAGTGGACATTGCTTTTTCTCTTAATCTTACACTTTTATATCCTTCATAATATGGTAATTGAAAATAATTACATAATATTTGCTTTGCTATACATAAACGATTATCTTTAGCAAATTCTTGACATATTTTCATATCATGTAAATAATCTTCTCTATATTGCCCTTCCAAATATGCTAAATCCTTTGGTATTTTCTTATGATCTGTTTTATATTTTTCTTTTAATTCCATTAAAGCAGATTGTATTTCTTGTTTTCTTCCTTGTTCTTTATATTTTTTGATTAATTCCTGTTGTTTTTCTTTATATTCACCAATATTATAGTTACATAATTGATTAGCTAATTCTTGATAATACTCTGCTACTTGTTTTCCTAAATTTCTTGAACCTGTATGAATTACTAAATATTTATTATTATTTTCATCAATATCAATTTCAATAAAATGATTACCACCACCAAGTGTTCCAATACTTCTTTCTAATCGTTTTGTGTCTTTTAATTCTCTATAACACTTCAAATCTTGTAATTCTAAAAATTTATATTTTCTTTCATCATGAACTTCAAATCCACTAGGAACATATTCTCTGATAATCTTATCTAATCTTTCTAAATCTAAATCAATATTGCCTAATTCAACGCACAACATACCACAGCCAATATCAACACCAACAATATTCGGAATTACTTTATCACCTAAATTACCAGTAAAACCTATTACACAGCCTTTACCAGCATGAACATCTGGCATTATACGAATTTTACTATCTTTAAATGCCTCTTGGTCTAATAATTCATTTATTTGATTTATTGCTTCTTGTTCAACATCATCAGTAAATATTTTTAAATCTTTCATTTAATCAACCTCATTTTCATAAATATTTCCTATTATTTCTAAATACTTAAAAACATCTTCATAATATAACATTTCACTATTTCTAGCACCATTGCCATCCAAACACCAGTACCCAGTTGGGTCGAACATTACAACATAAGAAGTATTTTCACCCTCATATTTAACAATATCACCCTCATAAATTTCTATACCATTTTTATCTTTTAATCCTACATATTGTTGTGGAATAAATCTTTCTGGCATTATCATCATACTTGTCAAAAATCTAAATCTAGGACTTAGAGTTAATGTTCCATCATTTTCAACTTCTATTGCCCCTAAATCTTGATAATCTTGTAATGATAAATATTTTTTATTTGCATTATCCCATATTCTAAATTTTATTTCCCTATTCATTATTCTTCCACCTTTCTTTAATTTTCTGGCATTTGATATGGATAATTTAATCCTTTTATCTTTTCTTCCGTTAATACATTTTTACATGCAATTAAACTATCTCTATCTTTTGCTATATTTATAGTGTTAATTAGCATTATTCTTTCTTCTATTTCATCTAAAACTTCTAATGCTCTTTCTTTTGTTTTGTATATGCCTAAATATATTTCACTAGCATATCTACCTTCATCCCAAATAATAATATTATTATCATCAACATCTATTCTTCGTGTATTTATCAAAGTTGTTTTATCCTGACTTCTTATCCATAATTCCATCTATTCCACCTCATTTAACAGCCACAATAATGTTTCTAATTCTGTTCTCATTGAACATTTTGGATTTTTTCTTAAATATTCTATTCTCTCTCGAATATCTTCTTCATTTTTGATTGATTTATATTTTTGATAAAAGTTATATAATAATTTATATTGATTGTATACTTCATATAAGGCATACATATTGTCTTTTATATTATTTTGATTCATCATTATCACCCAAGATTTTTTTAATTCTATTTAACATCCTAATTCCTGTTGAATATTCATGGCTTTGTATTCTCTTTATTTCACTATTTACATAATCTTGTATTTCACATAATTGTTTACCCATTTGATACATATATTCTAGTTTTTTATTATCATCTAATTTATCGAATACATCTTTTTTGAATTCTTCTATTGTTTTAATTTTATTCATTAATATCACCATCGATTAAATCAATTATTTTTTTCTTACTAAGTGTTCCTTTTTGTACATTTATTACTTGTTTTATTTGTTCTTTAAACTCTGAAATAATAAAATCTTTGGTATTTTCAATCTTGTCATTGGCAATTCTTTCTCTAATTAGACAATTATTTTTTTCTTCATTAAGTTTGGCAATTTCTTCATTCTTTTCTTTTATTTGTTGTTCTAATTTAATATTTTTATCTTTTTCTCTTAAAACCCTAGCATCAAATTCTTCCAATGTAATTAGAGTAGCATCGTACTTAATTTTTATTTTGTTAAGTTCTTCTATTTGAGATTTTAAGTTTTCTATAATTTGCTCACTTGTTTTTATCTGTTCAAAATCTTTTACAAGATATTCTTTTAAATCTCTAACTTGTATTGGTTGAATTTCGCTATTTCTTACGACTAATTCATTTTTTTTACTAAATAATTTCATTCTTCCACCTCACTTCTCAAAGCCGATAATTTAAATTCATTATAAGTTGATAAATATATTCTTTTACCTCTCATAGCAAGATATGGATTTATCATTAAACATTTTTGATTTTTCTTATATGGTACTTTATGAATAATATCATCTGCTATCAAGCCTTTTAATTGTCTTTTTATAGTAGTTTCACTCACTTCACATACTTTTGATAAATCTTTCAATCGAATGATTTTGCCATTGTCATAACAACATATATTGTCCATATAACCAATATGGCAAGTTAGATAAGGAAGTATTGAATATTTTTTACAATATTTATCAAATATTTTAGGATTGATTTTGATAAAATGATATTTTATATCGGTAGTACCATTTAGATATTCCAACGTACCTTTGCGAAGAATTCTATCGCCCTCTTTAAGAGATACTAATGTACTGGAATCATCTATTTCTTCTAAAACAACACCATATTCGTCAACTAGATATGACTTGGTCATTATTATTTTTTAACTCCATTAAAAATACATTTATTTGCTCCTGATCCAAAATAATTTTGAATATAAGTCCCTTGTTGTTTTTCACAATTTTTTCTTTCAATAATAGAACAACCTTTAGATAATAACAAAATAATGCTTATAAATAATATAAATATGATAAATTCAAAATATTCACTATCAATAATCTTATTCAACATTACTCACCCACCTTATACGCCATTTGTTCCATTTGCTCGTGTGTGATGACTGTTTTAATATCTTTTTCAAATATAGTTTCATATACACCATATCTAAAATCACTTTTTTCTATTTTTACGCTTGATAAATCAGGATAGTTTTCTACATTTTCTATTTTAATAACTTTTGAACCATTAACATAATCTCCTACTTTAATTAAATCAATGATATTAAACCTTCCTTTAATTACATTTTTAGGACTTAATCCATGTGAGTAATTAGCTTCTTTATCTAAATATAAACTTGCATATCTATTATCTTCTGGTATTTCAATAATTTTTCTAATATATTCAATACCTCTTTTGTCTTTAAATCTAACAAATTGTCCGACTTCTAATTTCATTTTTTACCTCCTCAACACTTAATATTTTTAATACATAATACATCTTGCTAGGTTCTGCTCCCCATTCTGGTTTACCTTGTTTAATATTTATGCTAACTAAACATCTTATTTTTGGACTATCTTTTCTATATCCATTTCTAAATATTACAGTTTTATTTAAAAAACTATTTTCTTTTCGTAATTGGTCTTTTAATCTTTCTAAATCTATATCTATATCAGTTGTTAAAAGTCTTTTAGTCCAATAAGGTTTGATTTCTCTATATTCTTCTTTCTTTTCACAAGAAAGAATCATGTCAAACCATTTTTTCTTAATTGGTAATGTTAACATTTACTCATCACTCTCTACTTTCTCTAAATCAAAACCATTAATTATATTTCTTATACATCTCGCTACAACTTCTCTTTCATAATCTGATAATTCCTTTTTAGTAACTATGCTTAAATCACAATTATAATCAAATTCAGCGTTGCTATAATTATGATTTGCTTTTCTAGGAACTCTTACATAATCTATAAAAAATGTTACTTCATTATCATTAATTTTAATTGTTTTCATTGCTATCACTTCCTTGTTCTAGTTCTTGCATTTTATCTAAAATCGAAACAAACCATTCGGTATCTATAAACACATCTTCTGGTATTTCAGTTTTGATATATACTTTTAACTTATTCCAATTATCTTTTAGTTGTTTATTTTCTTGTTGTAATTTTACAATAGACAAATTTTTATTTTCAATTAATTCTCTCATTTGGTCTATACTTGCTATATCCCCATCAGGATATGTTCTATAATGATTATCTTCTACATCATAATAAATATTCATTATGACACCTCTTTTAATATATCTAAAACTTTCTTTTCTCTATTTATTGCTATATTGCATTTATCGTAAATTCCTTGACTATCATTTTCACAAAATGTAATCCCTTTTTCTAAAGTTTCTATTGCCTTATCAATAACTTCTTTTTGCTTTTTACATTGTTGTTCTAATTGTTCTATATAATTTTGAATGCTTTGACTTGCTATTCTTATTGTTTCTACTGTTTGATAATAATTTAATGCTCCGTTTTCTAATATTCCTAAATAATATAATATCTTTTCATTATTCATATTCTTACTTCTCCTTTCTTACATTGTCTAGATTTTAAATATGTGATATACTAGCTATCAAATTTGGAGGTTTTGTTTATGAGAGATTATAATTGTGTATTATTTTTTGATACTAAATTCCAATATGTCATTAAAGGTGTAGTAAAGTATTATATTAATGAAGATAATATCTGCATGGTAATTTACAAATATGATAGTATGGAAGAAGGATTATCTGCAATAGAAACAAGAAGTATTGAATTGCCTAATAAAGACGATTTTGAAAAGGTTTTTAAAAAAAATATTAAAAATATACATAAAACATTTTTTAAAGATTCGTATTACAAAGAAGATTAAATTAAAATCTTCTTTTTTTACGTAAGCTATTTAAAATTCACGTTATTATACCTTCTTTTAATTTGACTAAAACAAATCCTATATGTTGTGATCTTTAGTCCATTTTCCAAACGTTTCTGTCATAGTCAATTATTCCCTTAAAATCTGGCGTTTTCTTTTCCCAGACAACAAACACACTCATTCCGAACCATTTCATAACCTTACATAAATGAAATTTTGTAATATAGAATCCCATTTTTTCAAGATATTCAATTCTTCTTGCTGTAACATTATCATGACCTAATAAATAAGCAAAACCTTTTTCACATATTTCAGCGCTATGCTTTAAATAGTCATCAATTTTGGAATAAGGTGGATTAGTTACTATCCAATCAACTTTTTCATTAAAATTAAAGAAATCAGTTGTATATTTGTTAGTCGTCCAGCTCGGATAATTGTTATAATAATTTCCAGTGCCAAAAGCTGAATCTAACACAATATCTTTTGGTTTTAAATCAAGCATTGAAATTGTATATTTTGCTAAATTGACAGGCGTGTAAAATTCATCTTTAGAATTTTCGCGATGTTTTATATTATGTGATATTTCTGAATATGTTTTAGTCATGGTTACCCTCCAATATTTCATATAGTTCTTTTTCTTCATCAGTCATAATTGGCTTGGCTAATTTATTTTTTGCTTTAATTATTCTTTTTGCTAAATCATCAACTTTCATTTCCAATTTTCTTAATTTTTTAACAGTTTCTATTTTTAAGTATTCTCCTCTCATTTTTTCTCCTTCCTTTTTTCTTTGATTTTTATTTCCTCATACGGCATATAAGATAATACATTTGTATATAAATCTTTATTTATAACTGATGGATATATTTTTCTTACTAATTCATCAATGTATCTTTCTCTTTGCATTTGATCTTTCTCATTTGAAATAAGATTTATTAATTCATATAAATTATATCCATATTCCATAATTTATCCTTTCATTAATAATTACTGATAATAGTCCATTAATGAACCCCTTTTTTATGTGGTAACAGGGTCATTTATGAACTTTGAGAATTAGTCATTTTAGCCTTGATTTATAAGGCCTAACAGCATATTTTTAATAGGAATTGCTACTCTATCAGTAATATCACCTTTAATATTAGTATTTATAGCTATCATTCTGTAAGATGTAGCGTTATAAATGCGTAATTATTCTTCAATCATAAAATATCACTTTATCTACTGAACTTTTAATGAACTTTGATAATAAAATAAAAAAATAACCAATTTTACTTGATTATTTCTTATATAAATTAATAAATATATATTTTTACTGAATATTTTTAAAAAGAATTATATATATGGATTCTTTTGTTATTTTTTATAGAATTTTGAGAGTAAAAAAGCTCCCTGGGTACTCCTAAAAAATAGGGTTGGGGTGCTAACGTTCGTTATTACACTAAAAAATCGTTGATTTATAAGGGTTAAATTAACCACCATTTAATATATTAATTAATAGATTAAATTATAATTATTTAACACTATAAAATAATAATATAGTGTTAAATAATTATATATTTTTTAGAATTAAAGAGAAAGATAAACTTCTGTTACAATTTAAATAATTTAAATAATTTAAATAATAATAATAACTATAACAATAGTAATATAAATATATAAATATATATACAATAATATATCAATAATACAGTATCACACCGCCGAAATGCATTTATAATACAATAATACTAACTATGTAAATATATAAAATATACACCAAATAAATATATAAATAACAGTATAATATATATAAATATATATAGCATTAATATAATAATACCCCAACTTTTATGCTGAAATTCAATGCCAAAATTGGTGTAAAAGTATTGACATTATATAGTAAAAATGCTATAATGTTTATAGAGATAAGGAAATGGGAACATATAAAAAAAGGAGTTGATCGAAAGTGGTTTATATGTTACAAGCATTTCACGATTTAGTAATATTTATAACTATTACTATATTAATAACATTTATAATTAACATAATATTTGTAAAAGATTTTAGAAAGTTAATAAATAAAATAAAAAGAGTTATCTTTAACCCTCACAAAGTCAATAAGATAACTCAAATTAAAAAATTAGTCTACGAATATTTATTCATAGATTAGTTTAAGAAAAGGTGGTTCCCTTTCCTCGTCTCTCATTATATATTTAAAAAATAAAAATGTCAATAGTGACATAATGGGAGGAATGAAAAAATGTTAAATCAAATAGTATTAGTTGGCCGATTAGTTCAAGACCCTGAAATAAAAGAACTAGAAAATGGAGTAAAAACAAGTTATATAACTTTAGCAGTATCAAGAAGCTGGAAAAATGCCGATGGAATTTATGAAACTGATTTTATACCTTGTTTATTGTATAAAGGCATTGCTGAAAACACTGCAGAATATTGCAAAAAAGGTGATGTTATCGGTGTAAAAGGAAGAGTACAAGCAAAACAAGAAGAAGACAAAAATATAATAGAAATAGTAGCTGAAAAAGTTACATTCTTATCAAATAGAAAGGAAACTGAAGAGGAATAAAACCTCTTCCCTATCTATGGTGATTATATGAAAAAATTAAATAAAAATACTTTATATCTAGAAAAAATGGGATGTGATTTCTTTGTTGGTGATGATATAACAAAGATTAGCGATTTAAATAACTATAGATATTATGCATATAATGTTGAATTAAAAAGTGGCGAAAAATTGGACACTTTAGAAATTGGACACGGTGCAAGATATCAACGTAATAAAAATGACTATAAATATGTTGACAATTTTGGTTGTTGGTTTCAAACATATTATAAAGACAAAGATGGTTGCTGCTGGGGTTTACTAGACCTTGATAAACAATTAAACAAGGGAAACTATAACAAGAGTAATATTTATACAAAAAAAACAATTTTAAAATTAGTGAATAGCATATCAAAAAATCAATATACAAATATTGAATATATAGAAAGGTTTTAAAGGGTGTTAATATGAAAATATATAAGACATCAATAAGAATAATAAGAGAAAAATCAGTACCATATAATAAAAACAGCATAAAAAATGAAACTGATATTGTAAAATTAATTGATAATATAGAAGATATTAAAAATTTAGATGTAGAAAATACTTTTATAATATGTTTAGATAATAAAAATATGCCTGTAGATTATTCTTTAATTGCTAAAGGTACTATTAATGCATCAATGATTGATCCTAAGACAATATTTAAAACAATATTATTAAGCAATGCTAGTGCATTTATAATGGTACATAATCACCCAAGTGGTGACCCTACCCCAAGTAAGGAAGATTACAAAATAACAAATATTTTAAAACAGGCTAGTAATTTATTAGATATTAAATTTTTAGACCATATAGTTATTGGAAATAATAATTATATAAGTTGTATGGAGGCTTAATATGGAATATATAACAATTATATTATTATTAATAACTCCCCTACTTTTTTATAGATTAAATTACTATAAAGAAAAATATCAAATATATTATAACAATTATAAGCAATGTTTAAATGCATTAAAAGAATACGATCCAAAGTTAAAGGCATACTTAGGAAGTAAAGAGGTGTAAAAATATGAACAATAAAAATTTTGATAGCGAATACTTATTTTATTTATCTATAATATTGTATGATAAATACTTAAAAAATAAAAATATATTATTAGATATATATTATATAAAAATATTTTCAATATATAAGGATTACTTAAATTATGATAATAGCAATAAGCCATTAATTGAAAGTATTAATGATTACATAAACACTAGAAATGATTATATTTTAAATTTATTAAATGAATGTGTGGAGGTATAAAAATGATTGACTGGGAAGAATTAAAAGAAAATAATACTTTAGAAGATTTTTATAATATACTATGTAGAAATAAACCGCATAGAAACAGTAAAAAATATAAAGAATGGGACTATTTGGAAAGTGTTGCATATGAAGAATTACTAAACGATAACGAAAATATAAAAGAATGTGATAAAATAATAAATGAAATTATTGAATACTTAAAAAGTGAAAAAATGGAGGTGTTAAAAAATTATGAATAATAAAACATATTGTTATATAAGAATCAGTACTGACAAACAAGAATATGACAGACAAATTCAAATATTTAAAGATAAAGGCTATTTAAACGGTGTTAATTGTGAATATATAGAAGAAACATTCACGGGAACAAAAACAAAACGCCCCGAATTTGACAAACTAATTAAAAAAATGGAAAAAGGCGACACATTAGTGTGTGAAAGCCTTTCACGTTTGTCTCGTGGCGGCGTTATTAAAACACTTGACCTTATAACCGAATTTATACAAAAAAAACAAATAAATGTAATTATATTAAAAGAAAATTTTTACCTACAAGCTGGAGAAAAACCAGACGCAAACACAAACTTATTATTGGGGATATTCTCAGTTCTTGGACAATTTGAAAGAGATTTAATAAGTGAAAGAACAAAAGAAGGCTTGAAAGCAGTTAAAACAAAAGGTACAAAATTAGGAAAACCAAAAGGACAATATAATACTAAAGAAAATTTTATAAAAACGATTGAAAAGATGATAAATGAACATATAGGGCAAACAAAAGCGACCATGTGGACTAATTACCCCGTAAAATCTTTTAAAAATGATTTAAAAAAATGTTATATCAAATATAACACTAAAGATTATCAAGAAATATTAAAAAGAATAAAGGAGGATTCAACCGAATGGGAACAATTTTAATAATATTACTAGCTATGTGGTGTGGCTTGTGTGATTTTGCAAAAAAACAAAAATAGTCAAATTAAAAAGACTATTTTTTTATTAATTATTTATACAGGAATAGTATTATTTTTATTGTTTTAATGCCCCATATTTACCTATTTTTAGCCGTTTTAAGCAATGTTTTGAATTATAGTACAATTGTATTAATTTAGTATTTATCAAGCAAATAAGCCAATAAAATAAAGTCATATTATTCAATAAAATATAATAAAAAGATGCATGAAAACACACCTATTTACCCACGGACGAAGTCGCAAAACTTTTTCCAACTCCACGGTCAAAAAACTTTTTCCAGTCAATCTTTTTCCACCTCTTCGAATTCTGCATCTATAACATTATCTCTTTTTAGTGCTTCTAATTGTCTATTTATATCATCTATGTTTGTTTCTTTCTTATGTTCAATTACAACAGGTGCTGAAGCTTCAACAAACCCATGTTGTGATTTTAATGTAAACATACTAGATATTTCTCTTAATTCTCCTAGTTGTGCTGATGTTAATACAGATGTAGTAATATAATCGTCAATTATTCCCATTATATCCATTTTATCTGGATCTACCATATAATTGTCATATGTCTTTCTTGATATACCTAGCAAAGCACAAAAAGTACCTTTTGATGGTGGAAACTTACATATTGTATTTATTTTTGCTACCATGTCCATATAAATGTTTAGTGCTTCACCTAATTCGTAAGATGTATACGATTTATTTTGGATAGTTGCTATATCTGATACACTTCTTTTTGTTATTAAAGGCAATATTTGTGATACTGTTAACCCATTATTTTGTGAAACTTTTTCATTGATGACTTCTGCCACGGTTTCCATTTTACTTCTAATATTTGGTAATAATAAATCTTTTGTTTCTTCTCTGATTTGATTTACAAGTTGTTCCTGTTCTTGTATCTTTTTTTCTCTATTTTCACGGTTAGATTCTTTTATCTTTTGTATATGCTCTTCTGTTTTAATCTTTTTCCCAGTTGCCATCTAACTTACCTCTCTTATCTCTTTCTTTTCCAGTTTGAAAATCGCTATATTCCTGTAAATCTTTTTCCATTTGTTTATAGTATAAAACGCTATCATATACACAATAATCTTCATAAAGCCATAATCTATAATCATCTATAAATTCAAAACAAACACTATGTTTTTTGTATTTCTTATTCATAAAAGAAATAAACGTTCTATCATATTTACTTATGTAAGACATCATCATCACCATTATTAACTTTTTCTAACATATCAATCCAATTAATTATTTCAAATGGTATGTTTTTGAGTTCTTCTTCTGAGCATTCTTTCAATTTTAATAAAGATAATTGTTTCCTAATATGAAATATTATTTTATATAATGTATCTGTTTTATCATGTTCATTTTGATATAATCCTAAAATTTGTTTATTTAACTGTTTCTGTTTATCTAGTTCTTTTAATAAATCTTTATTTATGCTTTGACTTATACAATAACAACACATTCCAGTAAATATTGTTATTATTAAAGCTTTAATTATTATTTCCATATTCTATAATCACTTCCACTCCTTCTTCTTCTGCGTAATATTTTTCTATTTCTAAATAAGCCACTTGTGAATCATCTTTATATGCTATACCGTTGAGTGAATCACATATTATTTTTGCTATATTATCACTGTCAGGTTTTTTTAGATGCTCAGTTCCAATTAATAAATTATGTTGTTTTTTAGATATACTCTTATTTGGCTTAAAATAGGCTTTTATAGACATTTTTACAAGTCCAATATATTCTTTATTAAGTTGGTCTTTACATTGCTCTATTGCAGATAATTTAACTAATTTTTCATATTCTGTTGTTTGTTTTGGATTATACGTTGATACATAATTGCCTATTTTACGAAATCTAGGTCTTGCCTTTCCCTGTGGCTTTCCAGATACTATAAATTTAATCATTATTTTCCTACTTTCTATCAAAAAAGAGAGAATTATTGTATTCTCCCTTCAATTATCTAATTTGGTGCTCGTAATAGGACTTGAACCTATAAGGGATAACTCCCAACGGATTTTAAGTCCGTCTTGTTTACCAATTTCAACACACGAGCAAATAATAAAACAATATAACAACTAGGTCCAATGTTGCTAGATGGCCTACTATGTTCTCAATAGGTATATTGTTTTACTAGTATCTTTAATAGATACTGTCTAATGATATAAAGGTTTATGTTATATGCCTATAACACTTTGTGGTGTCCTCCAAGAGAATTGTAAGTATAGAAACCACACTATTAACTTACTTTATTACCTTTTGCCCCTAAACTTTTATATATCACTAGACACTACCCACTAAGATAGTATTAACAGGTTTTGATTTGTCGATTTTAATTCTAGACAATGGAGCCCTCTCTATCTTCTCTCCTAGAATATTTTTTCTCTTGTGAGAAATAAATTGAGCATAGTACTTTAATAAGTACTGTACTAATGATATTAACTAGTATTACCTTTAATGTCGGCTACAGAATAATTTCATAGTCTAGGGTATATATCATCAGTACACTACCTACTAGAGATAGTATTTAGTGCTTTAAGGCTTTAACAAACTCGTCAGTTCGTCTATTTCCGTAGAAGTACTCAAGTGTTAGCAACACTATCTGTAACCCTCTGCTCCATTATTTTATAAGCACCATAGAATAGATATAAGCTAAGCATATTTAAGAAGTGAAATACCTCTTCCAACCATTTCATTATCAGTGTTGTTGAATGTAATTCTAGACTTGCAAACTTTCCCACTTTTAATTACTTACTTAACTAGGACGATTACTTTATATCTACTCTATGCTACCTATAAAGATAGCATGACCTTTTCATATTAGTATGAAATACTGACAGTTTCCTAACTGACAAATCATCTAAACTTGTTCAGCCTAACTTCGTTGTGCTTGGTCTAGCAAGGTGTGGCTGTTTTACCTAGCACTTTAATAAGTACTGTCTAATGATATGATGACTTTGATATTATCTCATAAGGCATTCAACCTTAATCTTCCCAGCACTCTTTCATACTGGAATGTTTTAGCACTTAAACTATTCATCTTACATATCACTAGACACTACCTGTTAAAGGTAGTTTGCCTTAATATGTTCTTTTAGTTTCTACATGTTAACCAAAAGTCTATCAAGGTCTTTAATTAGTGCCTTATAGACACCAACAGAACAAAATTTAAAGGCGTAAGAAAAGAAAAATAATTAAAACCAATAAATATTGCTCTGTTGCTACCTATAAAGATAACACTTAATATTGGTTGCCCCTCTAGGGTTCGAACCTAGACTCTTCGCATTCAAAGTGCGATGTGTTGCCAATTCCACCAAAGGGCAATATTGGTTGCTCTCGCAAGAGTCGAACTTGCTATTTACAGGGTATGAACCTGTCGTGATCATCCGTTTCACTCGAGAGTAATATAGGAGGAAAGTACGAAAGGAGATTATACTTTCCCACATTAACTAGAAAGGAGGTGATGCTTATACACCACACGTGATATCTCTATCACAATTATAATATATCAGTATTTTTACTGAACTTTTAATGAACTTTTATAAATTTTTTTAAATTTTTATAATAATTTTTATATATTGCTCTTTCAGTAAAAGGCTTTATATCATTTTTATAATTTTCATCTGCCACTTTTTGTATGGCTTTATTAATAGACATTCCATTCAAGTAATACAAATATATTCTATACTCTATACTATTCTTAGATAATTTCGATAAATTAATTTTACATTCTTCAAGTAAATTTTTCTTTTCATTTATCTTATTAATAACTTTTGGATCACTACTATCAAATTTTTCTAGTATATCTATTTCAATCATTAAATCATTAATGTATGGTATACAATCCATTTATACCCCTTCTTTCACCTTTTTAGGTCTTCCTCTTTTTTTCTTTTCCTCAATTTTTACTTCCTTTAGTTTTGCGATTTCATCTTGAGTCAATTTTCTATTATGATATTTCATTCCTAATTTAGATTGTACATTTTTTAAATTTTGAATTAAAAATTCTCTATTAGATGCATTATTTAATCTTGATGTTAAATTTTTATAATTATTATTAATTGCTATATTATTTTTAATATCTCTTCTTTTAATAAAATTCTTTTGCATATTTTGATACAATTTTTCTAAATTGACTTCTTCTATTGGTGTATTTTCTATAAAATGTTCATAATCACTTACTAAACTGTCACATTCAGAAAGCCTAGTTGTTAGACTTTCTAAATATTCATCAGTTTTATTTAATATCGATACTGCTTGTATAATATTTTCTATTATATTTATAGATTCTTCTGGCATAATATTTTATTCTAAAAAGTTATCATCTATAGAAACACTCTCACCAAAGTCTTCAAAAGGATCTTCTTCTACTTGTTCTGTTGTAATTTCATCATTATTAGTCTTTTTACTACCTAAGAATTGTACATTGTTTGTCATTACTTCAAATGATGTTCTATTATTTCCATCTTTATCAGTATAATTACTCATACTAATTGAACCATCAACAAGTATTAAACTACCCTTATTTTGATAGCTGACAAGATTTTCAGCAGGTTTTCCCCAAACTGTTACTGGAATAAAATCTGTACCCTCATTCATTCTATTTACTGCTAGATTAAATCTGCAATATGCTTTATTTGAACCTGTATATCTTAATTCTAAATCTGTAGATATTCTTCCTACTAAAGTTACTTTATTAAACATCTAATCCCAACTCCTTTAATGCGTATTTTTTATTTTCTTCCATGCCGTTATACATAGTTCCTTTTTTAAAATATGGCAAACTAATATGTTCTTCATCATCTAATTCAATAGAAATATAACAATCTCCGTCATAACAATCTTCTTTAGAAATGTGGTTGACTTTGTTTTTAAATGGTCTAATAATAGATTTTAAATATCTTTTTTCTGTTTCATCAAGTATTCCTTTTTCTTGAATAAAACCATTTTCCACTTCTATTGTTCCTGTAAAGTTGTTCGGCAATGATTTAAAATGTTTTTGTTTTACTACATATTCAATATCTTCTAGACGAAACACCCATCGAGGAAATCCTCTGCCGTCGTCTTCTTTAATTGTAAAACCATTCCCAAGAGTTATATAAGATACAGTAACAATCTTACCAATATATTTATCCATCATACCGCCACTATTCCATCCTTTACCTCTTCTATTTTTTAATTTTACTTTATCTCCAACTTTTAATTTCATAATTATTCTTCCTCATCTTTCTTTAATTCTTGTTTTAAATCTTTCATAGCTCTTGCTTTTTCCATTTTTAATCTATCTTGTTCTTCTTTATATAACTTATCTGTTGCATATTTATATATATCTAAAAACAAATAACTATCAATGTATTGAATCATTCTTAATAATTCATCTTCTTTAAAATTTTTAAATTCTAATCCTTTAACAGTATTCCAACCGTCTTTATCATATTTAACATGTTCTTTTATATAGTCAATCATTTTATCGAATAACATTTTTTCATTATCCCTTAATTGATTATCTTTATTTAATAATAATTCCTTATATTCTTCTAGGCTTATTGTTACATTATTACTTTTCATTTTATTTCCTCCAAAATCATACCTTTTTCAATTAATTTATTTATCGTTGGTATTCCAGTTCCTATTCCATTAATTAATGGATAGTAGGCGGTTAAACAATGGTTATCACCACTTCTACGCCAAGTTAATTCTAATGTAATTTCAATAACATCTCCAGCCTTTATCTTTTCCCAAGCCATTGCTTTTGTTTTTGGCATTTGCTTTACTAAATATTTATTTTTTAATATGATACCTGTTTCAATCATTATTCATCACCCTTCATATATTTTTCTTGATAATAAGGGCAAAATTTGCAACACGAGCAATATTCAAGGCATTTTTTATCTTCACCCAATCGTTCTTGTATTTCATATACATTTGGATACTCTTTTTCTAAATTATCTAAATGTTTTTGTGCTTCTTCTAATGTTTCATGTATTTTAGTTGCCCTCTTATTACCTTTTTTAATAACTATATATTTGTTTCCATCGTTCCATCTTTCTTCCATGCTACACATTGGAAGTTCTTCATCCGGAACATCTTCATATTTTTTTAATTCTAAGAATCTATTTTTTATAAATTCTTCTATTTCTTTAAAATCTTTATCACAAAATTTAAATTTTTCTACCCATACAGGTAATTGCGGATATGAGCTATCAACTTTTGCTTTTGTTTTATTGTAGTCTTTTAAGAATGCTATTGCTTGTGCTTTATCTATTTCAAATCCCATGTCTTTAACTGCCCAAGCATATATCAACATTTCCTTTCGCCAATCTTCAAAATCTTTATAAATTACTTTCCAGCAACTTGCCGTTTTCCAGTCTGTTATACACTTATCTAGTAAATCAATCATATCTGAACGGCCACTTAAGTAATAACCTTCAAGTTCTTTACAATATTTACCTAAATCTACTTTTAATTTTTCTTCTTTGAATTGTCCTACATCTTCTTGTGAATTTTCAATAACACTATGTGCTAAAATTCCAAAAATACACCATACCATTTCTGATACATCTTGTTCTATTTCGTTATTGTGTCTTCTTTCAAGAATTACTTGTCTTGTTGGTTTTAAAATAGTAGTACAAGAATATTGATGTTCTTTTGGTTGATAGTCATTGCTTATTAAATCAACAAGTTGTTTAGGTAAATTTAATTTATTAGTAATCTTACTCATCTAGTTTCTCCTCTAAATATTGAACAAATTGAGTTGCCATTGCTTTAGCAATTCCTGGAAATGTTTTGCTTCTAATAATACTTCTTTCTTCATTTGTTTTTGCGTTTTTCAAAGCATCGAAGAACCATTTTGCTTGCCTTTTACATTTCCCATTTTTATCAATCCATTCATAAAATTCACCTTTTTCTACTATATTAGTAGGTTTTAAATTTGGTAAACCTTTTAACCACAAGCAAGTTGATTTTGTAAATTTATCGCCGAACATATATGGTTGGATAATTTGGTTAGGTTTTCTATAAATGGAACTCATTATCCCGATTGGATTTTCAATACAAACATGTTTACATTTACAATTAACAAATTTCATAAAGAAATCTATACCTTGTTGTTGTCTTCCATCTTTTCTTTTTTGTTCAAAATGTCTTGCTCCGCTTACAGCAAGATGAGTACATGGTGGGAATGCTATAATCATATCCCATTCTTGTTCTAATAAAGGTATTGCATCTTGTTGCAAATGCCATTCAGGATGTCCACCACTGCAAGGTAATAAATCACAACTATATGCCTCGACACCAAGTTTTCTTAATTCAATAGTAACTGCTTGACTTTCTTCACATGCAACTAATACTTTTAATGCCATTGCTTTATCAACTCCTCAATCAAATAATGTTTGTTGTTTTTCAATATTTGAAAGCATTTCTTCCTTTGCTCTTTTAACAAAATCTCTTTTTATTTCAAAGCCATAACAACTTCTATTTAATTCAGCACAAGCCCTTAATGTGCTACCACTACCAGCCACAGGGTCTATTACTACATCACCCTCATCAGTAAATATTTTAATAAGTTGTTTTAATAGATTTACTGGCTTTTGTGTTGGATGTATTTTCGGTATTTCCTTGCCATCCTTTCTCCATTCAAACCAATTAAATATCATATGATTTATTCCGAATTCATCAATATTATTAAATTTTGGTAACTTTTCTCTATAAAGAACTACGGCATACTCAGTTGCTCCTACAATTTTCATATTTGCTTTTAAAACTTGGCTCGAATAATTTTTAATAAAAACTAACGGATAACTTTTCATTAAGCCATGTTTTTTGCCTTGTTCTATTACCATCGGTATTTGTTCAAATGCACAAAATACTATCATTGCTGGAGCATCGGAACTTCTTCCCCTTTGCCCCCCCGATTTTGGTTCTTTGTTTAAATATCTAGTGCAAAAATCAAAGAAATTATTTATTTTGAAATCGTTATCTGTATCAAAGAAACTTTTTCCAGCAAGTTTACTTTCTCCATTTTTATTATCGCCATCAACATACCATTGTGGATTACTTGCATATGCATTATTTCCTAGATTATAAGGAATATCTGCTATAATTAATTGTGCATGTGGTATTTGATATGTTTTAGCATTTTCAAAGTGATCATGATATAGTTCGATTTTTGTTTTTTTAGGTCTATATTCCTCCTTCATAACTATTCACCAACTTTTTTCTTTAACAAATCAATCATTTTATTTGCATTTTCTTTTGTTAATTCTTTTGAAGATTTTACTTTATATTGATTGTATACATTTTCTTTTGCTTTATCATTTGTGAAATTTTTAAATACTTGTGATTCTGATTTTTCAATTTTAGTAAATAAAGTATGAATTACTTTTATTTGATTAGCATCAATCATTTCAACTGGCTTGTCCAATTTTTTTGTTTCAGTCTTTGTTGATGTTTTAGGATAACCATAACTAAATACAATATTGCCTTTGCTATCAGCAATTTTAATCTTTTCTATTTTTTCAGTTTCTTCATTTGTTGATATTTCAGCAACTGTAAATTTTTCATATTTATTAGCTAAATCATATTTACCTTTATCATTTTTCTTTGTAGGTACACTAGCGAAATAAAATATTCTTGTATATAATTCTCTGCCTATACCAACATTAAATCCTGCTCTTTTAAATGCATCACTTGCTTCACCTTTTTCTTTTTCACTAAAAGACTCTGTTCCACAGTCACATTTATCAATCCATTGTTGTTTTTCATCATCATAAATTGATATTGTACAAAATAAATTTCCTTTTATTTCTTCATACCTATCTTTCCATCCGAAGATTCCAAATGTTTCATCAAGTATTCTTTTATCACATCTACTGTCTTTATAAAGCAATAATTGTGCCCCTTTTTCAGTAACTTGTTGAACTCTTATTTCAATTTCTTCTGGTTTCAAACATCTTATTTTCTTTTCCAATATTTCACTCTCCTTTTTCATTCAGTTTTATAAATTTTTGTACTAATCTTAATAAATCTATTTTAGTCATTTTTACATATTGAATTTGATTTGTTTTCCTTTGTTCAAAATCAGTTTTAATTATTTCTTGTAATAGCCAATCTTTACTGTATTCTATATTTTCATTAAAGTATTTCATGTTCTAAATTCAATAAATAATCTAATTGTTTAGAATTCAACGATATAGTACCTTCTATATGCATATAGATTATTTTTCTTACAGAATTATCTTTCAATAATTTTTTTAATTGACTATCTGTTATTTTTGTTGATTTGTTCATTTTATGACTCCTTCATTAAAATCAAATTTAAAATTACTTCTTTGTTGAAATGCTTTATCACAAGCACGAGCTTTTCTCATCATATTAAAAGCTCTTTTTAAGTAATCATTTCTAGCAATTCTTGCTTCTTTATAATCTGTTGTAGCTTTAAATCCTTTTGAATTAGAATGTGTAATATAATATTCAACTTCAC
Source organism: uncultured Mycoplasmatota bacterium (assembly GCA_900546745.1). GTDB lineage: Bacteria > Bacillota_I > Bacilli_A > RF39 > UBA660 > CAJOJO01. The sequence goes on along the minus strand of URDT01000001.1, from coordinate 52,889 downwards.
CATTAGCAAATTTTTCATTCCATTTTTCTATTTGATTTCGCCATTCTCTTGAAGAAATATTAATTCCATATTCACGGTGAAGATCTGTCAAGATTTCCTTTTGTTTTTTCCAATTTGATAAGTCTATCAATTCAATCATTTCATCTTCCACCTTTCTTACTAAACTTATTTTCTAAGTATATTTTTTCTTGTTCAGTCAATTTTGGTGCTTCCTTATATGTCTTTGTATCTACATCATAAATTAAACCAACCATTCTACAACTATTTCCTTTAGTCTTTATAACCTCAACAATACCATCACATTTTTCAATGTTATATCCTGAATTAAATAATGCTCGTTCAATTTCATCTCGTTCTGAAATAGGCAATATATCGGTTCTAATTATGGAACAAATATTAGCACTTTTATTAGCAATATTTTGAGTTCCTGCTATATCAAATATTGTTAATCTACATTTCATAAATTGTGTCTTTCTTGGATGAGCGACAAGATTAATAATTACATTTTTATCTCTCGCAAATCTTTTAAACATTTCAACAATTTTTGTTTGCTCTTCTAATTTTTCACTATTATCTAACTGCATAAAATTATCTATAAAGAATATTCTTACACCTTGCTTAAAAGCATATTCCATAGTCTTAATCATATTTGTAATAGTATTATTTGTGGTTTCATTATCATATAAGAATAACTTATTTTTATAAATATTATCAAAATAATCTATAACTTCGTCTTTTGGTTTGACATCATATATTTTTGAATTATGACTATCAGTAATAAATTCAAGTTGAATTTTTGTACACATACCTACATATAAATAATTTTTAAATTCGCTAGAGGATTGTTCACCACTAAAATAAAATATTTTCTTTTGTTGTTTTAAACATTCTTTAGCAAATTGAATCATTAGTGTTGTTTTACCATGATTAGTAATACCACTCCATAAACTTAATTTTCCATATTCGATTCCTTTAAGAAGATAATCCAATTCAGAAATATTTGTATATTCTCTTTCTACTTTTACATCTATTTTGATATCATTAGTAGTTAGCAAATTTGAATTATCGCTATCATCAACACTAATAATTGACATTTCATCACAAAATGTTTTGTAATCAATTGTATCTTGAATCATTTTTTCAAAACATATCTTTATTTTCTGTTTATAATAATCTGATTTTAATTTTTTATAATAACCAGATATATTTCTAGGACTAATTTCATAACTCATACATTGACTAAGAAATTCAGTTGCTTTTTCAAAGTTGCTTGTAGAATTTGTAATTAACTCTAAGTCTAGATATCCATACTGCTTATATAAATTTTTAAGCCAAATAAGTATTTTTTTGTTTTCAAAATATTTTTCCTTTAAATTAATTTCATCTAATAAGCTAGAATTGATTATAATACATGCAAATATTTGATATTCAACATTATTGTGTATTTGCTCTATATTCATTCAAATAAGCCTCAAAGTGTTCTGATGAAAATAATGTTGATGGTCTAAAATATTTATAACTTGATTCACCATTTTGAGTTGTAAATTCATTTTCTACAAATTTTTTATATCCCCACCAAATAACATCCTTAAATTCTTCAATATCATATCCTTCTCTCAATCTAGCATTAATTAATTTTTGAGTTGCTTTAGATTGATACTTATAAGAAAATGGAATTTTAACATTAAATCTATGATGTTCATTTACTGCATTCATATATCCAACAATTTCCTTGTAGGCCTCTATATTAGATGAATTTTCACTTTCTTTTAATAAACTTTTAAGTTTATTATTTTCTTCTTTAAGCAATTCTATTTCTTTCTTTAAGCAATTAATATTATTTCTTAAAGCATTTGTTTCTTCAAAACCACAAGTAGATTTCGATACTTCTTGTTTGGAGACTTCTTGTTCAACAATAATTTTTTCTTGATCTTTTTTTGAAACGATATAATGAATTTTTATAAACCAACCATCTATTTTTCCAGCATTTCTGCGTTGTACTATTTCAATAAGTCCACTATTTTTTAGTGCTTGTTTTGTGCTTAATATTTTATTTCTTCCCCATTTCAAGCTTTTTTGAACATAGCTATCATTGGCTTTCACTGTATCAGTTTTTTGCCATTTTGCTAATTTATAATAAAATAAATATAATACAACACAATCTACACAGTTTTCTAATTTGAACAAGTTTTCTATCGTATTTCTATTTAAAATTAATAAATCATCAGCAATATCTATTAGTTGTAAACTTTCCATATTACTTATCCTCAATCATTTCAATAGGCACCAATTTATCACTCTTCCAAACATAATTTTTTAAATTCATAATTTCGTCAAAAGTCATATTTGTAGTCTTTAAATCAATAATTTTTCTTTCCATTTTTTCAATCTCCTTTCTTATCATCATTTCTTCATAGCATTCATCAGAATAATCGTAAATTTCTTTAGATTGATTGCTTCTTTCAATTGATTCTAAATATTCTTCATATCCTGGAATATAACTTGATAAATCTTCTGTTTCTATCATTCATAATCTCTCATTCCAAAGGCTATTTTCAGATGAATATTTTCTGGTAATTGTAAAGCTTTACAAAGTTTGTTCCATCGAGTCATATCAATTCTTGCAAGGCCTAGTTCATATTTATCTATTGTTGTTCTTGATATTCCGGTGAGTTCAGCAACATATCTTAATGAATATCCATGTTTTCTTCGCTCTTTTAAAAGTATTTCACCTAAATTTTTATAAAACATCTTATCAATCGTATCTCTTTTGCCCACTCTTGCACTCCTTTCTCTTTATTTTTTTTGGTATAAGAAAACACCTAATTGTCAATGAAATATTGACTTTTTAAGGTGTTTTATAGTACAATTAAAGTACTACTTAACACACATGCATTCTTATACATTTGTGATAAGTGGTGTAATAGCACTCTATTCTTATATGAAGGGAATAGAATGTGAGGTGAGTAAAAATACTCATCAAGATTTTAGAGTTACTATTTTCAAATGACATTAATATCAAAATAAGCGATTTATCACATGTTAAGATAAATGTTGCGAGAAAATAGTTTCTCACTTGTTTATTAGGATAGGTTTCAATTTTCTCAGGACTGAACCTATTCTTTTTTTGTGCTATTAGCACCACTTTATCACTTGTAAGATATCCTTTATCTGTACCCTACGATAACAATATTCCAAGTTTCTTGAACTATGTCAATATTTTTTTTTATTTTTTTAAATTTGTTTGGTGTTTTGTCCAAATTATTTGAAATTTTCTTATGTTTGTCATCATTTTTTTAAATTTTATGATATAATTTATATATATACTACGTATATATATAAAAATTTAAAAGGATGGGGTGATTCATCTGTTTGGAGATAGATTAAAAGAATTGCGTAAAGAGCGCAATCTCACACAAGAAGAAATTGGTGAATTTTGTGAAGTAGCGAAAACTACAATATCCAATTGGGAAAATAATATAACCCAACCACCATTTGAGATTGTAAAAAGATTAGCTCAATATTTTGGTGTTACGATAGATTACTTACTTAATTTTACCCAAGATGATGCAGATAATATGGAAAAACTAAAAACAGCTCTTAAAGAAGCAGGTATGTGGGATTATACTATAGATGATATGTCTAGGGAAGACTTTGAAAAAGCTATGCAGATTGTTGCTATGTTAAAAGAAAAAAAATAATATCAAAATAAAAAAGACACTAATTAATTTAGTGCCTTTTCTTTTGCTTTAATATATTCAACAAATACATCAAGCAAATCATCTTGTAGCACTGTGTACAATTCAATTAGTGTCATACTGTTCTCCTATTTCTAGATTTACAACATACAACATACTTCATACAACATACTACATCTTCATTATACACACTACCACTGCCCTTTCCAATAACAACTTTAAAATTGGAAAATATTACCAATAAAGTTCATTGTTTTTTCAATAAATATATTATATAATTATTTTAGCAAAAAGTAAACGAATGTTCGCTTATTTTGACAAAAAAAAGAAAAAGTGTTAATATACCGAATCAATTTAAAAGGAGATGATCATATATGCCAGTATATGAAGAAAAAGAAAAAATGAATGGACAAAAAAGATATTATATAAGAACCTATATAACTGACGAGAATGGACAGAAAAAACAAATAACAAGACATAATAAAAATTGGATTGGTAGAGATGGATATTGGTTAGCATATCAAGAAGAAAGTTCATTAAAAAATAAAAAAATTAATGAATTTGAATGTATAACACTTGGAGAGGTCATTAATAAATATATTGACGAATTAACTATTTATGATAAAGAATCAACAATTTATGGACATAGCAGTGTTATTAAAAATAATATTTTACCTTTTTTTAATAAAAATAAAAAAATATATGATATAAATGAAAATGATATATTAAAATGGCATGAATGGTTAAAGAAAAAAAATTATTCAATGCGATATAAAAATAAATGTCACATGATTATGACATCTATAATTGAAACAGCCATTAAATTTTATAAACTACGAATTAATGTAGCAAGATTAATTGGAAATTTTAAGCTTGAAGCGAACGAGAAGGAAAAAGTAATAAAAAATGAAGAAAAATTAAAATATATTACATATGACGAATTTAAAATATTTATAAATGCAATTAATGATGATTTTTGGAAAACTTTTTTTAATTTTGTTTATTTTACAGGCATGAGAAAAGGTGAAATTCAAGCTTTAACTTGGAATGACATTAATTTTGAAAAAAGAACTATTTATGTAACAAAAACATTAACAGTTAAAACAAGACAATCAAAATGGAAAATAACATCTACAAAAAACTTAAAAAACAGAAAAATTGATATGGATAATAATTTATGCAATATAATGTACGCATATTTTAATAAAATTAAAGAAGAAAAAAATTTTAATCCTAATAATTTTGTATTTGGAAATGATGAACCGTTAAAACAACATAAAATTGATACTAACAAAGATAAATATTTTAAAATCTCTGACATAAAAAGAATAACACTACATCAATTTAGGCATAGTCATGTTTCATTCTTAATAAACGAATATGTTAAAAATGGTCAAACAGACACTACTAAATTTTTTATTATAACAAGTGCAAGAATGGGTCATACAATAAAAGTTATGCAAGACACTTATCTTCATCTATTTGATGATATTCAAAAAGAAATAGTAGACTTGATCAATAAAAAAACAAACAATACTTATAATTAACAAGACCAAAAACAAGACCAGAAAAAATTAAAACCGTTGATTTCCAACGGTTAATTTCATATTGGTGGAGCTGAGGAGGGTCGAACTCCTGTCCAAAAACACCCTACTATAAATTTCTACAAGTTTAGCTGACTAATTAATGTCCTAAAAAAGTTAGTAGTCAACAACTCTTTTTTAGTAATCTTCTAAATTTCATTATTACTTTGAAGACCAGTAATAATATATCCTGCTAAAATCGAACCTTCTACATTACCCACAGGAAAGGTAATAAAGAAAGTTGTATCACTCTAAATTAAATTAGGCAAAGGCTACAGCATTTCTCTTGAATACTGAAGCTAATACATTTTTTACATTTTTTGCATTTATTTTTTTGTACATTTAACGTATGTCTACGACTTGCCGTTTATAGCGGAACATTTCTGTCGAAACCAAAGACAGCCCCATTAAAATAAATTATATCATCTATAATTTATTCGTTCAATAGGTAATTTATGACAAATACTTTAGTTCTTTTTTTATTTCTCTCAAATTGTCTCTTTTTTTCATTGCTTCTCTTTTATCGTAATTCTTTTTACCTTTAGCAACACCAATTAATATTTTAGCATAATTATCTTTGAAATAAAGTTTCAAAGGAACTAAAGTTAATCCATCTTTTTCTAAAAAATCTCTTATTTTATAAATCTCTTTTTTATGAAATAAAAGTTTTCTAGTTCTTGTCTCATCATGATTAAAAATATTTCCTTGTTCATAATGACTAATATGCATATTCAATAAATAAATCTCATTATTTCTAACAATTGCGTAACTATCTTTTAAATTTGCTTTTCCTGCTCTAATCGATTTAATTTCAGTTCCTGTTAAAACGATACCAGCTTCATATGTTTCTAAAATTTCATAATCAAAATTTGCTTTTCTATTTTTTATTTCTACCATTTTTTTTATCCTTTGCTAAAACAAAATCAATTGTATGTGCTTCTTTATTTGCAGCCTTCACAACAACATTTAACTGATCTCCTAAACGATATCCTCGTTTATTTTTAGTTCCAATTAAACGAATTGTTGATTCATCATAAGTATAATGATCATCTGTTAAATCATCTAAACGAATTAATCCCTCTACTAAATTTGGAAGTTGAACAAAAATACCAAATTTAGTAATTCCACTAATCATACCAGAATACTCTTCTCCTATATGATTCATCATATATTCAGCCATTTTCATATCATCTACTTCACGTTCACAATCAACAGAATCTCTTTCTTTTTGAGAAGAATGTTTTGCGATTTCTGGTAACTTAGTCTCTTCCATTTTCAAAGTATCAGCATCATTTTTACCATCAAAAATATATTTGTGTAATAATCTATGAACAGTAGTATCTGGGAATCTTCGAATAGGAGAAGTAAAATGTGTATAACATTTACTTGCTAAACCAAAATGTCCTATATTATTCGTATCATAAACAGCCTTTTGCATACTTCTTAAAAGTAAAGAAGAAAATACAGGATATTCAGGAGCATCTTTCAATTGATCTAATAAATTTTGCATTGTGCTTGGATAAATTTCTGTTACCTTGCCTTTTAATTGATATCCGGCAGAACTTACATAAGTTAAAAAACTTTTAATTTTTTCTGGACTAGGTTCACCATGCACACGATAAATAAAAGGATATTCCAAATAATAAATATAAGAAGCAACTGTTTCATTCGCAGCAATCATAAAATCTTCAATTAACTTTTCTCCAGTTCCTCTTTCTCTTAATGTAACGTCAATAGCTTTTCCATCTTCATCTACAATAATTTTGGCTTCATCAATATCAAAGTCAATATAACCTCTAGATACCTTATTAGCACGTAATATTTTAGCCAATTCTTCCATAGTTCTTAAAGAATCTGCAAAATCTTCATATCCTTCTGGGACAATGTTTTCTTCTAAAATCTTATTTACATTTTTATAAGTCATTTGTTTACGAGATTTTATAACACTTTCAAAAATTTCATAATCGACAACATTTCCTTTTGTATCAATTTCCATTACACAAGAAAGCGCTAAACGTTCTACTCCAGGATTTAAAGAACAAATTCCATTTGATAATTTATGAGGTAACATTGGAATTACACGATCTGCTAAATAAACACTTGTACCTCTTTCATAGGCTTCATCATATAAAGCAGTACCTTCTTTTACATAATAACTAACATCTGCAATATGAACGCCTAATTTATAATGTCCATTTTCTAATTTTTCCACTTCAACAGCATCATCAATATCCTTTGTATCATCCCCATCGATTGTAAAAATCATATGGTCTGTTAAATCTCTTCTACCTTTTTTCTCTTCTTCTTTCACAGAATCTGGAATTTGATCTAATTCTTTCACTACTTTATCAGGGAAAGTATCATTAATTCCGTACTTATATACAATTGATAAAATATCAACACCAGGATCATTTTTATGTCCTATAATTTTAATTACCTCTCCATGATAAACATTTCCAGCAATTTGTCTTGTTACTTTTGCTAGAACTTTATGTCCTTCCATCGCATTCTTTAATTTGTCTGGTTCAATAATTACATCAATCTTAAATTTTTCTTCATCTAACTTTAAATGAGCTTTATTATTTTTATAATAAATTTCTCCTACCAATTGATTTAAATTACGATCTACTACTTTTACAATTCTTCCTTCTAAACGAAGTCCTGCCTTAGAAGTAATCTCCACAATAACTTTGTCTTTATGAATTGCTCCATTTAAATTAGAAGCATGAACAAAAACATCTTCATCTCCTTCAATATCAACAAAAGCAAAATCTTTTGTTGTAGAAAGTAAAGTTCCTACTCTAAGATGACTGTTATTGAAAAGCATAAATTTATCTTTATTTGTATGATAAATTACAAATTCATCTTCTAATTCATTGATTACTTTTAATAAAGATTTAAAATCATCAGTACTTTTATATCCCATAATATCATTAATTTCATGAATTGTTAAAGCCTTATCTGTATTCTTTAAAATTTGTAAAACTTGTTCTCGCATTGTAACACCTCTATTTACATTATAAAGGAATATTCTTAAAAAATATAGTCTAAACTAAAAGAATTTGGTATTTATAAGACACATATTTACAATCTATTTTACTTAGTTTACAGTAAACTTCATCTGTCAAGTTTGAAAGTCGTCTATTTTTTATTTTTTCCAATTTTAAAACTAAAGATTTAAAATTATCATAAAAATAGCAATCTTTACTTGGAATTAAAAAATTTTCATAATATGGAATATCTTTGATAATGAGATTTTTTTTGAGTAATATTGGAATTTGATAAAAATCATCTATATCATTATGAATCACAATATAGGCACTATTTACTAAATTCATATAAGAAATAATATCCATTTTTTTACATTTTATTACATTATTAGGAAGTTTATTAAAGATAGTTCGTTCTCGCATCGTTAACTCATTTTTATACCCAACATAATAAAATTTAAGTTTCGGATAATGAATAGAAAGTTCATAAATCATATTCAAATTTTGATATTTTGGATCATAAAAAACAATATCTTTTCCTTTTTTTGTTTTTACTAAATTTAACTGAAATGGTTCTTTTGGAATTACTGTAATATTTGTGCTAGAGGAGATGATTTTTTGAAAAATAGGCATACTAACAACAATATTGGTACAATCTTCAAAAAATTTTAATATTTTTTCTTTGTATTGCTTAGAATTTTTATTTTTTTTCATAAATTTTGTATAAATCTTTTGTTCTTCTAAATAAGCAATAAAAATAGTTTTTGTAGTTTGAGCAATTTTTCTTGTTTTAGGATTTATCTCAGCAACAATAGCGCATTCTACTTTATGATCGATATTAGTTGTATAATCAAGATTTAAATAGTCTAAGTAAGTTGCTATTGTACCAGAAAGAATTTTATCTTCAATATAAAGAAGTATCATCTTATCACCTCTTTTATAGTTTCTTTCTTAATATGAAAAAAATACCTATTTTAAGGTATTTATATCATCATTATCTTCTATATGAATTCTTACATTATTAATTCCTAATTCAAAAATAGAATTGGAATCTAATTTTATTTTTTCAAAGTGATAAATAGTCATGATATCACTAGTTTCTTCTATTTTAAATTGATGTTGGTGTCTATCCTTTAAATAATTCTTGCCATTATGAATATGAAAATAATCTAATAAACGAAATTTAGAAATCATAACTTCTGGATAAGAACTTACAATAACTTCCAAATTAGGATGTACACAATATCTTTTATGATAAGCTTCAATAATATTTTTAATTTGTTCTTTTGTTAATTCATAAGATAAAGTAACTTTTAAAACACCTAAAGAATGTAGGAATGCTACTGTATAAGAATTGGCTACATTAAATCCAAAATCGGTAATTACTTGTTTATATTTTTCTAAGGATCCTAAATCAGAAATCAATACTTTTCCTTGAATTTCCTTCAAATTAAAATTCACTCTAGGAATTTTTAAAACTTTTCTATGATCTTGTATTTTTTCTATAATATCCGATTTCATATAAATAGAATCTAGTTTTTTATTTTGAATAAAATGATAATCCTCTAAATTTCTAATCATTACAGAAATATTTCTATTAGTAGAATAATTTGGTAAATCTATTTCATAAGTATTTTTAATATAGGGAATTTTATATTGTCTAGCCTGAATTAATTTTTGAACAGCTCTTCTCCTAATTTCATTAATTTCACTAATTTTTACAAAAGAATCTTCATAATCTACATGAATATTTTTCAAAGAAAATGGAGTATCTCCTAATTTTTTAAATTGTTCTATGATCCTTGCTTTAGGAGTTGGTAAGTTTTGAAATTCTTCTACAATATAATCACTTTTTACAGTAATTTTATGATTAAAATCAGATATTGAAAGAGAAATAGGCTCATTTTTATGAATTACAATATCCATAGAAATATCGATTTTTCGTGTATTTTTCATTTGTTCTTGTAAAGAAAGCATTTGCTTTTTATCGGTTGTTTTTAAAACAAGATCACCTTTTTGAACAAATCCTTTTGTAGGTACTTCTATAATGTCACCTTTTTTCGCACTATTTACAAGTTTTTTATGAAGATATATTTTATTTAAAATAAAACCTACATCTTCTTTTTTATTTAAAATACGAATACCATCTTCTTGAATAACTTCATTCGTTAACTCAATTGTCGTAAATTTTGAACTACATGAAACTATAGTACCAATTGGAATTCCAATATGATTTGGTCTTTTAGGATTAATAAAATTATTATTTTTTTCATGAAATAAAAATCCTTTTGTAAACTCACGATTGAATATCTTTTTCATCTCTAAAAGAGAGTTTTCTATAGAATCCAAGTTCCCATCGATTGCTTTTCTATAAATATTAGTCATTAAATAAACATATTCAGGGCGTTTCATACGACCTTCTATTTTAAAGGAATCTACTCCAATATTTACTAATTCTTTGATATATTCTAATGTATTTAAATCTTTTGTACTAAGTAAGTATTGGTCTTTATTGATTTTTTTATCATTATGAAAAAGATCATACTGCATTCTACAACATTGACTACAAGTACCTCTATTTCCGCTTCTTCCTCCTAGTAAACTACTCATCAAACATTGTCCTGAGTAACTAAGGCATAAAGCTCCTTGTATAAATATTTCGATTTCAATATTTGTTTGTTTTTTAATTTCTTTTATTACTTCAATACTTGTCTCACGGGCTAAGACAACTCTTTTAACCCCTAATTTTTCTAGGAATTTGGCTCCTTCTACATTATGAACATTCATTTGAGTAGAAGCATGAATTTCTAAATTTTGATAAGTTTTTCTTAAATAATCCATCATTCCTAAATCTTGAATAATAACAGCATCTACATTATTTTGATGTAAAAAATCAACATACTGAATAAAACGATCTGTTTCATCTTCATATATCATAGTATTTACCGTTACATATACTTTTACACCATATATATGAGCATAATCAATTGCATCTATTAATTCTTGATCAGAAAAATTAGAAGCATAATTTCTAGCACCAAATGTATATCCCCCTAAATATACTGCATCACAACCTGCGGAAATAGCAGCTTTTAAAGATTCCATATTTCCAGCCGGAGAAAGTAGTTCTTTCACAAACATCACCTACTTTATCATATCACATCGACGCAAATAAAAGTAGACCTAAGTCTACTTTACTAATTTTAAAATATGATCTTTTGGAATTTGATTTATTTGGTCAAGTAAATTTTCTTTTAACATATTTTTCCATTCTATATAATCTTCTGAATTACAAATGAATGTTTCTTGGAAGATTTCTTCTAAGTTATGAACTTCCTCTTCACTTATATAATCTCTTAATTGGTCAATCACTTCTAAATATAATACTATAGCATTCTTTTGTTGATTCATTTTTTCATATTTTCTAGCAACTTCATAAATTGTTTCTTTATCATATTTTAATTGAATCATAATTTGAAATAAATTTTGTAACTCATCACTATATATTTCTCTTTTAAAAGTCATTGTATCCAAATCTAGCATTTCTTTTAATTTTGACTCTAATTCATAATATTGTTTTTTAGATAAAATAACATCCTTTTTTAAATTTTTGATTGTTTTCAGTTGAAGTGTTGGTTTTTCTTTTTTTATTTTTTTCATTAAAAATATTCTTAATGATGTTGCTACTTCATCAGATAACTTTAATTTTTTTAATTGGTCAATATAACTAGTTATATTTTCTTCAGTAAGACTATCTTTGTGGTTGAAATAATCCTCTTCTATAGTCTTATGAATAGTTGTTATATCATTACGTTGTTCCATATTTTGATTAATAAAGTTTTGTAATTCTATGAATGCATTTGTTTCCAATTCTGTCTTTTTTTCCTTTTCTGATAATCTGCGGTAGCCATCTGTTTTAAGGAACTCTTCTGCTTGTTGGTAAGTAATATTCTTGAATTCAAAATCGTTTAATTTCCTTATATCAAAATAATCAACTTTTGCATTTGCTACTCCAGCAGCTAAATTTTTAGAAATTAAATATTCTATTATCTCTGCTTGTTCTTTCATATTTAATTTTGTTTCTATCAACAATTCAGATAACAAATCAAATTCAACAAATATTTCACCACACATGTTCCAACTTGATGGATCTATTTGTAAAATTCTCAACACATTTGAAATTAAAGAATGTTTACATATTTTTATTTCATTTTCTAATAAGTTTTTATCGATTTCTTCTTTTTTTGACCAATCATTTGAAGTAACAATTTTGGATAATTCATCTTGTTGAAACTTTAAGTTAGAAAGCATTTCACTTTGTAAATTAATTCTTAACACTTCTAAAGAGTGAATAAATTTTTCTATTGATTTCATATATATCCCCCAAACTAAACGGTTTATAGTATATAAAATTAATGAATGAATGTCAATCATTTATTCACTTAAAAGAGTTCTTAAATTTACAATTTCCATTCCCTTACTTTTGATATATTGTATTAATAACTCTAAATCTAGATCTTTGTTAATATTTTTCACACTAATAATACTACCTGAAACTAAATTTTTTTTCACATCAACAAGCATATTATTTTTTATAATAATATCAGGATAGATTGTATAATCCCCTTGCTTTGAACATATATCTAATACTTGTTTATTATATTCATTCAAATAACAATAGCTTACTTTTTGACCTGCTATTTTTTTTATAATGTTATCTAATTCCATAAATTTAGAATTTGTATAATCGCCTTTATAACTTAGGTTTCCTATTATATGTCCATTTTTTACTAATTCAATAATAGTCTTTTCATTATTTCCAATCCATGTACTATCAATGAAAAAATTTCCTTTTATATTATTAGTTTCTAATATTTTTAAGATGGAATCAATTTCATCAATATTATTTAATTCAAATATAATTGATACCATTTTCTTAGAAGAATTTCCCTTTCTAATCATTTTGTCTAAATGATCTTTTAATAAATTTTGTGGATTAATTTTTGTATATGCTAATAAAGTAGGTTCAAATTTACCATACTTTTTCATTTTGGCATAGCTTTTTTCTACATCCACTTCTTTTCCTTTTACACCAGGAATTATAGTATTTTCTGTAATAGTGGCTTCTATAGGGTCGATTCGATATTGATTTTTATTTTGTTTTATTTCAATCATAATATTATCATAATCTTTTACAACACTTACAATTCTTTCTGTATATAAAAAACTCACTAAAACAAGGGCTAAGATTCCTATATTTCTAAATATTTTATACATGACATCACCTTACTAAAATATATGAAAAAAATAGTCATTTTTGACTATTTTGAAAGATAATTTAAATGTTGTAATTCTGGTAAGACGAACATTCCATCTTTTCTAATTAATATATCATCAAAATAAATTTCTCCTCCTCCATATTCTTTTCTTTGAATTAATACTAAATCCCAATGAATGGCTGAGTTGTTTCCATTATAAGCATTATAGTAAGAAGATCCTGGCGTAAAATGGAGGCTTCCTATTATTTTTTCATCATATAAAATATTACCAACAGGGTGTAATATTTTAGGATTTAGTCCTAGCGAAAATTCTCCTACATATCTACTACCATCATCGGTATTAAATATTTCATTTAATCGATTATTATTATCATCGCTAGTAGCTTGAATAATTTTTCCATTTTCAAAAGTTAATTGAATATTATGATACATATTTCCATGATAAACACTTGGTACATTGTATGTAATGATACCATTTACTGAATTTTTTACTGGGGCTGTATATATTTCACCATCAGGAATATTACATTCTCCACAACAAGGAATAATTGGAATATCTTTAATACTAAAAGTTAAATCTGTATTTGGAGATAGAATGCGGACTTTATCCGTTTTTTCCATCAATTTTAATAATGGAATGATATCTTGCTTCATTTGATTATAGTCCACAGTCATTACTTCTAAAGCATATTGAAAATATTTATCAGTATTCATTTTTGCTTTATAAGCATCTAGTTCAGAAGGATAATTCAATAATATCCATTTTCTTTCATTTACTCTAGTTTGATTTATTTTTTCTAAAGCATTTCCTTTATTTTTTAAAATCTGTGGATCAATATCTATCGTTTCGAATTCATTCTTAGTATATTTAATATAGATAAAAGTATCAAAATTGTTAATTTTTTGTTCTTCAATAATTGAAATTTGTTTAATTCTTTCTTCTGTTGTTTTTTCTAATAATAGTGATTCAATACTAGGGAATAGTATTTCTACAAATGGTATTCCTTCATTTTTACTAATATTTTTAATGAATTCTTTTATTAATAAAGCTGGCTTATCAGTATCACTAATAATTAAAACTTTTTCATTCCTCCTTACCTTTAATGAATCATTGATTATAATACTACTTAATTTTTTTATTTCATTCATTGTTTCACCCTTTCTAATTTCTCTCATAAAATATTATGAAAGGAGAATTATCATGTATTCTAGTTATCAATCAATGAATCAATCTATGCCTAGTTCTATGAATGGACCTATGATGAGTTCAAGTATGACTATGCCACGTCAATCTTCAATTTCTAACTCATCATTTATGCCAAGTATGTCTCAAGATAATCGCTTTGCTGGGGGATTTTTAGGACCATTTGTATTAGGTGGAATTACTGGGGGACTATTAGCGCCTGCTTTCTATCCAAGACCATATTATCAAGCTCCATACTATGGACCTTATTATGGACCTTATTATTACAGATAAAAGTGCTTTTTAAGCACTTTTTATTAAAAAAAAGAAACCATTATTTGTTTTCATTACTTTTATAAATTAGAGCCTCATATAAAATATCTACAATATAGTTACTGGGTTCTATTTCATATTTTTCCATAATAGTTTCAATGATATCATCATGATAAGGTATATCTAGATAAGTAGATATATCTTTTTTTATATTATTTATTTCTTTTAAATATTTTAATGTATATTGATTATTCAAAATTAATATCGGAATATCTTCTGACCATTTATCAAATTCTTCTAATATTTCTGTAGTTGTTTCTTTATATATAAATTTATCTTTGTCGTAGCTAATCATACGAACAAGATCTTGTAAAGGAATATATTCTTCTTTTAAGCGATAATCAAAACGATCCACTAGTTGTAAATTTTCAATTTTCAAAGCTGACAATTGAATAATATCTCCGTATTCTGGATTACTTGCTGTAGGAATTAGTTCTACAATAATATACTTGCCTTCCATTAATTCACTTCCTTAAACTTATTATACAAAAAAATTATTACAAATGTAATAATTATTTTGCTTCTTCTGTAGCTCTTGTTTCTCTGATAACCGTAACCTTTATAGTACCAGGGTATTGCATTTCATTTTCAATACGATTTTTTATATTACGAGCAATTTGATAACTTTCCAAATCATCAATTTCTTCTGGTTTAACAATTACACGAATTTCACGTCCTGCTTGAACAGCATAAGCCTTTTCAATTCCTGGATTATCATTGGCAATGTTTTCCAATTCTTGTAATCTTTTTACATAGTTTTCTAAAGAATCGTTTCTAGCTCCTGGGCGTGATGCTGATAAAGCATCTGCTACAGCAACTAAAACAGAAATAACACTTGTAGCTTCTACATCTCCATGATGGGATTCAATAGCATTAATTACTACTTCTGATTCTTTATATTTTCTAGCAATTTCTCCACCTATTGTAACATGGCTACCTTCCATTTCGTGGTCAATAGATTTTCCTATATCATGCAATAATCCTGCTCTTTTTGCTAAAACGACATTTTCTCCTAATTCTGCTGCTAATAAGCCTGACAAATTAGCAACCTCTATAGAATGTTGCAAAGCATTTTGTCCATAACTTGTTCTAAAATGTAATTTACCAACTAATTCTACTAGTTCAGGATCCATTTTAGTAATTCCAAGTTCAAATAAAGCTTCTTCTCCATACTCTCTTATTTTAATTAATATTTCATTTGAAACTTTATCATATAATTCTTCAATTCTTGTTGGATGAATTCGTCCATCTTTAATTAGTGATTCTATTGTTAGACGGGCAATTTCTCTTCGATAAGGGTCGAAACTTGATAATACAATAGCTTCTGGGGTATCATCTATAATTAAATCGACACCTGTAACAGCTTCAATTGTACGAATATTTCTTCCTTCTCTACCTATGATACGACCCTTCATTTCATCATTTGGCAAATTTACTACTGTAACGGTTTGTTCATTTGCAACATCTCCAGCATATCTTTGCATGCATGTTACTAACATACTTTTTGCTGTACGATCTACTTCTAACTTAGCTTCTGCTTCACGTTCCTTGATGTACCCTGTAATTTCAAGATTCATCATATCTTCAATTTTCTTTAAAATTAAATCTTTTGCTTCTTGTTTTGAAACGTTTGAAATTTGTTCTAATGTTTCAAGTTGTTGATTTTTGATCTCTTCTATTTTCACTTGTTCATTTTGGATTTCTCTTTGCTTTTCTATTAAATTATTTTCACGTTCTTCCAATAATTGTTCTCGATTTTGAAGTGTTTGGTCTCTACGATCAATATTATTTTCACGAGCTAATAGTCTTTCTTCTGTTTCTTTGACTTCTTGTTTTTTCTCTTTGATTTCTTTTTCAGCATCTGTCTTCATGCGATAAGTTTCTTCTTTTGTTTCTAAAATGCTATCTCTTTTTATTCTTTCTGACTCTTTTTTAGCATTTTCTAACATTTTATCTATTTTGGAAGTAGTGGAAATTCCTCTTAAATAATTCACAATAATAATTGCAATTGTTCCTATAAAGAATCCAATTAAGACTAGTAAAATGGAGAAAATCATTTCATTCATAAAATAACCTCCATTCAAAATTTTTGTAACTTGTAAGATATAATCCTACTATTATCATTGTAGATAAAATCAAACAATAAGTCAAGAAAAATAAAAATGACTATTAAATTTGTACCTCAATAAACTATCATTCCTAATAAAAACAAAAAAGTGATTACTATTCACTTTTTGTGCTTTCTTTTTTCTTTGAGCTAATATCAAAATGGTCACGAACTAGTTGTTCTATTTCATTAGTCATATCAGGCTTTGATTTTAATAATGCTTTTACATTTTCTTTTCCTTGTCCTAATTTTTCACCATTGTAAGAATACCATGCTCCTGTTTTTTCTATAATTTTGGCTTCACTAGCTAAATCAATTAATTCTCCTTCTTTAGAAACACCTTCACCATACATAATATCTACTACACAACTTTTAAAAGGTGGCGCCATTTTATTTTTAACAACTTTAATAGAAGTCTTATTTCCAATTACATCTGTTCCATCTTTAATTTGTTCCGAACGTCTAATTTCTAATCGAACTGATGAATAAAATTTCAAAGCACGACCACCAGGTGTTGTTTCTGGGTTTCCAAACATTACACCAACTTTTTCTCTAAGTTGATTGATAAAAATTGCTATTGTATTTGTTTTATTAATAATTCCCGATAACTTTCTTAAAGCCTGACTCATTAATCTTGCTTGTAAACCTACATGAGTATCTCCCATTTCACCTTCAATTTCAGCTTGAGGAACTAAAGCAGCAACAGAATCAATTACAATTACACTAATTGCACCACTACGAACCAATGCTTCGCAAATTTCAAGTGCCTGTTCACCATTATCTGGTTGTGATAATAATAAATCATTAATATTTACACCTATTTTAGCAGCATATTGTGGATCTAACGCATGTTCTGCATCAATAAAAGCAGCACGGCCACCAGTTTTTTGAGCTTCTGCGATTGCATGTAATGCAAATGTTGTTTTACCACTTGATTCTGGTCCATAAATTTCTACAATTCTACCTTTAGGATAACCACCTATTCCTAAAGCTATGTCTAGTGATAGTGAACCGCTCGGAATAGTTTCTATATCCATGTGTTCATTATCTCCCAATTTCATAACTGCACCTTTTCCAAATTGTTTTTCTATATCAGACAATACTTGATCTAATGTTTTATCTGTTGATTGTTTAACCATTGTAATCCTCCTATCAGTACAATCACATTATATAATATGTTTTTTTCAAAGTCAATGTATTTTACGAACTTTTGTTCGAAAATGTTAACTTTAATTATATTAAACAATAATTTTTTAAATTTTTCAAATGGATAATTTTGGATTTTAGTATTTAAAAATAAGCCAATTCTTTATTGGCCTATTCAAATATATATTTTTTGTTCATTTCATAATACTGAATTGCGGATATAATAGAAAGTACACAAGCTACAATTAGTAATGCATCAGATACACGAATATTAAACAATTCAAATGGTAAATTATAAAATAATGTAAGTACGATTCCTGTCATTAAACAAGCAGTTTTAATTTTTCCTGATTTTATAGCTGCCACTACTTCTCCTTTGCTTCCAGCAACCATCTTTATTGAATTTACAATACTATCTCTAACAATGATAACAACTGGAATAATTGGTGAAATAAAACCTGAAGAAGCTAATATAATTAACACGGAGTTCACTAAAACCTTATCTGCTATAGCATCTAACATTTTTCCTAAATCTGTTACCATATTATATTTTCTTGCTAATCTTCCATCCACAAAATCTGTTAATGAAGCAACTATAAATAAAACTCCAGCAACAATATATTTTAAGTCAATAACAATAGACTCATCAATAAATAATTTAGGAAGTTCTATTCCAGAAGCATCAAATGGAAATAATAAAATGATGATTATAAGAAATGAAAGTAAAATTCTACTAAATGTTATTTTGTTAGGTAAATTCATAAATATCTCCTATCTAATTACATTATCAATTGGTTGATTAGATTCTGTATTATTAACAACCTGTTTTACAATAAAAACAAGCATCAACATAGCTAATATAGATAAAAAAACTAATAATACAATTTTTAAGTTTATTTTTTTTCTTCTCTCGATTGTATAAGGTGATGCTATTCTTTTATCTTTTTTTGCTTGATTTCGTTCTGCTTTCTTTTTTGCCTTTTTAATATCATCTAATGATATTTTTGAAGTATAATCAAATAAATACTCATTAAACTCATCAATCATGTCTTCATAACTTAATCCTAAATATTTAGAATAGTCACGAATAAAATATTTTAAATAAAACACATCTTTGAAAGCATCTATATTACCGGTTTCAATATTTTCGATTTGGCTTGGTCTTAATTTTAAATCACTAGCAACTTCTTCAATAGATAGTCCTATATTTTCTCTAGCTTCTTTTAACGCCTCACCAATTTCTTTCATATTGTCACCTCTTTCATTCTCAAAATAAATAATATTTTATAAGCCATGTTCTGTTCCTGACAAGCAGGCGACAAACATTTATCTATCAAGTTTCCTTGATCCCTCGAATATTCTTAATTCTATTCTACCGGGCTCCCCTACCAAAATTTGGGTTTCTCGCTCGTGGGGTTTACCTCGTTCCATTTCCACTATTTCTAGTTTCTTCGTCACTATGGCACTTTTATACCTAATCTAACCATATCAAAAGACTTAGGTTATTTCGGAGCCGTTGAAAAAATCACCCTAGGTTATTTTTTCCCTAGGCACGAACACTAAAGTCATCACAGACTTTGCGAGCATGGACTTTCCTCTATATTACAAAGAATACAGCGTTTGTCAAAATATTATTTCTCATTATAAATATATTTTTCTAAGTTAGATAATCTTCTTAAAATATCTGCATTTGTCACTTCGCGATTCGATCCTTCTTTTAGAACATCCATTTTTGTATGAAGATTTCTAATTTCTTGTTTCAATTTGATATTATCTTCAATTAGTTCCTTTTTATCATTTTCTATTTCTTTGATAATTTTAAAGAATTCCTCATAATCTCTAATAATTGCATCTAAGAATTTATCAACCTCTTGTGGGCGGTATCCACGGGTATCAATCTTGAACTCTTTTTCTAAAATATCTTTGCATGTTAGTAAAATTCGATCTTGATACATAAAAGACACCTCACAATTCCAATAATATTCTCTCAAAAAAAGTCTATTTTGTCAATTTCATTGCAATTAAAAAAACTACTTTTCAATTGCTTGTAAAAAAGTAGCTTTTTTAATATATTTGATATCATCTAACATCTCATTCATCAATTCATTGATTTGATTATAATAGTTCATGACTCACCTCTTGAATCTAGTCTAGCAGACATCTTTAGATTTTGCATGGGTTTCGACAAAACTAGTGATATTTAGAATTTATTTTTTTCTTTCTTATTATGTGGCATAAATAATTTTTTTATAGTATAATTAAACTGGTGGTAAAATGAAATATCCAAATGGTATTACAAAATTATCCTCTAATAGTATCTCTTATGGAAATAGAGGAATGAATTTTGAAGCAGAAATTAATATTACCAATGAATATTATTTAATAGAAAATACTGCTATTATTTATAAAAAACCAACACCAATTACAATCAATAAAGTTGATTTTCCATCAAGAAAAGATGCTGTTATTACAGAGGCACATTTTAAAATTCCTTCTACTACTGATTACAATGGTATCTACAAAGGAAAATATATTGACTTTGAAGCAAAGGAAACAAAATTAAAGTACTTTCCTATCGCTAATATCCATCAACATCAAATTACTCATTTGAAAAAAATCTATGAACATGGTGGTATTGGATTTATTCTAGTAAATTTTGTACTTTATGATAAAATATTTTTGCTTCCTATTGAACAATTTTTATTTTTTATAGAAAATGAAACAAGAAAATCAATTCCTGTTGATTATTTTGAAAAAAGAGGTTATTTAATAAAACCTAAATATCAACCTAGAATTGATTATTTAGCTATTGTTGACAAACTATATTTTAAAGGAGAAGACGTATGAAAGAATTTTTTAAAAATCGTGATAACTTAATTATTTTAGGAATTAGTATTTTGGCTCTTATTGTAGGATGTCTTGCCGTAGGGCCAATCAAATCAATTCTTATTATCGGGTTTGCTGATATTCTTTTCTTCTTACCAGGAATATTAGAAATTCTAAAAAGAAAAGAAACAAAGCCTAAAAAGGAGAAACAAAATATGAAAGAAGTAAAAAATACAAGAGTTTCTAAAAATAAACAAAATACTTCTAAAAAGAAAAAAAATATTGGAAAAAAATTACTTTTTATTTTTCTAATTTTATGTATGATGGTTGTTTTAGCTTGTATTGCTTTTGCAGTTTATATTGTAATCGAAGCTCCTGATTTTAAACCAGAAGACTTATATAAAATGGAACCTTCTACATTATATAGTTCAAATGGAACAGAAATTGGAAAATTAGGAACTGAACAAAGAGAAAATATCACATATGATGAATTACCAGAAGTATTAGTTGATGCAATTGTAGCAACTGAAGACTCTAGATTCTTTCAACATAATGGATTTGATTTAGCTCGTTTCACTAAAGCAAGTATTCAACAAGTTCTAACACACGGCGGTGGTGGTGCCTCTACACTAACAATGCAAGTGGTAATAAATACATTTACTTCTACTACTTCTAGTGGATTTGAAGGAATTAAAAGAAAATTCACAGATATTTATATGTCTGTCTTTCAAGTAGAAAAAAGATATACAAAACAAGAAATTTTAGAATTTTATGTGAATTCTTATTATTTAGGTAGTGGAGCTTACGGTGTTGAACAAGCTAGTAAAACTTATTTTGGTAAGGATGCTAAAGATATGACTTTACCTGAGGCAGCTTTAATTGCTGGATTATTTCAAGCTCCAAATGCTTACGATCCTTATCAACATCCAGAAAAAGCTGAACAAAGACGTAATCAAGTATTAAAATTAATGAAACGTCATGGTTATATCACACAAGATGAATACAATGTAGCAACATCTATCAAAGTTGAAGATATGTTAGTAAAAAAAGACAATACTAATACAACAAACGAATGGCAAGGATTCATCGATATGGTTGTTGAAGATGTCATTGAATATTTTAAAGCTCAAGGAAAAAGTGTAAATCCTTATACTACTTCAATGCAAATTTATACCACAATGGATATTGATAAACAATCTTGGATTAATGATATTATGAATGGGAAAAGCTTTACTTGGCAAAATGATATTGTTGATTCTGGAATATCTGTTCAAGATGTCAAAACTGGAGCAATTGTAGCAATTGGAGCTGGAAGACATCGTAATGGCGAAAGACAATGGGTCAATGCTACAGATATGAAAAGACAAATTGGATCTACTTCTAAACCTTTATACGATTATGCTCCAGGTATTGAATATGAAAATTGGTCTACTTATCAATTATTTGTAGATGAACCGCATTCTTATTCAGATGGAACAAATATTAACAACTGGGATCGCAAATATAATGGATTGATGACTTTACGTACAGCACTTGCTCAATCTAGAAATATCCCTGCTTTAAAAGCTTTCCAATCTAATAAGAATTCTAATATTTTAAAATTTGTTCAAAGTGTTGAATTAAATCCAGATGTAGAAAATGGAATTATTAACGAGGCTCACTCTATTGGTGGTCAAAAATATGGCGAAAGCCCTCGTACAATGGCTGCTGCTTATTCAAGTTTTGGTAATGGTGGATATTATATTAAACCTTACAGTTATACAAAAATAATTTTAAATGAAACTAATGAAACAATTGAAAATAAAGTTGAAAAAACTCGTGTAATGAGTGAGGAAACTGCTTATATGATGACTTCTTTATTACAATCATCTGCTCAAAGTGGTTTAGGAGCACAATACAATGTTAATGGTGCTATTTATGGCGCTAAAACAGGAACTTCAAACTACCCAGAAAATATTGCTCAAAAATTTGGCTCAGATGCTGTTAATGACTTATGGGTCAATGCTGTATCTCCTGACTATGCTATTTCTGTATGGTATGGTTATAAAGATACAGATCGTACAGTGACAAGTACTTCCTTTACAATCGCACATAGAAGATTATTCCAAGCTGTAGCAAAAGGAATTTTCAAATCAGATAGTAATTGGACAAAACCAGATAGTGTTTCAGAAGTACAGGTGGAAATGGGATCATGGCCTGCTAAATTACCTAGCGAATATACTCCAGGAAATATGATTGTTACAGAATTATTTAAATCCGGAACAGAGCCAACTGAAGTTTCTGATCGTTATAGTAAATTAGAAAATGTAACAAATGTGACATCTTCTATTAGTAATAATAAATTAACAATTAAATGGAATCCTATTAAAACCCCAAATGCGATTAGTAATGATTACTTAAATAGTTATTTTGCTTCCTTATATAGTGATGCAGGATATAGACAAAATGCTTTATCTACCCGTATTAGTGAAAATAACAGCACTTTTGGAAAGTTAGTATATAAAATATATGGAAAAGATTCTAGTGGAAATTTAAATTATATTACGGAAACTAGTGATTCTTCTGTTACTATTGATGTTAATACATCTTCTCCTACTACTTATGTTGTAAAAACATCTTATACAATATTTACAGCAAATGCTAGTGATGGCGTATCTACTACTGTTAGTTTAGCCAATGTAAAAGGAACTGTAACTGCTAAATTAAACGGAAAAGAAAAGGAAGAAATAAAAAAAGGTACAGCTTATAAAGTTAGTACTACTGATGTGACTGTTTTAGAAGATTCTAAAGATGTAACTAGTAAAGCGAAGATTACAATTTCTATTGATGACAAAGCAATTACTGGTACAAGTACAACTCTAAATACTACGACAGTTGGTACTCATACAATTAAATACAATATTACTTATAATAATGAGACGGTAAAATCACTTACTAAAACAGTTAGCGTAACAGAATAAAAAAGCACTTCAATTTGAAGGTTTCAATTAGGGATTTTTAATAAAAAACTTAATTAAGCCTTCAAATGGAACTAAAATAACCACATTAGATTTAATATCTGATGTGGTTATTTTTTTAGTTACTCATATAAACTTGTATGCTGTTGCCGAGATTATTTTTTCTTTCTTGTTAAAATGATTCCAACAATTGAACCAATAAATATTAGAGGGGCTATTCTAACAAATATCCATACAATTGAATGAATTAATGTTCCAAGTACAGCTAGTTCAGGATCATTATAGTTCCATTCCATATAACTATTACCAACAGATGTACCTAAAACAATAAATGCTAATATTGTAAATAAACATATTATAATAAATATCCAATGAAAAATTTTCCTTCTATTTTCTTTTTTTTGAGATAATTGTAAATTAATTACTTCTAATTTCTCCGCAATTACCTTTAAATCATCTTGTTTCTTTTCATCAATATTTTCTCCAAGCAATGTACTTACTGGAGTGTCTAGTTCTTCTGCCAATCTAATTAATAACTCGGAATCTGGAACAGATAATCCTTGTTCTCATTTTGAAATTGTTTGTCTCACTACGCTTAATTTTATAGCAAGTTCTTCCTGCGAAAGTCCTTTTGACTTTCTAACTGATTTAATATTATCTTTTAACATTAAAATCGACTTCCTTCCTTTTATAAAAATATTATATAAAGAACTATGCCGTTGCCACAAGCAATGCATTTTAACATTTCTTGTTAATCCTTTATCTATATAAAAAATTACTATTTATATATTTAAATTTTATCCAATTATATCACAAACAAAATAATATAACTATAAATTTACAAAATATAACTTGCTATATTTCTTCTTTAGAGTGATTAATAGACTAACCTAAATTAAAGAAAAGGAGCAAGCTATTATGAATGAAAAGCAAAAAAAATTATTAAAATCTCATGGCTATAAAATTTTGGATGAACTTAATTTTATTAAACCAGAAGATATTGATCCTAATATTCAAATTACTTACGATGATGCAACTAATCAATTTGAAATCAACTTAATATCTACTGCAATTACAGATGACACATTTAATGAATTTATTTTATTACTTATGGAAAGATGCGTATTATTAAAGAAATTAAATGATTTAAAAGGTGATAAATAATATGTATATATTAAAAGGTAATATCAAAGCACAAGAAGTTTATTTTCAAAAATTTAATAATCAAATGTTATTTGGATCAATGTTTAAAGTAAGCTGTTGTTCAGAAACTATTGACGGAGCTAGAATGTTTTCAGATAAAGAATTAGATGAAGTTGAAGAAATATGCCTAAAAACACATCATACATTTAAAATATATCCTGTGTGCCCAACTTGTAATAATGAATATGAAGAACATCCTGCTATATCGAAAAGATAATAAAACTAAAATATGTAGCAATTGCGGCTTGAAAGAGGCTTTAGAGAATTTTATAGAATATAAGAATAAGCCTACAACTTAATGTAGACTTATTATCTTTATTAATTTAATAAATTATTGAAATTATACCAATCACTTGGACTTTCTTTAAATGAATTATACACACCTCTATCATAGTATAACCATTTATCATTATCTCTTATTACTAATCCTCCAACAAGGTTTTTTCCTTTTTTATTTTCATCAACTATGTACTGAATTAATGCTTCTGATTTTTCTTTATTATCATTTTCATTAAATCCTTTTCCAGCTTTAGTATCAAATATTCCAATTCTTCCATCTTTGAATTGAATCAAAAAGTCTGGTTGGAATGTTGAACCATCTTTTTTCATAATACCAAAGTTTGTATTCATATGCTCTGAACCGTTTTTCCAAAAATACTCAATCACATCATCATGTTCATCTAAATATTTAATGAAATCAACTTCAAGTTGGTCAACCTTGCCATCTTTAGTTTCCATGTATAATGGTTGATGAATTGACAATTTAGAATGAATTTCAATGCTGGTATTTGGATTATAATTTTTTGACATTGGAATATGCCAATTTTGATTTAATTCATATCCAACTTTTTGATCGACCTCTAATTCATGGATTGGCTTATACTTTTCAGTTGAAATATTTATAATTTCTCCAAATTTTTCACTATTATTAATAATCAAATTTTGTATTAGGATAATTCCTTTATTTGCAGGTTTAATATTTAAATATTTTATAAATGTGTTTATTATAGCCATCTTAACTGTTGATACAGACCTTACTGGAGCAAATCCATTTAAGTTATTTTTTATTACTCTTTCAAAATCATATTGCAAATCACTTTCACTCATATTTATACCTACTAAAGATTCAGTAAAATCAATTTGTAATTTTTCATTATCAACTTCGGTTGATTCTATATGAACATCAGATAAAATAGAATCCTTCTTTCTTAAATCAAAACTAATATTATGATTTTTTAATTTTTGAATATTTTCATTAAATTCAGTCGTGAAATCTTTTACTCTTGTTATTCCGAAATACTCACAAAAATATTTTTCGTACACTTCATAGAAAGAGGAGGTAATATCTCCAAAATCAACTCTTTTTTTATAATAAGACGTTAATGTTATAACTGGTATTCTTTTGTCTTCTTTTAGATTATCATCTACTTTTGGCAAAATAACATTGTCATCTTTTTGTTCATTTACATCTTTTACTTTAGCATTATATTCTTCTGATGATTCCTTTATCATAAAATCACTTGGCTGTGTATTTATATAATTACCTGTAGTAATGTCATCAATTATCTTTGTATATTCATTAAATAGATTTATTTCTTTTTGTTCTGACTCATTATTTTTTTCAGTAGTTAATGACATATCTATAACTGGAACTTTATATTCTTCTTTTACATTCGATGCATATGATTTAATAATGTTTGGATTATATACTTCTTTTTTTATTGTTATAGATTGAATATTAGAATAAACATATGCTTTGTTTAACACTTCATCTGTATAATGTTTTGCTTCTGGCATTCTTAAAATTCTACCAACCGTTTGAATTTCAAAAACAATGCTATTTACTTCTCTAAATTTTAATAAAACTTGAGCTCTAGGGCAATCCCATCCAGTATCAATAGCCATTTTAAAAATCAAA
This sequence comes from uncultured Mycoplasmatota bacterium, assembly GCA_900546745.1. Lineage (GTDB taxonomy): Bacteria > Bacillota_I > Bacilli_A > RF39 > UBA660 > CAJOJO01. The sequence continues at coordinate 25,666 of URDT01000001.1, read as the reverse complement.
TATTCTACTTTACTATCAAGTGAATTTAGTACATCTACTTCTTCATTTACTTTTTCATCACTTAACCATATTGCTAATTTACCATTAGATGTTGTGATTCCTTTTGCTTCAAGAAATCTTTCCACAGATTCCCTTTTTTGCTCTCCATAAGCTGAATTTGGTAACTGAATAAGAGTTAATGGCGTAATTTTAGTTTTACACTCTCCATTTTTATATAATTCATTATATCTTTGCTTTAATTCCTCTTGCTTATAATAAGCTGATTCTAAAACTAATAACTCACTCGTTTTTTCTTCTTCTTCGTTTTCTATTATTTTAGCAATTTTATCATTTATTATGATTTCTTTTTTTATCATGCCTTCGTTGATAACGTCAATTGGATCAATCTCAATTTTAGCATTCATATTGCCAGTTAATATTGGAGTTGCACTCATTTCAATAGTTAAATCTGGTTGAATAATTTCATCTCTAATTTCAAGTGCTCTTTCTGTGGTTGAAGAAGAATGAGACTCGTCAATAATTAATATAATTCGTCTATTATTATTTCTTGTATTCTCTAATATTAAAGGAAAGTTATTATTCTCAGAATCCTTCATTAAAACATTTTTAAATTCGTTTGTTTTTCTATCTTTGGTTCTGATTTTTTCCCAGTTAACAAATACGACCTCATTTTGGTTTATAATATCACGAGATCCAAAGAATTCATCTTCCAATAAACTACATTCAATTGCTTCGCCAATTTCTCTTTTAACACTTTTTTGACTTTGTCTGTGTAAATCTCCTTTACCAATACTAATCCATAAAAAACATAAATCTTCATCAGATTCTTCTGCTATATCTTGTATGTATCTTGCCATTGTTATTGTTTTACCAGAACCTGTTGGAGCTTGAAATACAATAGTTTCATTTTTTGGAGTTTTTAAATATATATTAGTAAATTGCAACAATTGACTTATTGCAGTTCTTTGATAATCTTTTAACTTCTTCATAATTAGTTCTCCTTACTTAGTTTTACTAATTTTCTATATAAGTCATAAATCTTTTGAGGTATTGCTTCTACTTTATAATTAGTAATTCCATCTAATTCATATTCTTCAACTCGGTTATCAAGAGAGAATATATATAGTGCTTTATTATTTTTGATATCTTTAATCTTTTCAATAAATTCATTATAATGATTATGATATATGTCAAAATAAATACAAGTATAATTTATATCATCTTTATCTTTATAGATAACATATGAATCTGTTTTTTCTACTAAATTAAATGTAGATTCTTTAACACATAACATTGGTACACATTTTTCTGTTAAATCAAAATATATTTGATCTCGAGTAGAATTATTTTCAACAAAATCCGTCTTGAAATATTTTAGTGAACCCTTTAATCCTTCTTTCCCATTATATCCATTTATAACATTTGAAAGTCTTTGATATGTTACTTCTTCACAAATATTATTTTCATTATTTGTACATAAGATAAATTTTCTATTTCCTCCATCTTCTTTATTTAGCTCTAATACTGCTTGCCCTGTTGTTCCACTACCTGCAAAGAAATCTAAAATTACAGCTTCTTTATTATCAATTAAATCAAGCAATTTTTTTATTAATTTTATTGGCTTTGGATTTTGAAATTTTCCTTTTCCTACTATTTTAGATAATTCATTATTTGATTGTCTTGTACTTCCATATTCAGATGCAGACCAAAATGTAACAGGTGGCATTCTATCTCCTACTTCGCTTAAATAAGTTTTCTTTTGTGGAACTTTTTTACCTTTTGGATCTAGATAGATTCTTCCTTCATAATCTAATCTTTGTAAGGTTGAAATGGCGAATCTAGGATATGTGCCTTCAGGTGCGTTCCATGTTTGACCATTTGAAAAAGTGTACTCATATTTACCAGATTCAGATCCACTTTTAGCATGAAGTGGAGTAAGTAAATAAGCACCTCTTGGATCATTATCATAGTTTTTATAATATGACATTTGTTTTTCGCCTTTTTTAGTACCTTGTATTTTTAATTCAAATTTATTTTTTGCATATACTAATATATATTCTGTATTTGTTGAAAAATATTTAGCATCATTTTTTATAGAATCTAAGTTTTGCCACGTAATGATAGATATATAGTTCATGTTTCCAAATATTGAATCACACAATAATTTTAGCTGAGCAAATTCAATATCATTAATACTTATAAAAATAATTCCTGAATCTTTTAGTAAATTCCTTGAAAGTTTTAATCTCTTAGACATAAAATTTAGCCATTTACTATGTCTATAACCATCTTCTTCATTTATTATTTTATCATTATAAATAAATTCTTTCCCTGTGTTATATGGCGGATCAATATAAATAACATCAATTGATTCTTTATGTGTATAATTCAAAACTGATAAAGAATGAAAATTATCCCCTTCAATTAAGATATTATCTTCACCACCATTATCAATCTTTTTACTTTCTTCTTCTTTTAAAACTGGAATTAGTTTATTACAATCTACAACAACTTGTTCTGGTACTTTTTCTGCATCCCAGACTAATCCATATTTTCCACTATGTTCTTCGTTTAAGTTATTAATATATTCGATTAATTCTTCTTTTGACATATTTTCAAAATTCATTATTTACCTCCTAATTCATATTCCACAATATCATCTATTTTACAATCTAAAACATCACAAATCTTAACTAAAACTTCTAATTGAACTGATTCATTTTTACCTAGTTTAGCTAATATATTTGTAGTTATTCCTGTTTGCTCACGAAGTTGTGTTTTATTTATTCCTTTATCTATTATTAGTTTCCACAGTTTATTGTAACTTATCTTCATTTAATACCTCCGTATTATTTCATTACGATTCTTATTTTATCATTTATATACTTTTTATTCAATAAAATATCTAAAAATTCAATATTAATTTAGATATTTTTTACTCTTGAGGCTAAAATTTAACGCTTTTCCTTTGACTAGCATTTAGGAGGAGTTATTCCTTCGATATGTTAGGAGGAAATTTAAATGGTAAATTTAGAAAACATACCAAGTTATCTTAAAGATAATGCTGGATTTTGTAATTGGAAATATGAAACACGTAATGGCAAACTAACAAAAGTTCCATATAATCCACATTCAAATACTAAGGCATCAGTTAATGATACATCTACATTTTCTGATTTTAATTTAACAGTTTCAAGGTTAGATATTTATGATGGTATTTGAATAAAAGTTGATGGAAAACTGTATTCTTGGTCTGAAGAAATTATTTTTCATTTTAAAAACACTTATATTGAGATTAGTACTAGTGGTAATGGATTGCGTATTCTTCTATTTACTCAAGATGGTTATTCTTATGATAAAGAAAACTATTACATTAAAAAAGGTAATGTTGAAGTATATGTTAGTGGCTCTACAAATCGTTTTGTGACTATCACGGGAAATGCAATACAAAATTTAGAAATTGTTGAAAACATGGATAGATTTCAATGGTTAATTGATACTTATATGAAACGTGAAAACAACAACACTACAGTTATACCAGAAAACAATGGAAGTTATCTTACCGATGATAATGTTATTCAAAAAGCAATGTTATCTAAACAAGGAACAAAATTTAATAAGTTGTGGAGCGAAGATATTTCGGATTATCCATCTCAAAGTGAGGCTGATCTTGCTCTTATTTCTGTACTTGCATTCTACTGCAATGGAGATAAAAAACAAATTGATAGATTATACAGAAAATCTAAATTATTTCTCCATAAATGGGATGAACTTCATGGAAATGCTACATATGGAAATTTAACAATTAATAAAGCATTATCAGGTATTACAAGTTATTATTCTCCAGTGTCACAAACAACGATAGATAAAGATTTTGATAGTGATCTCTCATTAGAAATAATTGATTTTTCAAAGTGTCCTTGGACTGACATTGGTTCAGGAATGTTATTTGCAGATTTCTATCAAGAAAAACTTCTTTATGTACTAGAACGCAAATCTTGGTTTTACAATGAAAACGGAATATGATCACAAGATATTGGTGGCTTAAAAGCAATGAAGTTATGTATGGCTCTTGCTAATTTACTTCATATGTATGCTTTAAAAATTACTGATGAACACAAACGAAAAAGTTATATGGATTATTCAAAAAAATGACAATCTCATACTTACAGAGTAAACATTTTAAAAGATGCTCAAGTTTATCATCCTATATCAATATCAGAATTTGATACTGACCCTTATATTTTTAATTGTAAAAATGGAACAATAAACGTTAAAAGTCGTCATAAAAGTTCAGATAAATTAACTAAAATTTCAAATGTAAAATTTAATCTAAATGCTCACAGTGATAAATGGAATAATTTTATTTTAGAAATAATGTCTGGAGATAAAGATAAAGCAAAATTTTTACAGAAGATATTTGGCTATGCACTTACTGGAGATACAAGACATGAATGTATGACTATTTTATATGGTGCAAGTACTAGAAATGGTAAAGGAACTTTATGTGAAAGTATATTAAAGGTTTTAGGCTCTTATGGTTGTACTGCAATACTTGAAACAATAGCTATTAAAAATAATGCAAATAGCTCACAACCTACTGAGGATATTGCAAGACTTGCAGGAGTTCGTTTTGTTAATATATCAGAGCTAGTAAAGGTTTAGTTTTAAATGCTGCGCAAGTTAAAAGCATGACTGGTAATAATACCTTAAATGCAAGATTTCTCCATGAAAATAGTTTTGATTTTAAACCACAATTCAAAATATATATAAACACAAACTACCTACCTGCAGTAAATGATATGACTATATTTACAAGTGGTAGAGTTATAATTATTCCTTTTGAAAGGCATTTTGATGAAACAGAACAAGATAAATCGTTTAAAAATGAATTTGCCAAACTAGAAATACAAAGTGCAATACTTAATTGGTTATTGGATGGATATGAATTACTTCAAAAAGAAGGCTGTCAATAAGAAAGGAGATAATTTATGAGTGAATTATATAGACAGCCTTATGTTACAGCCTCTGATAAAATCACAGCTTTTTATTATAGATTATCAAGAGATGATGAATTACAAGGTGATAGCAACAGTATAAAAAATCAAAAAACTATATTACAAAAATATGCCGATGATAATGGATTTATAAACACAGAGTTCTTTGTTGATGATGGTATAAGTGGAACAACATTTGATAGACCAGGATTTCAAAGAATAATTTCAAAAATGGATGAAGGTAAATTTGAAACTATTATTGTGAAAGATATGAGTAGACTTGGAAGAGATTATCTTAAAGTTGAATATTATACCGAGATAGCTTTTCCAAATGCAGATGTTAGATTTATTGCTATCAATAACGGTGTTGATAGTGCAAATCAACAAGATAGTGACTTTACTCCATTTTTGAATATCATAAATGAATGGTATGCTAAAGATACTAGCAAAAAAAATAAAAACAGTTTTTAAGTCAAAAGGAGAATCAGGAAAACCATTATGTACTTGTCCACCTTATGGTTATAAAAAAGATGAAAAAGATAGTAATAAATGGATTGTAGATGAGAATGCTTCAAAAGTAATTAAGCAGATATTCCAATTATGTATGGAAGGAAACGGTCCAACACAAATTGCTAATATACTTAAAGAACAAAAAGTTCTTACACCAGCAAGTTATTATAATAGTATTGGTCTACCAACTTCATCTCCAAATATAAGAAATTTATATAATTGGAGTGGTCGAACAGTTGCACATTAGAAAGACAAGAGTACATTGGGTATACCATAAATTTTAAAACACATAGAAAATCATATAAGTTAAAAAAGAAAATTATTAATGATCCATCAGAATGGAAAATCTTCAAAAATACTCATGAAGCAATCATTGATGAAGATACTTTCAACACAGTCCAAAGAATTAGAAATGGCAAACGTAAACGTACTCCACTTGGAGAAATACCAATATTATCTGGAATAGTATATTATGCCGATTGTGGTGCAAAATTATATCAAGTTCGTTCTAAAGATTGAAGTCACGATAAAGAATACATGGTGTGTGCTACTTATAGAAAACGTGGAAAAGATAAATGTACTTCACATCAAATTAGAAATGTTGATATTGAAAATTCTCTTCTATACATGATTCAGCAAGTTACATCATTTGCAAAAAAAATATGAATCTGAATTTGTGGAAATTGTATCTAAAAACAGCAATAAATTGTTAGAGCAAAAAATTAATGAATCTAAAAAAGAAGTTGAACAGTCACAAGCTAGACTTACTAAACTGGATTTATATATTCAAAGACTTTATGAAGATAATGTAGAAGGAAAAGTTAGTGATGAACAATTTATAAAAATGTCATCTAACTATGAAAGAGAACAATCAACTTTAACAGCCAGAATAAAAGAATTACAATCCATTATTAAAAATGAGCAAGAAAAAGTTGCTAACACAAATAGCTTTCTTAATCTTTTACTCCAATATAACTAAATTAGATGCAGAAATTATAAGAACTTTTATAGAGAAAATTTATGTGTATACCGTGAATGATAATTTAGGTAAAAAGGTTAAAAAACTAAAAATAGTATTTAACTTTATTGGTGAAATAAACTTACCTTCAAAAAATTAACAAAAGAAAAAGGCATAAACTATATTTCAATTTTTGCCTTTTTCTAAAAATTACTTAATCCCTAAGGGAAGTTCTCTTTTGAAGTGTTTTTTTTATATTTACAAAAATCTTGTAACTTACAATCAATACATTTAGGATTTCTAGCTATACAATAATATCTTCCAAATAAAACAAATTGATGATGAGCTTTATTCATTTTATTTTTAGAAATTATTTTTGTTAATTTTTTTTCAATTTTTAATACATCATCATTTTTATTAGCAAATCCTAATCTTTTACTAACTCTAGCAACATGAGTATCCACTGCTATACATGGTTCATTATAAAGAATACTAAGTACTACATTAGTTGTCTTACGACCTACGCCACTTAAGCTTTCTAAAAATTTTCTATCATTTGGAACTGTTCCGCCAATATTTATCAAAGAATTTGCTATATCAATAATATTTTGGGATTTTTTCGTATACGTACCTAGTGGATATATAATTTTTTTTAAATCTGAAATATTAGACTTACTTAGTGTTTCCAAAGTAGGATACTTAGAAAATAATACCTTTGTTACTTCATTTACTCTCTTATCTGTTGTTTGTGCTGAAAGCATAACAGCTATTAGTAATTCATAGTCTTTACTATAGTTTAATTCACATTTTGCCTCTGGGAATAATTCATCTAAATACTCTAAGGTATTATTCATCTTCCAACCAATTGTAGTCATATAATTCCTTTTTCTCTTCTTTTTTTGATTGAAATTTTGTTTTCTCTTTTTCTATATCTTGAATACTTTTTATTCCTTTTTTACCCCATTCATAAAGTATCTTATCAATATAGTTTAATTTAAATACTCCATTATACACAGCTTCCTTTAAAGCTGCTATGATTAACTCTTCTGAATATCCTGAATCTATCCAGCTATTGATAATCTCATATTCCATAGGAGCCAGAGTGCGACCAAATTCTGTTTCAAATGTACTAAAAATATTTGATGGAATTTCTTCTTTTTCTTCATTAATTACTAAATATAATAATTTTTCATATAATTGATCTATGTTAATAAATTCATGCCTTACTCCATCAATTTTCCTTAAATCGATTTTAATTAAATTTAAATTTGTTAAGACATCTATATTAGTGAGTACATCTGTTAATGGCATTTTTAAATCTTTTGTAATATTATTTGGATTGAATTCTGTATCTTTTAAATTCATTAAGTAAATTAATAAAATTAATTGGCTTTCATTTATTTTTAACTCTTGATAATTAAATAATAGTATTTTGGGGAACGTAAAATTTCCATTTTTAATTAAATCCATTACTTTTTCTGGCATAAAATTTCCTCCCTATTTCTAATTGATTAAATTGTTGTATTCCTTTTTCATTCATTTTTGAAAGTTCTTTTTCAATTTGATGATTACTTAAATTTAAAACTAAATCTTGATATTTGTCAATCACTTGTAATAAATTTTTTTCGATCTTAAAGTTTAGTTTAGTAGAAAATCGAATTGCTCTTAAAATTCTAATAGGATCTTCTTTTATTTTTACTTCTGTATCTCCTATGCATCGGATAATACCATTTTTTAAATCCGATTCAGCATTTAAAAAATCATGAATTTGACCATATTGATCTATACAAAATGTATTAATAGTAAAATCTCTACGATTTAAATCTTCTAAAATATCATTTGTATATTTTATTTTTGGATAACGACCATGGTATTCTAATTCTATTCTAAAAGTAGTAATTTCAAAATAATAATTATTTTTTTTGATTTGTAAGGAACCATATTTACTATTATCAATTATTATTTCATATTGCTTCTTTATAATGTCTGGAGTAGCACTTGTACAAATATCAATATCATCATTTGACTGATTCAATAAACGATCTCTTGGATAACCACCAATGATATAAGAAGTATATCCCAATTCATTTAACTCTTTTAAAATACTAATTGCCACTTCATACATAATATCACCATTTTTATCATATCATATTTTTTAAATATTTGTAAAAAAAAAAGAAACTTAGTCTCTTAGTTTAAAGCTTCTTTTAATTTAGAACCAGCTTTGATTGTAACAGCTGTTCTTGCTGGAATCGTAACAGTAGCTCCAGTTCTTGGATTACGTCCTGTTGATTCTGGTTTTTCTTTTGCAACAAAAGTACAGAACCCTGTTAAAGTAACTTTTTCACTTTCTTTTAATCCTTTAATTACACCATTCATCATAGCTTCTAAAGCTTTTGTAGCATCTGATTTTGTTAATCCAACTTCTTCTGCTATGTAATTTACTAAATCTGTTTTTGACATTTCAAATAACCTCCTCGTTGTCTTAAGCAACTATCTTGCTTACACTTAAAGAATATCATTTTTTTGTAGGCAAATCAAGACTTTTCAAAAAAAAAAGCACATTTAATATTAATATTTATTTTGAATATAATTGAATAGGTGAAAGTATGAGAAAAAAATTATTATTATTCATTTTTTGTATTATTTTTTGTGGGTGTTCTCATAAAACAAATGGAGAAATTGGAACTATTATAGAAGAAACTGATAATTATATTGTTGCTATTAACTATCCTATTACAAATACAAAGATTGATTCAAAAATAAAAAAAGAAGTAGATTTTATTTATTCTAATTTTGTTAACGATTCCAATAAAGATAATGACAAAAATGAATTAAATATTGATTATACATTTCATTATATAGATCATTATATCTGTGTAGCTTTATATATTTATAAGAACAATCATAATGACATTAATAATTCTGTTAAAACTTTTTTATATGATACAAATAAGAAAAAAGAAGTTCAGATCAATGATATAGTAGCGGATAATGATATTATTGAATCTATTATAGAAGAAAAATTTCAAAAAAAAATGGATTATTCTTTTATTTTTGATCGAGAAAATTTAGTCATTTTTATAAAAGATAAAAATGAAGTTGAAACAGTTACTATTCCTCTTTCGGATTTAGATTTAAAAATTAAACTATCCCCTATTATACAAGATAAAACAGTTTCTGTTTCTATTCCTGAAAGAGTTATTGATCCTAATCAAAAAGTAGTTGCTTTAACTTTTGATGATGGCCCTAGTCAATATACAGAAAAAATTATTGATATATTACATGAAAAAAATTGTAATGCTACATTTTTTGTACTTGGAAATAAGGTAAGTAACTATTCTGACATTTTAAAAAAAAGCCTAGAATATGGAAATGAAATAGGAAATCATTCTTATAATCACAAATGGCTTATAAAACTCAAACCAGATGAAATTATGGAACAAATTAATAAAACGCAACAAATTATAAAAGAATATACAGGTTATACACCAAAGTTATTAAGACCTACCTATGGTTCTGTTAATAGTTTTATAAAAAGCATTTCTTCTTTAAATGTTGTTCTTTGGAATGTAGATACCTTAGATTGGAAATATAAAAATGTAAATAGAATTGTGAACAATGCCACAAAAAAATTAAAAGATGGTAATATCATATTAATGCATGATACCCATAAACAAACATTAGAATCCTTACCCAAAATTGTTGATATTATACAAGAGAAAGGATTTCAATGTGTAACTGTTAGTGAATTAAAGGAAATACAACTAATTAGAGAACAATTCCATGAATGAAAAAATAAAATCTCTTGATATTCAAATGATTGCTACTATAGGTTATATATTAAGCTTATTAATATCTTTATTTTTAACTTACAATAGTAAAACAGAACTACTTACAAAGAAACCTATTATTTCTAGTAAAAATTCCTATTATGTTTCTATACTAAATCGAATTATTGTACTTTTTTTATCTCTTGTATTTTTATACATTAATTTTGAAGATAAAAATAGAGCACAAAAAAAGGGAGAAGATGTCACTTTTCTCAATTTACAAATAACAGCTTCTGACCTTTCTGTTTTAGCGGCAATTATTGTCCTTTATGTTGTTGTTGAAAGCGGACAGTATTCTATTATCACATCGGTTGAAAATCCTTCTTTATAAAAAATAGTTAGTTTTCAACTAACTATTTTTCTGTAAATAAAATCTTAAATTATTGTTAATACTATAGATTTGTAAATAAAATTATTGTAAGGATATATTTTTAGTATTAACAATCTGTGCTGACTAATTCACCATCATTATTTACACAGGAATCGCCTTTCCAATATCCACCATTATTCATACAACAAGCTTTATCTTCTGTTTTGTCCATCATATTTTTAACAAGTGGGGTTGCTATTGTAACAATAGCAGCAATTAAAATAATTGTTACAACAGTCATATTTGCCTCTCCTGTAGCTTCTTTCATACTATCACCACCTTCAAAACTTATTTACACTATCATTATAATAAGCACGACATTTTATGTCAATATAAAACGACACAAAATACCGTGTTTTACGACAATTAAATATGACATAATTTGTCTAGGTGATTGGTGTGATTAAAGAAAATAGAATAAAAATGAACTTAACACAAGAAGAACTAGCTGAAAAACTAGAAATAAGCACTCGTCAATTGCAAAGAATTGAAAAAAATGAAGAGGCTACTAGAATTAATACACTAAAAAAAATTATTAAAATTTTAAATATACCCGATAATGACATTGTAAATTTTTTAAAAACAAAAAATGAGGATGAATAATCCTCATTTTAATAATTTCTCTAATTCCTTACATTTTTCTAAATCCATATCTGGAACATTCTCTAATGGATAAGGAATGTTTAACATTTTATACTTTTCTATTCCCATTGTATGATAAGGAAGTAATTCTACTTTTCCAATATTTTTAAGTGGTTTTATAAATTTTTTCAAGTTATTGATATAAGTAATATTATCATTATAGCCTGGAACAATTACTTGACGTATCCACATTTTCACATTTTTTCCTTGACATGTCTCTAAAAATTTTAATGATAAATCAATTTTTCTACCTGTTAATTTTTGATATCGTTCAGAGTCGATTTCTTTAATATCAAACAAAACTAAATCCGTATAATCCAATATTTCTTCATAATCAAAAGCATATCCGGCAGTATCAATACAAGTATGAATGTCATGTTTTTTACATAGTTTTAAGCATTCTAATAAAAACTCAGGTTGTTTTAATGGCTCACCACCTGAAAATGTAACACCACCTTTTTTCTTGAAATATTCTTTATAATTTAAAATAAATTTTACTAATTCTTCTGGAGTATATGTTTTTTTCTTTTGTCGATCATTCCAAGTCTCTGGATTATGGCAAAATTTACATCTTAAACTACATCCTTGTAAAAAGACAACCACACGAATTCCAGGGCCATCTACTAGTCCCATAGTATCAATTGATGAAATATTTCCAATCATAATTTATTATGGAATGTTCGATTAATTACTTCTTGTTGTTGTTCTTTGCTCAAACGATTAAAATTAACGGCATATCCAGAAACCCGAATTGTTAGTGTAGGATATTTCCAAGGATTATTCATGGCATCAATTAATAACTCTTTATTTAAAACATTTACATTAATGTGTTGAGCTCCTTTTCTGAAATAGCCATCTAATATATCTACTAAATTATCAATTCTATCCTCATTTGTATGACCTAAAGCGTCTGGCGTAATAGAAAATGTATTAGAAATACCATCTTGACACACTTCAAAATATGGTATTTTAGCTACCGAATTAAGACTAGCTAAAGCACCACTATGGTCTCTGCCATGCATTGGATTAGCACCTGGAGCAAAAGGAATTCCTGCTTTTCTTCCATCTGGAGTAGATCCTGTTTTCTTTCCATAAACAACATTAGAAGTAATTGTTAAAACCGATAAAGTATGTTTTGCTCCTCGATATAATGGATGTTTTTTTAATTCATTTGAAAATTTCATCAATAAATTAACAGCAATATCATCTACTCGATTATCATCATTTCCATACTGTGGATAATCACCTTCAATTTTAAAATCAATTGCTATTCCATTTTCGTCTCGAATTGGGATAACTTTGGAGTATTTAATAGCTGATAAAGAGTCAGTTGCAACGGATAAACCAGCTACACCAAATGCCATTAATCGCTCTACTTCTGTATCATGTAAAGCCATTTGAGATTTTTCGTAAGCATATTTATCATGCATATAGTGAATAATATTCATTGCATCTACATATACCTGAACAACTTTTTCTAGCATTTTATAATAGGTTGATTTTACTTTTTCAAAATCTAGTACTTCATCTTCTATTTTTTCAAAGCCTTCTATTACAAGTTCTTTTGATTTTTCATCATATCCACCATTAATAGCATATAAAAGTGCTTTTGCTAAATTACATCTAGCTCCAAAAAATTGCATTTGATGACCTAATTTCATAGCTGAAACACAACAAGCAATTCCATAGTCGTCTCCATAAATAGGTCGCATAACATCGTCATTTTCATATTGAATAGCGTCTGTTTTTATAGAGATTTCTGTACAATATTTTTTAAAATTATCTGGAAGATTTTCACTCCATAAAATAGTCATATTAGGTTCTGGACTTGGTCCTAAATTCATTAAAGTATGTAAATAACGGAAAGATGTCTTTGTTACTAAGCTTCTACCATCTAATGTCATACCACCAATACTTTCTGTTACCCAAGTTGGATCACCAGCAAATAATTCTTCATATTCTGGGGTACGAAGATGTCTTACTAATCTTAGTTTAATGATAAATTGGTCAATTAATTCTTGTGCCTCTTTTTCATTTATTGTTCCTTCTTCTAAATCTCTTTCTATATATATATCTATGAATGTAGAAGTTCTTCCTAAACTCATAGCAGCACCATTATTTTCTTTCACTGCTGCTAAATAACCAAAGTATAACCATTGAATAGCTTCTTTGGCATTTGTTGCAGGATTACTAATATCAAAACCGTAACTTAAAGCCATTTTCTTAATGTCATTCAACGCTCTTATTTGTTCATTTACTTCTTCTCTAAGTCTAATGTTTTCTTCGTTTATTTTTGTTATATGATCTAAATCATCTAATTTTTTAGCTAGTAAAATATCAATTCCATATAGTGCTACTCTTCTATAATCACCAATAATTCTTCCTCTACCATAGGCATCAGGAAGACCTGTTAATAATCCAGCACTCCTACATTTTCTAATTTCTTTTGTATAAGCATCAAAAACACCTTCGTTATGGGTTTTACGATAACTAGAAAAATGTTTGGCTATTTCTTCATCTAAGGTATAATGATAAGCTTCTAACGATTTATAGACCATACGAATTCCTCCAAATGGATTAATCATTCTTTTTAATGGTTTATCTGTTTGAAGACCAACAATCACTTCATTTTCTAAATCTACATAACCTGGTTCAAAATTAGTAATACCTGAGACTTTCTTTGTTTCAATATCTAAAACACCTTTTTCTCTTTCTTGCTCTAGTAATTTTAAGCATTTTTCCCAAACTTTATTAGTTTTTTCTGTTTTTATTTCTAAAAATTTTTCAGATCCTTTATACTCATGATAATTATTGATAATAAAATCCTCTACATTAATATCCTCTTTCCAATTATCTCCTTTAAAATTACGCCAAACATTCATGTTATCCCTCCTTATTATATATAGATTATAACATTTATTATTTAAAAAAAATAGTATTCAAAATACTATTTTTGTGTCATTGTTTGTTTTCCAAGTTCTACTAATCTTTTGGTCATTTCTCCACCAACTGATCCATTCATACGTGCTGTAGTATCAGCGCCAAGTGTAACACCTAATTCTCTGGCTATTTCGTAGTTCATGTTTTCAAGAATTTTTTTAGAAGATGGAGCTACTAATTTTTGATTCATAAATCTCACCGCCTTACATTATTATTGTGAGTACTTATATAATAATTATGAATGTAAAAAAAAGGAAAGAAACAGCTATACTGTTTCTTTAAAATAACTATTTAGCTTGGTAATTAGAACCACTAATGTGTTGTTCACCCATTTGAACTAATCTTTTAGTGATTTCTCCACCAACTGATCCGTTAGCTCTACTTGTAGCATCAGGTCCCATATTAACACCTAATTCATTAGCTATTTCATATTTCATTTTTTCGATAGCTTGTTTAGCACCTGGTACGTATAATCTACTTGTATTTTTATTATTCATTGTATTCACCTCCCGTACATTTATATCTTGTACGGGATGCATTTTTTAATACATTTTTTTAATTGGTAATTTATAACAATTCTTCAAATTCATTTGAGTTTAAATTTTGAATCGTTTCTATATTATTTATACATTCTTCAATTAATGATTCATAATCAAAAGTATTTTCATATTGAATACATTTTTTTAAGTCTGGATTGATGACTGGATGCTTTGGTAAAAATATAGTACAACAATCTTCATAAGGTAAAATACTTGTTTCATAAGTTTTAATTTTATTCGCAATATCAATAATTTCTAATTTGTCCATACAAGCAACTGGACGAATTACAGGTAAGTTTGTTACATTATTAATTGCAATCATACTTGTTAAAGTTTGGCTAGCAACTTGTCCAATAGATTCTCCATTTATAATTACTTTAAGTTTATGTTTTTGACAAATTCTCTCAGCAATTCGGTACATCATTCTTCTCATAATGGTAATAATATAACTGTCTGGTACATTTTTATAGATTGCTTCTTGTATTTTAGTAAAAGGAACAACATTTACTTTTATGTTCCCAGAGTATTCATTGATAATATTCGCTAACTTAATTACTTTATTTTTAGCTTCTAAACTAGTGTGTGGAGGAGATTCAAAATATAAGCATTCCAAATCCACACCTCTTTTTAAAGCTAAATATCCAGCAACCGGACTATCAATACCACCAGATAACATTAAAAGACCTTTTCCTTGAATACCAACAGGATAACCACCAATTCCTTTGATTTCATTTGTATAAATAAATGTTCCTTCATGTCTGATCTCTATATGAAGAAAAATATCAGGATGATGGACATCAACTTTTAAATCAGTATTCTTTAAAATAAAACCACCAATTTGATTATTAAAATCCATACTATGAATTGGAAATGATTTGTCAGCACGCTTGGTTTCTACTTTAAATGTATGACCAGGCATTTTTTTAATTTTTTCTAAAGAAATTTTTTGTATTTCTTCAACATTAGTATTTACCTTATCAGCAATTACTATACCGTGAATTCCGAATACTTTCTGTAATTTTTTTTCTACTTCTTCTAATTCTTTTTGATCACATTCAATATACATTCTTACACGATCTTTTTTTATTATAACTTGATTATTTTTTAAAATATTTTGAATATTTTTTGTTAAAGTGTTAATAAAAAAATTACGATTTGCTTTCTTTGTTGTTAACTCTCCATATTTAATCATTATTAATTTTTCCACTAGGATCATTCCTTCCTATTTCAGTTAAAAATACAGTATAAGTATAAACTAATATTGGTAAAGTTTCAACTTTTATTTTTTAAATTTAGAGATAAAAATAGATTCACAAAATAGATTTGTCCTTTTCCTGTTATTGTTGGTATTTTTTTAATATAGATTTGACCGTTTGAACAACAAATTGCTCTCTCAGTGATTTTTAATAGATTTTTTTCTATAGAATATTGTGTTGGCATATTTCTTTGATATCCACTCTCTATTAAATAGTTATTTTTTCTTAACCATTTAAATAATCTATTTCTTCCTATATTTATTCCAGTTTGTCGAAGTAGTTTTGCCATATCTCCAATAAAAATTCCAGTACAAGATAACGAAATACAATCAGCAAATAATATTTTATTTTTTGCTTCTTTATCTAATTTATAAATTTGTTTATTTATTTTTGCAACTTCAATTAGATAATTTCTTATTTGCATAGATTTTTTATTTTTTTCTAGTAATGCAACTTCTTTTGCCATATCAAAAGAAATAATATAATTTTTTTCTTTAATCTGTGAATGTGACTCATAATAATCTCGGTTTTGAATATAACCGTAGCTACATACTTTACGTAACCATTTTTGATAAGGAATCACGATTTGTAATCCTTTATATAGTTCTCTACTGCTTACTGTTAATTCATTATTTGAATTTATTTTTACTTGTATAATTTGATTATTTTTCCTTGAACTCATAAATTCTCACCTTTCTTGAATTAATTGAAATTGCTTGAAAAATGAGATATATTTTGTTATAATACGTAAGAATTCATTTTTCAATGGATTTCAATAGTTGATAGGTAGAAGATTCTTGCCGGAATGCTACCTATCTTTTTTTATTCTGTTCTTTGTCTTTTCTATATTATCATCTCCTCTACAATGGCAGTATAACATTATTACCTAGTTTTTGTCAATGTAAAACAATTTAAATGTTAATTTTATTATTATAATTGGTATTTTAAATTTTTAAAAGCTTCGTTACAATGCCTATTCTTATTACCTAGGTATTGTTATTATTATCCTGCTCTTTCTTTTTATTTGTTTCAGAAATATAATTTAAAATAAATTCTCGCAAAACTTGCTTTATTTTTTTTCCATTATATTCTACAGCTTCCACAAAAGCATCTTTATCTTCAGGTAATAAATCTACATTTAATTGTTTATAATGTTCTTTTCTATATTGTGTAGTATATTTAGTAGAGTTATATCTTTGTATTTTTAAAGGTTCAATATATTGTTGACAAATATGTTTTGCTTGATTAAGAAAATTTTGATTTAATTCTAAAATACTTTCCATATCTTTTGAGCTTCTCACATCTTGATCTAATTTGGAAAATGAGTCATTCAATCTATACAAACATTCACTATAGGACTTCATATTCCATGGTGTATTTTTAGATAAAGTTTCAACCATTTTTCTTAGTTCTTCTATTGATAAAATACTTTTATTTGCATTACAAATTTTATTGTACACTAATTCAAGTTGATAAAATTCTGCTTCATAATTTTCCATAATCGCACCTCCACATTTCAAGTATATCACAAAAATTATGCAATTCCTATGTTGTATATTTTGATTTCATAATAAACTAAAAAAACCTTTGAAAAACAAAGGTTAAAATTCAATCTGGTGGAGAATAAGGGATTCGAACCCTTGACCTCCACGGTGCAAACGTGGCGCTCTAGCCAGCTGAGCTAATTCCCCATAACAAATGAACAAGTTAATTATATCATATAATATTTTTTAATGTCAACTCTTTTTATAAAATAAATATAATGACACCACATTATTTTTTATGAATATAATAAAAAGTGAAAAGGAAGGGGATTTATTTTGAAAAGAATATTTATTTCAATTATCTGTTTAGTTTTAATTGCCGTTTTGTCAATTATCATTATTTTTAAACAAGATAATAAAACAGATCTAAAAGAAATTAAAGTGGCAGAGGTTACACATTCTATTTTTTATGCTCCGCAATATTTAGCAGATTCTTTAGGTTATTTTAAAGAAGAAGGATTAGACGTAGAATTTATTTTAACTCCAGGAGCAGATAAGGTTACTGCTGCTGTTCTATCTGGAGATGTTCAAATTGGTTTTTGTGGAAGTGAAGCTACCATTTATGTTTATAATAATGGAGAAAAAGATTATTTAGTGAATTTTGCTGGTTTAACAAAAAAAGATGGAAGTTTTCTAGTTGGACGAGATGAAATTAAAAATTTTAGTATAGAAGATTTGAAAGGAAAACATATTATTGCAGGAAGAAAAGCAGGAATGCCTGCCATGACACTAGAATATGCCATTAATCAAGGTGGACTAAATACCTCAAAATTAAATTTTGATACAAGTTATGATTTTTCTGCTACAAGTGGTGCTTTTATAGGTGGAGATGGAGACTTTGTTGCTTTATTTGAGCCAACAGCTACAAATCTAGTAAAGCAAGGATATGGTCATATTGTAGCATCTGTAGGAGAATTAGGAGGAGTTGTTCCTTATACAGCTTATAATGCTCGTAAAAGCTACATAGAAGAAAATGAAGATGTAATGAAAGGATTTTCAAATGCTATTAATAAGGCTTTAGAATATACTCACAATCATACAGCCAAAGAAGTAGCTGAAAACATCTCAACTTATTTTCCAGATTCATCTATTAATGATCTTGAAGTAATGGTTCAAAATTATATGAATATTGATGCATGGTTTGATAATACATATATTGAAGAAAAAGATTTTGAACATATCCAGGATATTGTTGAAAATGCAAATGAATTAGAAAAAAGAGCACCTTATGATAAATTAGTTACTACTAAATTTGCTAAATAAAAATTATAAAAATCGGTTTTAATTAGAAACCGATTTTTTCCAAACTATAGACAAACCTCTAGATTTTTTCTAGAGGTTTTCTTATGAATAAAATTTCTATGATATATCAATCGTAACACTTTAAAAAATTAATCAATATCTTTATCAATATTCAGATTAAATTTTATTTGTTTAGCTTTTTTTCAAGATATAAAACAATATAGTACATTAATGCTGCTACAATACACAAAACTATTATTCCAGTCATAACAAGATTTAAATTAAAAATTTGAGAACCATATAATATTAAATATCCTATTCCTTTTTTAGAAACTAAAAATTCTCCCATAATAACACCTATTAACGACATACTAATATTGATTTTTAAACTGCTTACAATACTCGTAATAGAACTTGGGAAGATTAGTTTAAAAAATAATTGATTTTTAGTAGCTTGAAATGATTTTAATAATTTTATCTTATTAGAATCAACACTGTTAAAACAAACAGATATATTAATAATTGTAATAATAACAGAAATTAACAAAGCCATAATAATTATAGATTTTATCCCAGAACCACACCAAATGATAATAATAGGACCTAGGGCAACTTTAGGTAAGCTATTTAAAATCGTTAAATAAGGATCAAAAATTTTAAATAAATAATGATTCCACCATAAAATTGTTGCTATAAAAATACCAATTATTGTTCCAAGACCAAAACTAATAAATGTTTCATAAATTGTAACCCAAATATGTTCAAAAAGGTTATCATTACTAAGCTTTATTAAGGTGTTTATAACCTCTTTAGGACTCGATGTGATAAATGAATTAATCCAACCTTTACTAGCTGCTAATTGCCATAAAAATAGAAATAAAAGCAATATTAAAATCTGAATAGATCTAACAATTAATTTTTCTCTTTTAATTTTTTTTAAAAATTGTTTATGTTCTCTACTATACATGAAAATCAATATCCTTCCATATCATATCATAGTATTCAGAAAACTCTTTTGCTTTTCGATTTTCTATTGGATTACTTTTATTTGTTAGCTTTACTTCATAAATTTTTTTTATTTTACTAGGTCTACCAGACAATACAATGATTCTATCAGACATGCTAATTGCCTCTGCTAGATCATGGGTTACCATAATAGCACTCTTTTTTTCTTTTTTTAATATTTTATAAACATCATCTGACACTGCTAATCTAGTTTGATAATCTAATGCTGAAAATGGTTCATCTAAAAGTAAGATATCTGGTTTAGTTGCCAATGTTCTAATTAAAGCACATCTCTGTCTCATTCCACCACTTAAGTTTTCAGGATAACTGTTAACAAAATCTTTAAGTCCATAAGTTTCTAGTAAATCTAAAACATATTTTTTATTTTCCTCTGTCAATTGTTTTTTGATTTCTAACCCTAACAAACAATTTTTTAAAATTGTTCTAAATTCTAGCAAACTATCTTCTTGTAACATATAACCAATTGTAGTATTGTTTACTAGTTCAATTTCTCCACTGGATTTATCTAAAAGACCACATAAAATAGATAAAATTGTTGATTTTCCACATCCACTTGGTCCAACAATTGATACGAATTCTCCTTCTTTTAGTTCAAAAGAAAAGTTTTCCACTGCTAAGATTTCTTTTTTCTTGGTATGATATATTTTTTTTAAATTTTTAATTTTTAAAATTGTTTTTTCCACCTATATTCCTCCTAGCTATATTTATCATATGAACCTTAAAAATATATGCTTATGATAAAAGACGATAAAATGTAAACATAATATCAAATATAATTGATAATGTATTATATTTTTAAACTTTCATTGACTAAGAGTTAAAAAATATGATAAATTTAAATTTCCGCGCCTATTTTGTGGGAAAAAGGAGTGTTAATTTTGGCAGTAAAAATATATATATTAAGTGTACTATTAAATTTAGTTATGAAGATTATTAACGATTACATTTTTTTTATAAATATTACCAATCAAGGATATAAATTTGAATGTTATAAAAAAATACAAAAGAAAAATGTAATTCATTTGTTAGTTTGTTTTATTCCACTTATAAATTTTATATTAAGAATAAAAGAGATTATCAACTTAATATTTTTCAATAATTATCTTTATTTTCTATTAAAAGAACGCATTATTATTCCATTAACAGAAGAAGAATTATTTCATTACTATTACAATAAAAAGAAGTTTATTTCCATTCTAAAAATAAATTTCAATAATAAAATTTATCCAACCTGCATGATTATTTACAATGAAAATAATTTAGAGAATACTATTTACTATACAATATTAGAAAATCAAATTGTTATTACATCAACAAAGGGACCAATTTCAAAGTTAAAAAGAAAAAAAAATATGATATATTGGAAAAACAATTAAACGAAACAAATATTATTCATTCAAGACTAATTTCTAATCAAGCAAATTTTACAATACAAAAGCAATTATTAAAAAAATTTACGATGAAAACTGTTAATTAATCTTAATATTGTTTTCTATTTTCATATATATACCTAAAAAAAAGATATTTTTTAAATATCTATTTCAATAAATCATTTGCTTTAGCATTTAATGAAAGATCAGCTCTTCTTCCTAATTGATATGCATAATAGGCTGCTGCTCCAATCATTGAAGCATTGTCTGTGCAATATTTAATATTTGGAATCGTTAAATTAAAATGATTTTCATTTGCTAATTTTATAAATTCGTCTCGAATTCCTTTGTTGGCTGAAACTCCTCCTGCAATAATTAAATTATTAACATTATATTCTTTCATAGCCTTTAATGTTTTTTTACTTAATATTTTAACAACTCTATTTTGAAAAGAACATGCTAAATCTTCTTTTTTTATTTTATTTCCTTTTTGATTCTCATTATGGTTCAAATTAATAACAGCACTTTTTAATCCACTAAAACTAAAATTATAACTATTATCATCCAATGGATAAGGTAAATTATAGGTATCTTTTCCTTCAAAAGCAAGCTTATCTACTTTTGGACCACCTGGATATGGTAAATCTAAAACACGAGCCACTTTATCATAAGCTTCCCCTACAGCATCATCTAGTGTTCCACCAATTTTTTCAAAAGAGTAATCTTTTTCCATGTAAACCAATTCTGTATGACCACCACTGATTACTAAAGCCATTAATGGAAATTCCATTGATTTTTCTAAGTTATTTGCATAAATATGACCAGCAATATGATGGACGGGAATTAATGGTTTATTATAAACAAAAGAAAGTGTTTTGGCTGCTTCTACTCCAATCAACAATGATCCTATTAAACCAGGACCATAAGTTACGGCAATTGCATCCATATCATCCATTGACAATCCTGATTTTTTTAAACATTCTTCTATTACTAGAGTAATGTTTTCTACATGGTTTCTACTAGCAATTTCTGGAACTACACCACCATATAAGGCGTGTATATCCATTTGTGATAAGACGACGCAAGATATTTCATCATGGCCGTTTTTTATAATTGCAACACTCGTTTCATCACAACTAGATTCGATTGCTAATATATATATATCTTTCATACTATCACCTTAATTCTTTTTGAAGTAACAATGCATCTTCATTCCCATAATATTTTTTTCTAATAGAAATCTTTTGAAATCCATATTTTTTATATAATTGAATTGCTGGTATATTGTTTTCATTTACTTCCAATGTAACACTCTTTACTTTATTTTTTATCAAATCAGATAACATAGTCTTCATTAATAGAGATGCTATACAATTATTTCTATAATCTGGTAAAACTAAAATATAATTTAATTCTGCTCTTTCATACAAAATACTATAACTAATTAGTCCAGCCACTTCTGTATCTTTGTAAATTAGAATTTTTTCAAATGGGTTCAATTCTTTATATTGAGCATTAAAATACTGTTTTAACAGTTGAAACACTAACGGTTCTTCTTCTTTTTTTAATTCATCAATCATTGATTTAGTTTTTCCTCAGCTTCTGTTTTTTTCAAATAATTAGGATTTAAAGAATGTGGATTAATATCTTTAAATTCTTTTTTGAATAATTTTTCCACAGAAATATTAGGGATTATACTATTATCTATAGCATCATAACTAACAAAACAAGCATTATCAATAGAACATAAATCATCTACTTTATTTTTTAGTTCTTCTAATTTTATATAGCAATCTTTTAAAATAGGTTGTTGATTCTTATCATAAATAGCACCATACACATAACCTCTTCTAGCATCAATCATAGGAACAATATAATTTTTTTCCGTATCTGTTGTAGCTAAAAGCATCAATTCTGACACAGGAAATATCTTTTTATTAAGGCTCCAAGCTAATGTTTTAGCAATTGTCACTCCCACTCTAATTCCAGTGAATGATCCTGGTCCATTTACAACGTAAATATTATCAATATCCTGACAAGTTAACTTTATACTTTCTAATGTTTTTTTTAAACATGGTAATACTTTGCTAGATAAGTCATTACTTGTATTTTCACAGTTATAATAAATTTGTTTATTATTGTGATAAATTCCAATAATTAATCTTTTTGTAGAAGTATCAATAAATAATGAAATCATAATACTGCCTCACATAAATCTTCGTATTTTTTTCCATGTGGATTTAATATAATTAATCTTTTTGTTTCGTCTACAACCTTAAATTTTATATCTAATCGTTCCTCAGGTAAAATATCTTTAATAGTACTTGCCCATTCAATTACAACAACGCCACCTTTAGTAAAATACTCTTCAATTCCTATACCGTCAGTATTACCATCCAAACGATATACATCCATATGGTAAAGAGGTAGTTCTCCTTCATATTCTTTAATAATCGTAAAAGTTGGTGAAGTAATATTTTCGGTAATTCCAAGAGCATTTGCAATTCCCTTTGTAAACATTGTTTTTCCGCTGCCTAATTCTCCGTCTAAACATAAAATCATGTTTGGAAACTTCTCTGATTCAAAATTCTGCGCTAATTCAATTGTTTCAAATTCATTTTTTGTAGTAATTTTATATTCCATTCTAATCACCTTAATTTAGTATAACAAAATCTTTATCAATAAAACAGTATTTTATAAATTTTTAGTGTAATTTTTTTATTTTTTGGTTTGCAAATTTTACAGTATTAGACATCCACTCATCATCATAAGGACGTGCGTAATAAACAGTATCATCATAGTCGTCGCATAATTCATTATATAATTCTGAAATTCTACTTGAGGGTACAATGCTAGTAAAGCCAAAGTTAAGATTATTAAAGGAGTAATGACTTTCAATATATTTTACCCCTAATTGATTTTCTCCATCTTGATATGAAGTAATTGGGACAACATATTTTAATAGTTCACGTTTTTTTTCTTCATTAATATTCATGATATAGCTATAAGGCACCATTTTATGTATCTGTAGTAATGATATTACCTCTTCTAAAAATAATTTATCCTCTTGTTTTAAAAACAATGGACTGTAATTTAAAATTAAACCTGAAAGTCCACATTTTCCTAATTTATCTAGTAATTGTAGTATTTTATGTTTTTCTACTTGATTTATACAAATTAAGTTATTCATACAAAGCAATTCATAACAAATTTTATTTTCTATTGGCAAATCAACGTTTGATACATTTATTGGAATTATTTCTGAAAAAACCTTAATTCCCTTTTCATTTGCCTTCTCACATAACTCTTTTAAGTCAGTAGTATTACCAAGAGGATTTCCAATTTCGTAGCCACAAATATTATAGATATTCCACCAACTTATTATTTGATTATCAGATACTATTTGAAGTGGACTTATTTGAATACTGTCAAAACTACTTTCTTTAATTTTATCTAGAATTTTTTCTATATCATTTAGTTTCCAAAGAAATAAATTTAATGTTCTCATATAGCTCACCTCAATAATACTAACTAATAATATTATATCATTATATTATAAAATAACACAGTTTATAAAAACATAAAGAGAGAAAAAAATGCAAAAAAAAAATTGGCAACTACCTATTTTCGCTTACACTATCGTCGGCGTTAAAGAGCTTAACTTCTGTGTTCGAGATGGGAACAGGTGTATCCTCTTTGCTATCGTTACCAATTTAATTATATAGAGAAAATAATTCTCTGAAAACATGATAATGTGTATTCAATCAAATTTTAAATATAAATAGGATTAAATCCTCGATCTATTAGTACTAGTCAGCTCAACATGTCACCATGCTTCCACCTCTAGCCTATCAACCAGATAGTCTTTCTGGGATCTTACTTTATAAAAAATGGGAAATCTCATCTTGAAGTTGGCTTCCCGCTTAGATGCTTTCAGCGGTTATCCATTCCATACATAGCTACTCTGCGCTGCCACTGGCGTGACAACAGATACACCAGAGGTATGTTCATTCCGGTCCTCTCGTACTAGGAACAACTCTCCTCAAATTTCCTACGCCCACGACGGATAGGGACCGAACTGTCTCACGACGTTCTGAACCCAGCTCGCGTGCCACTTTAATGGGCGAACAGCCCAACCCTTGGAAGCGACTACACCTCCAGGATGTGACGAGCCGACATCGAGGTGCCAAACACCACCGTCTATGTGAACTATTGGGTGGTATCAGCCTGTTATCCCCGGGGTAACTTTTATCCGTTAAGCGACGACCATTCCATTCTGAATCGCCTGATCACTAAGTCCTGCTTTCGCACCTGCTTGACTTGTTGGTCTCGCAGTTAAGCTCCCTTATACCTTTACACTCTTCGAATGATTTCCAACCATTCTGAGGGAACCTTTGAGCGCCTCCGTTACTCTTTAGGAGGCGACCGCCCCAGTCAAA